>JAUYSB010000179.1 GCA_030696525.1 Hydrogenophaga sp. | reverse complement strand
TTCGATCAGGTAGACCTCGGAGGCGCCGGCGCCCAGCGCCGACTCGCGGATGGCGCGGCGTTCGACCTGGGTGGAGCCGCAGGGCACGCAGATGATGATGCGCGGGCTGGGGCGCAGCATGGAGCGCGGGTGCACCATCTTGATGAACTGCTTGAGCATCTGCTCGGTGACGGTGAAGTCGGCGATCACGCCGTCTTTCATCGGGCGGATGGCCTCGATGTTGCCCGGCACCTTGCCCAGCATGGCCTTGGCCTCGTGGCCCACCGCCTGGATGGATTTTTTGCCCTGGGGGCCGCCCTCGTGGCGGATGGACACGACCGAGGGCTCGTCCAGCACGATGCCCTTGTGGCGCACGTAGATCAGGGTGTTGGCCGTGCCGAGGTCAATGGCCAGGTCGGTCGAAAAGTGCCGACGAAAAACTTCGAACATGTTGGATAGTCCTGTCGGGGCGGGCCGGCGGCTCGCTGGGACCTCGCCCCGGAGATTGGGGTTGTGCGTCGGGAGTGCGTTGTGCGTGTTGGGCGCGGTGTTTGGCTGGGCAAAAACGGGTCAATCAGAGCGATCTCGCAGCGATCTGGCGGGTTCTTGCCGTCAAACGCTGGATAATAACGCATCGCCTGTGACCCAGGCCGCCCTTGGGCGACCATTTCACGCACTTTTACATCCGGCCTCCCGGCCGGCTCTGCCCCATGTCACTGCAATCCAACGACATTTCGCGCATCGCGAACCTGGCGCGGCTCTCGCTGTCGCCCGAGCAAAGTGAGCGCATGCTCACTCAGCTCAACGGCTTTTTTGACATCGTCGAACAGATGAACGCGGTGGACACCACCGGCGTGGCGCCGCTGGCCCACCCCACCGCCGTCATCGACCACGTGGCCCTGCGCCTGCGCGACGACATCGCCAGTGAACCCAACCAGCGCGAAGCCAACCAGAAAAGCGCGCCCGCCGTCGAGCGCGGCCTGTTCCTTGTGCCCAAGGTGATTGAATGAGCGACATGCACACTCTCGGCGTGGCCGACATGGCAGCGGCCCTTGCGGACAAGCAGTTCTCCGCCGTCGAAGCCGCCCAACACTTGCTGACCCGTGCCAAACAGCACGCCGGCCTCGGCGCCTACCTGGCCTTCAACGAAGACGCCACCCTGGCCCAGGCCCGCGCGGCCGATGCCCGCATCGCTGCCGGCGAGCGCACACCGCTGCTGGGCGTGCCCATCGCGCACAAGGACATCTTCGTCACCCGCGATTTCCCCACCACCGCTGGCAGCAAGATGCTGGAGCGTTACCAAAGCCCGTTCGACGCCACCGTGGTGCGCCAACTGGCCGAAGCCGGCGCGGTGACGCTGGGCAAGCTCAACTGCGACGAGTTCGCCATGGGCTCGGGCAACGACAACTCGGCCTACGGCCCGGCCCACAACCCGTGGGATGTGTCGCGCATTCCGGGTGGTTCGTCGGGTGGCTCGGCCGCCGCCGTGGCCGCGCGCCTGGTGCCCGCCGCCACCGGCACCGACACCGGCGGCTCCATCCGCCAGCCGGCGGCTTTTTGTGGCATCACCGGCATCAAGCCCACCTACGGGCGCTGCTCGCGTTACGGCATGGTGGCGTTTGCCTCCAGCCTCGACCAGGCCGGCCCCATGGCCCGCAGCGCCGCCGATTGCGCCGCCCTGCTCACCGCCATGGCCGGCCCCGATCTGGACCGCGATTCCACCAGCCTGGACCGTGCCGCCGAGGACTACAGCGCCGGCATGTTGAAGCCGCTGCCCCAGGCCACCGCCGCCCAGCCGCTCAAGGGCTTGCGCATCGGCCTGCCCAAGGAGTTTTTTGGCGAGGGTTGCGCGCCCGACGTGCTGGCCGCCGTGCGCGCCGCGCTCAGCGAACACGAAAAGCTGGGCGCCACGCTGGTGGACATCGCGCTGCCGCGCACCGAGCTGTCGATTCCGGTGTACTACGTCATCGCCCCGGCCGAGGCCAGCTCCAACCTGAGCCGCTTCGACGGTGTCAAGTTCGGCCACCGCGCCGCGCAGTACGACGATCTGATCGACATGTACAAGAAGTCGCGCAGCGAGGGTTTTGGCCCCGAGGTTCAGCGCCGCATCATGATCGGCGCCTACGTGCTGAGCCACGGCTACTACGACGCCTACTACCTCAAGGCGCAGCAGATCCGCCGCCTGATCGCGCAGGACTTCCAGCAAGCCTTCACCCAGTGCGACGTGATCGCCGGCCCGGTGGCGCCCACCGTGGCCTGGAAGATCGGTGAAAAAAGCGATGACCCCGTGGCCAACTACCTGGCCGACATCTACACCCTGTCCACCAGCCTGGCCGGCCTGCCCGGCATGAGCGTACCCGCCGGTTTTGGCGCCGGCCACATGCCCGTGGGCCTGCAGCTTGTGGGCAACTACTTCGACGAGTCGCGCCTGCTGGGCGTGGCCCACGCCTTCCAGCAAGCCACCGATTGGCACACCCGTTCCCCCGAGGCCTTCGCATGAGCCAGACGACATCCCTGCTGGTGCACGGCTACGAAGTCGTGATCGGCTTCGAGACCCACGCCCAGCTCTCCACCCAGAGCAAAATTTTCAGCCGCGCACCCACCGCCTTTGGCGCCGAGCCCAACACCCAGGCCTGTGCGGTGGACCTGGCCCTGCCCGGCACACTGCCGGTGATGAACCGGGGCGCGGTCGAGCGCGCCATCCGCCTGGGCCTGGCCCTGGGTTCGCACATCGCCGAAGAGAGCGTGTTCGCGCGCAAGAACTACTTTTACCCCGACCTGCCCAAGGGCTACCAGATCAGCCAGTTCGAGATCCCGGTGGTGCAGGGTGGCGAGGTGAGCTTCTTTCTTGGCGAAGAAAAGAAAACCGTGCGCCTGGTGCGCGCCCACCTCGAAGAAGACGCGGGCAAGTCGCTGCACGAAGATTTCATCGGCCAGTCGGGCATCGACCTCAACCGCGCCGGCACACCGCTGCTGGAGATCGTGACCGAGCCCGACATCCGCTCCAGTGCAGAGGCAGTGGCCTACGCGAAAGAGCTGCACAAGA
>JAUYSB010000156.1 GCA_030696525.1 Hydrogenophaga sp. | reverse complement strand
GGCACCGACCAGGTTCACGGCACCCACGCCGCGCACGTTTTCCAGCCGCTTCTTGAGCGTTTGGTCGGCCCAGTTGGTCAACTCTGCGGCGGTGGGGCCATTCGGTTCAGGCAGCACCGCCACCGACCAGACCGCGCGGCTGGACGGGTCGAAGCGCAGCACCCGGGGTTCTTCCACCTCGTCGCGCAGCAAGGGCTTGAGCAGGGCGATTTTTTCGCGCACGTCCTCGGCCGCCTTGCGGCCGTCGATGTGGAGCTGGAACTCGATGATCACCACCGACTGGTTTTCGTAGCTGCGCGAGGTCAGCTTGTTGATGCCGGCGATGGCGTTGACCGACTCCTCGACCTTTTTGGTCACCTCGGATTCAACGATCTCGGGCGATGCGCCGGGGTAGGTGGTGGTGACCACCACCACGGGGAAGTCGATGTTGGGGAACTGATCGACCTGCAGCCGCTGGTAGGAGAAGGCCCCCAGCACCACAAAGGCGAGCATGACCATGGTCGCAAAGACCGGGTTGCGCAGCGAGACCTGGGTGAACCACATGGTGTGTTGCCGGGCTTATTTGGGCTGGCTGGCCAGGCTGACCGCCGTGCCCTCGCGCAGCGCGCCCACGCTCACCCGCAAGACCTGTTCGCCAGCGGCCAGCGGTGTCACCGCCACCCAGTCTTCGTCCAACACGCGGCCACGCGTGCCCAGCGCCACGGTCTGGTGCATCACCTTGCCCTCGCGCACCAGTTGCAGGTAGGGCTGCGGTTTGTCGGTGCGCACGGCCGACAGCGGCACGGCCACGCCCTGCGTCTGGCCGGTGCGAAGTTGGCCTTGGGCAAACAGGCCCTGGCGCAGGCCCTCGGTCTTGTCGAGCAGCAGGTAGATCAGCACGCTGCGGCTGCCGGCCTGGGCCGTGGGGTTGATGCGCGCCACCGTGGCGGGCACGCGCAGGGTGGCGCCTTCGATCAGCAGCTCGGCCTTCTGGCCCACGCGCACATTCAGTGCATCGCTGGGTGCGAGTGCGGCCTCAAGCTCCAGCGCCGAGAGGTCCACGATTTCGACGATGCGGGTGTCCAGCGCCACGCGCTCGCCGTTCTGCACCAGCCGGCTGGCCACCTGGCCGTTGAGGGGGGCGCGCAGTTCGGTGTCGGCCAGGCCCTTTCTGGCAATGTCCAGCGCGGCCAGCGCCGCCTGGTGGCTGGCCTGGGCGGCATCGAGGTTGGCCAGCGAGGTGTCGAGCGCGGTGCGCGAGATGAAGCCCTGGTTGACCAGGGCCTGATTGTTGTCGCGCTGGCGCTGGGCAATGGCCACCTGCGCCTGCGCGCCCTCGGCCTGCTGGCTGGCCTGGCGCACGCGGGCCAGGCCTTCGGTGTTGTCGATGCGGGCGATCACCTGGCCGGCGCGCACGCTGTCGCCTTCGCGCAGCGTGAGCCCTTGCAGCTCGCCTGCCACCTTGGCTTTCACGGCGGCGCTGCGCACGGCCTTGAGCGGGCCCGACAAGGCCACGCCGGTCGTCATCTCGGTGTTTTGCGCCACCAGCACATCAGCCGCAGCCAAACCCAGCACGGCGTTGGCGCGCAGGGCCTCGGCCGCTTGGGTGGCCGCCGCCTGCTGGGTCTTGCGGGCGTTCAGCGCGCGCGCCACGCCCAGGGCCACCGCCAGCAGCAGCGCGCCCCACAACAACCAGGTGATCCAGCGTTTCATGTCGAAGGTGTCCGTGTCGGGGGCTTGAGCAGGCCGTGGGTCAGGATGTCGGCCTGCGCCAGGATGAAGGCCCGCGGGTCCAGTGTGGGCTGGACCGCGCAGCAGGGGCCGAGCGAGTGTTTCCACATGGTCAGGAAAATCATGGGCGCGATGATGCTGTGGCAGGCGCTGTCCAGATCGATGTCGCGCACCTCGCCGCGCTTGACGCCCCGCTCCAGGATGCGGCGCACCAGTGCGTTGCCGGGTTCGATCACTTCCTGGGTGTAGAAGGCGGCGATTTCGGGGAAGGAGCCGGCCTCGCTCATCACCAGCTTGGTGATGCCCGACGCCCGCGTGTTGCCGATGCGCTCCCACCAGCGCAGCATGCATTCGCGCACCAACTCGCCGGTGTCGCCGGGAAAACTGTCCAACTCGGCTTTCCACTCGTCAAAGCGGCCGGTGATGGCTTCGCGCACCACCGCCTTGAACAGGTCTTCCTTGCTGGGGAAATACAGGAACAGCGTGCCTTTGGACACCCCTGCGCGGGCGGCCACCTCTTCCACCCGGGTGGCCGCAAAGCCCTTTTCCACGAACAGGTCCAGCGCGGCATCCAGCAACTCACCCGGGCGCGCCTCTTTGCGGCGCTCGCGTTTGTGTGGCGTTTCGGCCTCGGGCTGGGCTGTGGGCGGTGGGGTGGGCATGTGTGTTAATGACCAATTGGTTATTAACTATAGCTCAAGCCCCGCGGGTGGCGTGGCCGGTTGTGTCAAGCCCCGGCAAAGTTCGGTGTTTCAGTCGTCAAGCAGGCGCATGCCCACGCGTGCGATGCGCCCACCGTCCATGTCGCGCACGCTGAGTTCGGCAGCGCCCAGGCGCACCGCATCGCCCACCACCGGCGGGCGGTTGAGCCGGGTCTGCATCCATTGCGCCACCGACTGATCTGCGTTCTCGGGCGGCGGCAGGTCGTAAAACGCGCACAGCGCCGACAGCGGCGTGTGTGCGGCGAGTGCAAAGTCGCCGAACACCTGGCGCGTGAGCACGGTGTCCAGCGGGTCCGGCAGGGCCAGCCCCAGCCTGTGCGCTGCCAGGGCGATGGTGGAACCCTGCAACAGCAAGGAGGCCAGCACGACGACCAGCGCCACGTTGAAGAAAATCATCGCGCCTTCGACGCCGGCCATCAGTGGAAACACCGCCAGCACAATCGGCACCGCGCCGCGCAGCCCGACCCAGGCGATGTAGGCGATCTCGCGCGGCGTGAAGTGAAACGGCAGCAAACACAGCCACACCGACAGCGGGCGCGCCACCGCCATCAGCACCACGGCCAGACCCAGCGCGGGCCAGAAGGTGCGGGTCACTTCGCTGGGGGTGGCCAGCAAGCCCAGCAGCAGGAACATGCCCGCCTGCGCCAGCCAGGCGTAGCCGTCCATGGCGGCCAGGGCGGGCGCCACCGCCTGCCTGGCGTGGTTGCCCACCACCACGCCCAGCACGTACACGGCCAGAAAGCCCGAGCCGCCGGCCCAGGTGGTGAAGGCAAACACCGCCAGCCCGCCCGACAGCAGCAGCAGCGCGAGCACGCCGTCGCCGGTGTCAAAACGTGACTGAACGCGGCGCAGCATCTCGGCCAGCGCCCAGCCGCCGCCGGCCCCCAGCAAGGCGCCCAGACCGAACTGCTGCACAAAGGACTGCAGCCAGTCGAGCACGCTGGCGCCACCCGCGTCCTGGGCGCCCAGGGCCACACCGATCAGCGCCAGCGTCAGGTACACCGCCATCGGGTCGTTCATGCCGGATTCGATTTCCAGCGTGGCGGCCACACGCTCGTTCAGCCGCACGCCCGAATTCTTGAGCAGAGCGAACACGGCCGCCGCGTCGGTGGAGCCCACGATGGCGCCCAGCAGCAGCGCACGCGGCCAGTCCAGCGCCAGCAGCCAGTGCGCCGCCGCCCCCGTGATGCCGGCGCACAGCAGCACGCCCAGCGTGGCCAGCAACAGCGAGGGCCGCAGGCCGGTGCGGAAGGTGGACTGTTCGGTGCGCAACCCGCCGTCGAGCAGGATCACGGCCAGCGCCACGTTGCCGACCCAGAAACTCAAGCGGAAATCGTCGAACTTCAGGCCGCCCGGGCCGTCCTCTCCGGCCAACAGGCCGGCCACCAAAAAAATCAGCAGGAACGAGAAACCCAGGCGGGCAGAAAACAGGCCGGCGAGCACGCTGGCAAACACCAGCGCGGCGGCTGCCATCAGGGGCAGCGAGAGAAAGTCGAGTGAAAGCGCGCTCATGTTTTGACACTAACAGAAGCGATGCCACATGTTGACGACGGCGGCGCCGTTTCCGGGCGGACCCTGCGGGTAACATCGCGGCCGTGAATTTCCCCTCCCAACAACCTGTTCTGGTGTCGCTGACGCCGGTCGTGCTCCTGATCTCGCTGGGCTTTTTGGCGGGGCGCCTGCAGTGGATACGCGACAGCGCGGTGCGCGATCTGTCCAACCTGGTGTTTCTGGTGCTGATCCCGGCCCTGCTGTTCCGCACCATGAGTTCGGTGCGGGTGGAGCAGCTCGACACCTTGCCTTTGCTGGTGTATTTCAGTGCCGCCCTGGGCCTGTTTTTTGTGTTGCTGGCTGTGCAGGGCTTTCACCGGCGGGCCGTCGCGCTGGCCTTGGCCGGGGTGTTTTCCAACACCGTGATGATCGGCATTCCCTTGGTGGAGCTGGCCTACGGCAAGGCCGGCCTGGTGACCCTGCTGACACTGATTTCGGTGCACGCGCTGGTGCTGCTGACCGTCATCACCGTCGTCTTCGAGCTGGTGGTGGCGCGCGAGGCCCGGGCTTCGGGCGAGGGCGCGTCCTCGCTGTGGGCCAGCGTGGGGGCGGCCATCAAAAGCACGGTCATCCACCCCATCCCGCTGCCCATCCTGTGTGGCCTGTTGTTTGCCCAGACCGGCTGGGGCCTGCCGGTGGTGGTGGACAAACCGCTGCAACTGCTGGCCAACGCCTTCGGCCCCATCGCGCTGCTGCTGGTGGGTGTGACCATGTCGCGCACCCGCGTGGCCGGCCTGTGGCGCGACACGCTGTGGGTCACGGTCTTGAAGAACCTGGCGCTGCCGGCCTGCGTGGCCGCCAGCGGCTGGTTGTGGGGCCTGCAAGGGCTGCCGTGGACGGTGATGGTGGTGGCCGCCGCCTTGCCGGTGGGGGCCAACGTGTTCCTGTTTGCCCAGCGCTACCGGGTGGCCGAAGACGTGGTGACCGCCAGCGTCGGCGTGTCCACCGCGGCCGGTCTGGTCACGCTGAGCGCCATCGTCTGGCTGGTGTCCTGAATTTTGCCGGGAGTCGCCTTGATCGCCTATTTGCAATCCCTGCCCGTGCCGCTGCAGACCGTGGGCCTGCTGCTGGCCTCCAACGTGTTCATGACCTTCGCCTGGTACGGCCACCTGCGCAGCCACGCGGCCTCGCCCTGGCTGGTGGCGGCGCTGGTGAGCTGGGGCATCGCGCTGTTTGAGTACCTGTTGCAGGTGCCGGCCAATCGCATTGGCCACACCCAGTTCAGCGTGGCCCAGCTCAAGATCATGCAGGAGGTGATCACGCTCAGCGTGTTCGTGCCCTTTGCCGTTTTCTACCTCAAAGAGCCCATCAAGCTGGACTACCTGTGGGCCGGCTTTTGCATGGTCGGCGCGGTTTATTTCATGTTCAGATCGAACTGATCACTGGCTTATTTTTCGCGCTTCCTCGACCTGGTATTCGAAGTAGTGCTGAAAGCTGTAGGCCAGGCTGGCCATCAGCGAGCCGGCGCCCACCAGCAACGCAATGACCACGGCCGTGATGGTCAGTCCGTGGGTGTTGCCGGCCGTGCTGTCGGCTGCGGTGCTGTAGCGTGCGTTCCACTTGGCCCGGTCGGTTAGCGCGTAGACGATGGCCGTCAGGCAGGTGCTCGCCACGGTGAAGCCCAGCAACGGGATCAGCACCCACGAGAGCTTGTCGTCCTGCCCCAGCGCCTGCAGGCGCTCCACGCCCCACAGCCCCAGCGCGGTGGGCAGGGGGTACAACCAGCCCAGGGTGTCGCCCAGGCCCTTGAGGTAGAAGCGGTGCAGGCCCAGCGGGCCGCCCAGCAGCGCCAGCCAGGCGGCAAGGGTCTTGTTTTTTGTTCGCATGGTGTGGCCCGCCTTATTCAGGGCGGGTGCTGTCGCCTTCGCCCAGGCTTTTCTCCATCAGCACAATGTCGAGCCAGCGGTCGAACTTCCAGCCGCAGGACTTGACCACCCCCACACGGTCAAAGCCCAGCGCCGCATGCACGCCGATGGAGCCGGCATTGGCCGAGTCGCCAATGACTGCCATCACCTTGCGCACGCCACCGGCCTGCAGGCGGGCCAGCAGCTCGGCCAGCAGGGCGCGGCCCAGGCCTTTGCCGGCCGCCTCAGGAGCGAGGTAGATCGAATCCTCGACCGAAAAGCGGTAGGCCGGGCGCGGCTTGAACCAGTTGCCGTAGGCAAAACCGATGATCTGCCCGCCGTCTTCCAGCACCAGCCAGGGCAGGCCTTTGGACAGCACGTCGGCACGCCGGCCAAGCATGTCGGCCTCGCTGGGCGGGGTGGTCTCGAAGGTGCCGGTGCCATGCAACACGTGGTGGGCGTAGATGCGGGTGATGGCGGCGATGTCGTGGTCGGTGCTGGGGCGGATCAGAGGCATGGCGTGCGGGTTGTTGGAGCGGGTCCGAGGGCGGGTCTGTGCATCGGCATGGCGCAGCGTGCTGGCGAAGGCTATAATCGCGGGCTTTGCGGCGTTTCGCTGACCGGGTGGTCAGTCGTGTGTCTCAAGCGTTGCAAAATTTTGCGGTGCCGGCCGGTCTCTGAATGAGCCGCAACCGTCACCACCACCCGAAGGATAAATCATGGTCGTCATTCGACTCTCCCGCGGCGGCGCAAAAGCCCGTCCTTTCTACAGCATCGTCGTGGCCGACAAGCGCGACCGCCGCGATGGCCGCTTCATCGAGCGCATCGGTTTCTACAACCCCCTGGCCAAGGGCGGCGAAGAGCCGTTCCGCATCGCCCAGGACCGCCTGACCTACTGGACCGGCGTGGGCGCACAGGCCTCCGACACCGTGGAGCGTCTGGTCAAGCAGCACGCCGCCAAGGCCGCAGCCTGATCGTGTGATGCCACAGACCCCGTGCTTTTTGCCCGGGGTCTGTTTCTTTTTGAGCGTCCCAAAAACATGATCCCCGGACTGACACCCGCCACCTTGCCCGTCGATGCGGTGGAAGTGGGCCGCCTGGCCGAAGCCTGGGGCATCAAGGGTTGGCTGCATGTGCACTGCCACAGCGCCGATCCGCAGGCGCTGTTCTATTCCAAGAGCTGGTTTCTCTGCCCGCCCGACGAACGTTTTGCCCGTGGCTTCAATGCCTTCAGCGGCGTCGTGTCGGTGGCGGTCGACGAGATCAAGGACCACGCCAAAGGTGTGGTGGCCCTGCTGGCCGGCCTGCCCGACCGCAACGCGGCCGAAGCCCTCAAGGGCGCACGCATCTTCATTTCAAGGCAGCACTTTCCGCCCGCCCAGGACGACGAGTTCTACTGGGTCGATCTGCTGGGCCTGGACGTCTTCAACCGCGAAGGCGTGCACATGGGTGTGGTCAAAGACCTCATGCCCACCGGCCCGCATTCGGTGCTGTGCCTTGAGTACACCCAGGGTGCCGATGCCGGCGAGGACGCCGGCAAGGTGGCCGAACGCCTGATCCCCTTTGTCTCGGTCTACGTCGACAAGGTCGATCTGGCCGCGCGTCGCATCACGGTCGACTGGCAAACCGACTACTGAGGACGAACCGCGCCATGCGCTTCGACATCCTCACCCTTTTTCCCGAACTGTTCACGCCGTTTCTGCACAACGGCATCAACCGGCGTGCGTTTGAGTCGGGTCAGGTCGAGCTGTGTTTCTGGAACCCGCGCGATTTCGCCGACGGTCAGTACCGGCGCGTGGACGACCGCCCGTTTGGCGGTGGCCCCGGCATGGTGATGATGGTCGAGCCGCTGGCGCGCTGCCTGGAGGCGGCCCGCCTCGCCCGCGCCGAAGCCCAGGCCGATGCGGCCGATGTGCCGGCGCCGGTTGTGCTGTTCTCGCCCATCGGCCGTCGGTTAGACCACCCGCAGGTGGCGCGGTGGGCGCAGGGGGCCGGCGCGGTGCTGGTGTGTGGCCGCTACGAAGGCATAGACCAGCGTTTCATCGACAGCTTCGTGACGCATCAGGTCAGCCTGGGTGACTTTGTGTTGTCCGGTGGCGAGATCGCTGCCCTGGCTTTGCTGGACGCCGTGGCCCGCCTGCAGCCCGGTGTACTGGGCGACGCTGGCAGCCACCAGCAAGACAGCTTCAACCCCGCGCTGGGCGGCCTGCTGGACTGCCCGCACTACACCCGGCCCGAGGTGTGGACCGGCCCGGGTGGTGACATGGCGGTGCCCGAGGTGCTTTTGTCCGGGCACCACGCCCGCATCCAGCGTTTCCGGCGCGAGGCCAGCCTGGGTGTGACGGCCGGCGCGCGCCCCGATGTGTTGGAATCCGCCCGCACACAAGGGGCTCTGAGCAAGGCCGACGAGGCCTGGCTTGCCACCCACGTGCCGCGCAAGCTATAATCCAAGGCTCTGCGGTCCTCTGCCCGGCCGCCCCGACTGTTGGCCATACCTGTGTGGCATCGGATTCGGGGCCTTTTGTGTAGCGCGTGCAAGACCATCGACAGGAAACCATGAACCTCATCGAAACCCTTGAGCAAGAAGAAATTGCTCGCCTGAACAAGGAAATCCCCACTTTTGCGCCCGGCGACACCGTGATCGTCAGCGTGAGCGTGGTTGAAGGCACGCGCAAGCGTCTGCAGGCTTACGAAGGCGTGGTGATTGCCCGCCGCAACCGTGGTCTGAATTCCAGCTTCATCGTGCGCAAGATCTCCAACGGTGAAGGCGTCGAGCGCACCTTCCCTCTGTACAGCCCGCGTATCGCCAAGATCGAAGTCAAGCGCCGTGGTGACGTGCGCCGCGCCAAGCTGTACTACCTGCGCGACCGCAGCGGCAAGTCGGCACGCATCAAAGAGAAGCTGGGCGCTTGATCTGCCCCGCCTCGAAAAAACCGCTGCACCGCAGCGGTTTTTTTTCGTCCGTCAAAGTTCTTCGACGCGCCGGGTCGGGTAGCTGTCCCAGTTCTGGCAGCCGGGGCATTGCCAGAAGTACTGCTTGGCCTCGAAGCCGCAGGCGGCGCAGCGGTAGCGTTTGAGGGGCTGCGTGGCCTGATCAAGTGCGCGCAGCACCAGGGCCTGTTGTTGTGTGCCCCCCAGCGGTTCGCTGGCCAGCCATCGGGCCGCCATCACCAGGGAGGCCTCGCTTTCCAGATGGCGCAGGTAGGTGGCGCGGGCAGCCTGCGCGTCTGTGCTGAGGCTGGCGATAGCCTCGGTGACGTCGATGGATGGCGGCGCCGGCTGCAGCTGTTGCAGCCGCGCCCGAACCGCCTCGGCGCGCCCGGTTTGTTGCGCCAACTGAGCCATGGGGTGGGCCACCAGCGGCAGGGTCTGTGGGTGCTCGGCCGCCAGCGCGATCAGGGTGTCCAGCGCCGCATCTGGCTGCTGCTGCAATTGCTGCAGCGCGGCGATTTCCACGCCTGGGCGCGGGGCTTCGGGCGCGCGCGCCCGCGCCTGGTGCAGCAACTGCAGGGCTTCGTCGGGTGCCTGCCGTTTGGTGGCCGCAGCGGCGAGTTCGCAATAGAAGTGGGCCAGGCGCGTCTGGTAGGCGCCTGCGTGTTCACGGTCGAGCTGTTCGGCCATGGCGATGGCCTGCGGCCAGTCGCGAGCGCGCTCAAAAATGCCGAGCAGCGCTTGCCGCGCCTCGTCGGCAAAGGCGGAATGTTCCAGTTGCCGCAGCGCGGCTTCGGCGCGGTCGAGCAGGCCGGCTTTGAGAAAGTCCAGCGCCAGCGCGTGTTGGGCGCGGTCGCGGTCCTTCTGGCTCAGGTCGCCGCGGGCGAGCAGGTGTTCGTGCACCCGCACGGCGCGGTCGTAGTCGCCACGGCGGCGGAACAGGTTGCCCAGCGCAAAATGCAGCTCGGAGGTGTCGGGGTCGTTCTGCACCGCCTCGATGAAGGAGTCGATGGCGCGGTCCTGTTGCTCGTTGAGCAGCTGGTTGAGCCCACGGAAGACGGCCTTGGGTGCGCGGCGGCCTTCGAGCCGCCACTGGTGCAGGTCAAAACGCGACGCCAGCCAGCCGGCCGCAAAGGCCAGGGGCAGGCCCCACAGGAGCCAGGTCAGGTCAAGATCCATGGATCGGTTGCTTTGTGGCGGGATGTGTCGGCGTGGTCCGCGTGCGGCGCGCCTGCAGCCACACCGGCAGCATCACCAGCACGCCCAGGGCCACACCCAGCGCCAGCGCAATCAGCAGCACCAGCACCAGCGGCGCCTGCCAATAGGCGCCAAAAAACAGGTGCACGTGCACCGGCGCCTGGTTATTCAGCGCGAAGGCGAAGAGGGCAAAAAAAATGGCTGCCTTGAGCAGCCACATGAGGTATTTCAAATCATCCCTTTCGTGGCGGGATGATTGTAGTCGTCAGGTGTCAATCAGCGCTTTGTCGGTGGCGTTCAGCATGGCCGACGTCCGGGCATCCACCTGCTCGCGCAGGGCTTTGCCGGGCTTGAAATGGGGCACGCGTTTTTCGGGGATGGCCACCTTCTCGCCCGAGCGCGGGTTGCGGCCCATGCGGGGCGAGCGGTGGTTGACCGAAAAGCTGCCGAAGCCCCGGATCTCGATGCGGTGGCCGTTGACGAGGGCTTCGCTCATCGCATCCAGAATGGATTTGACGGCGAATTCCGCATCGCGCTGAGTCAGCTGACCGAAACGCTCGGCCAGGGCTTCCACAAGATCACTTCGGGTCATGAGATGGACTTTGCGCACAGGACCCCACCGCACAGCGGCGGGGTCTGTGTGTCATCACTTCTCGTTGTTGTCCAGCTTGGCGCGCAGCAGGGCGCCCAGGCTGGTGGTGCCGGCGTTGCCCGAAGACTGGCTCAGGGTGGCCATGGCTTCTTGCTGGTCGGCTTGGTCCTTGGCCTTGATCGACAGCTGGATGTTGCGGGTCTTGCGGTCGATGTTGACCACAACTGCGGTCACTTCGTCGCCTTCTTTCAGCACGTTGCGCGCGTCTTCCACGCGGTCACGGCTGATTTCGCTGGCGCGCAGGTAGCCAAGGATGTCTTCGCCCAGATCGATCTCGGCGCCCTTGGCATCCACGGTCTTGACCTTGCCGGTCACCACGGCACCCTTGTCGTTGATCGACACGAAGGTGGTGAAGGGGTCGCTGTCCAGCTGCTTGATGCCCAGGCTGATGCGCTCGCGCTCGACGTCCACGGCCAACACGATGGCTTCGACTTCCTGGCCCTTCTTGTAGTTGCGCACGGCGGTTTCGCCGGGCTCGTTCCACGACAGGTCGGACAGGTGCACCAGGCCGTCGATGCCGGCGGCCAGACCGACGAACACGCCGAAGTCGGTGATCGACTTGATCGGGCCCTTGACGCGGTCGCCGCGCTTGGTCTGCTCGGCAAACTCGTGCCAGGGGTTGGCGCGGCACTGCTTCATGCCCAGCGAGATGCGGCGCTTGTCTTCGTCGATCTCGAGGACCATGACTTCGACTTCG
>JAUYSB010000126.1 GCA_030696525.1 Hydrogenophaga sp. | reverse complement strand
GACCCGCAGGGCTTCGACCTGATGGACCGCAAGCTGCTCGAAGCCGTGGTGCACCGCTTCGACGGCGGCCCCGTGGGGCTGGACAACATCGCCGCCAGCATCGGCGAGGAGCGCGACACCATCGAAGACGTGATCGAGCCCTACCTGATCCAGCAGGGTTTTCTGCAGCGCACGCCGCGCGGGCGCATCGCCACACTCGCGGCCTACCGCCACCTGGGCGTGGCCCCGCCGTCCACCGAGGGCGGTCTGTTCAGTGCCGACAACTGATCTGCCGTGACGCCGACGCCGCACGAGTCCCCCACCCAGGCGCTCTACCGCGCGGCGCTGGGGCCGGTGCAAGGCGAACACCATCTGCGGATTTTTGAGCGTTTCGATGCCCGCGGCACGGCCGGGCCGAGCTGGAACTGGGCCGCCGCGCTGTTCACCCTCAACTGGCTGATCTACCGCCGGCTCTGGCGCATCGCGCTGCTGTACGGCTTGCTGGTGCTGGCGGTGGGCGGGGCTTTGTGGGGCCTGGCCTGGGGCCACTTGCCTGAGGGGGTGACGCTGGGGCTGGCGGGCACGGTGGCCGCGCTGGCGTGTGTCATTCCGGGCGTGTATGCCAACGCCTGGCTGCACGGCCAGTTGCGTCTGGCGCTGGTGGACGCTGCAAGGCAGGCCCCGTCCATGGCCGAAGCTGCCGATGCTTTGCGCAGGCGTGCGCCCTCGTTGCAGCGGCTGGGGGCGATGTGCTTGCTCAACCTGTTGCTGCTGGCCGCCGGCCTGGGTTGGTCGTGGCGGGGTGAGGCACAGGCGGAAGGGCCGGCTGCGCCGGTCGCAGCCGTCGCGCCGGTCGCCATCACCACGCCTGCTGCTCCGGCACCGACACCTCCACCCACGTCCGCCCCAACGCCCGCACCGCCGCCACCGCCCGAGCCACCCGATCTGCCCGCCCAGTCGGTGTCCGAACCCATCGCAGTGGCCGCGCCGCGCGGCTACGGCATCAATGTGGGCCTGTTCGCGGACGCGGCCAATGCGCAGCGCACGCTGGCCCGCATCCGGCAGGCGGGGCTGCCGGCCCGCAGCGACACGGTAGTCCTGGAGCGCGGACCGCGCAACCGCGTGCGCGCTGGCCCTTTTGCCAGCCGCGCCGAGGCCGATCAGGCGGCCGCTCGCATCAAGGCGCTGGGCCTGGAAGCCCAGGTGTTCAGGCAGGACGGGCGCGAATGAGGCCACCCACCATCAGGCACTGGGCGGCGTAGTAGCTGCTCAGCACGCCCAGTTGCGCCATGGGCAGGGGGGTGACAAAGCGGTTGATGGCCAGCAGCGAATCGCTGAGCATGAAGCTGGCCGCGCCCACCGCCACCAGCAGCGAAGCGCGGTCGCGCAACACGTTGGCGCGGCCCATGGCTTGCGCGGCCATCAGCGCGATCACCACCACATAGGCCGCCACCGGCGCGCGCAGGCCCACCGGCAGCCCGCCCCACCACAGGCCGGCGTACATCACGGCGCCCACGCCCAGCGTGGCCAGCAGCGCGGCGCGGTGGGCAAACCAAGGCGCGTCCTGCCGCAGCCGCACGATGTAGGCGATGTGCGCCAGCAAAAAGGCCACCAGACCGGGGATGAACAGGTTGGGCAGCAGCAGGAACACATCGCCCGCCAGCGAGCCCAGCAGGGCCAGCCGCAGCCACAGCGCGCGGGGCACACCCCAGGTCAGCGCCAGCGCGATGAGCATGGCCAGGGGCTTGAAGAGCAGGTGCAGTTCGCGCAAACCCAGTGCCGAGCTCGCGGTGGCCAGCGCGCAGGCTTCGATCAGCAACACCTCTGTGGCGCTGATGCGGCCTTGTATCAGGGCGCCCACCGCCCACAGGCTGGCGGTGAGCGCCAGCAGCCACACCACCGCGGTGGCCAGGGGCCAGCCATCCACCTGCCACAGATAGGCCGCTGATGCACCGAGCAGCAGCACAAACTGCCCGGCCGCGAACCGGGCGGTGCCGCGTGCCAGCGGAGGCTGGAAGCGCTGCACCTGGGTGATGTCGAAGGCCGGTTTGGGGTCCAGCGCGGCCACGTCGGCAGGCCGCCAGCCGGGTGGCTTGAACCACACACGCAGCTTGTCGGCCCAGGCGCGTGTGCGCCAGCTGTCCCGCAGCAAGGCCCAGTAAACCTCGCCGTTGGCCCACAGCGGGTCCCAGCTGCGCAGCGGGCTGCGGGTGCCATACACACACTTTTCGTCCTCTTCGCGGAAGCTGCCGAACAGCCGGTCCCAGACGATGAGGATGCCGCCGTAGTTCTTGTCGAGGTAGCGCTCGTTGACGGCGTGGTGCACCCGGTGGTTGGAGGGCGAGGCGAACACGCGGTCGAACCAGCCCAGCTTGGGCACGTGTTCGGTGTGTATCCAGAACTGGTAGAGCAGGTCGATCAGGCCCACCACGGCAAACACCATGGGCGGCACACCGGCCACCGCCATGGGCACGTAGAATACCCAGCCCAGGAGCGCGCCGGTGCTGGTCTGGCGCAGGGCGGTGGAGAGGTTGTAGTCCTCGCTCTGGTGGTGCACCACATGCGCGGCCCACAACACCGCCACCTCGTGGCCGCCCCGGTGCAACCAGTAGTAGCAGAAGTCGTAGAACACCAGGGCCAGCAGCCAGCCATACCAGGTGGTCCAGAACTCCGGACTCGGGCCGATGGCGGCGGCATGGTACACGGCGGTGTAAATGCCCACCCGCAGCAGCAGCGTCAGCACCTTGGTGACTTCGCTGAGCATGCCCAGCGAGACGCTGCTGACGGCGTCGGGCAAATGGTAGGTGTTGCGGCCCTTTGCGCGCCCGTAGGCGTATTCGGCGGCGATGAGCAGCAGGAAAACAGGGGTGGCCAGAACAATGATCTGCGTGGGGCTGAAAGGCATGCCCGCCATTGTGGCGGCGCTCAGGTCAGCGCGCCCCTCGCATCAACCCGGATCAGCCGTTCAACAAAGCCGCCCAACAGCCCGCCGCGCACGCCCACCAGCACGTTGTGCAGGTTGACCGTGGGGTCGCAGTGGCCGGGGATGAGCCACACGGTGTCGCCGATGGCGGGCAGGGCGGCGTCGGCCGTGGCCGCGCGCAGCACGCCGTGTTCGTCGCCGCCGTTGGCAAACGCCAGGCCGGCGGGCGAAAACACCATGGGCAGGCCGCTGTCGATGGCGTGGCTTTTGTGGCCGGCGTCGCACACGGCCCGGTCGCCCTGGCGGCTCATCACCTGGGACTTGACGAACAGCGCATGTTCAAAAGGCAGGTGCTGAGGGTCGGTCTGGTTGGCCGCGTAGTCGGCGTCCATGAACAGGTAGGAACCCACCTGCAGCTCGCCCCACAGGCCGCTGGCGGCCTCCAGCGAAAACGTGCCGGTGCCCGCACCTGTCACCAGCAACGGGCCAAAGCCGTGGCGGATCAGCAGGTCGCGGGTGTCGCGCACCGCCTGGGCCGCGTGGGCCAGGCTGGCCTGGCGATCCGCCGGGCTGCGCTGGTGCTGGGCGCTGCCGTGGTAGGCGTGCAGGCCGGCCAGGCGCAGCGCGTGGTGCGGCGCTATGGCGCGGGCCAGCACCAGCGCCGGTTCGCCCGCCGGCACGCCGCAGCGGCCATGGCCGACGTCGATGTCGATGAACACGTCGATGTGGGCGCCGTGGGCCTGGTGCATGGCTTGGGCCAGCGCGGCCACGCCCTGCGCACTGTCCACCGCGATGGCCAGTTGCCCGCCGCCCTGCGCCAGCCGCTGCGCGAGTGTGGCCACGCGGGCCAGTTTGTGGGGTGCCACCACCTCGTTGCTGATGTAGATGTTGTTCACGCCACCGGCGGCCAGGGCCTCGGCTTCACTGGTCTTTTGCACACACACGCCCACCGCGCCGTGGGCCATTTGCAGGCGCGCGAGTTCGGCGCTTTTGTGCATCTTGGCGTGCGGGCGCAGGCGCAGCCGGTGTTCGCGTGCAAACGTGGCCATGCGCGCCAGGTTGCGCTCCATGGCGTCGAGGTCCAGCACCAGGGCTGGGGTGTCGATGGCGGCGACGCTGTCGCCCGGTTGCGCGGGGTGTGTCATGTGGTGGATTCGTCCAATGGCGCGTCGGCGTCGTCCTGCAGGTGGCCGATGTCGGCCCAGCCCACCAGGCTCAGGCCCTCGGGTGTCCAGAGCAGGCGGTTGATGCCGGCGTTGTCCAGCGTCCAGGTGCGCGGCGCCTGGATGTCCTGGCCGGTGGCCAGGCGGTACAACACGTCGAGCACGCCTCCATGGGCCACCATCACCACCTGTTCGCCGGGGTGGCGGGCCGCGAGTTCGTGCACGGTGGCGGCAATGCGCTCGCGCAGTGTGAGGAGGTTTTCGCCGCCTTCGGGCGCGAAGTCGGGCACCCGCTTGCGCCAGGCCAGCGCTTGGTCCGGCCAGCCGGTTTCGATTTCGCTCCAGGTCTTGCCCTCGAAGCGGCCAAAGTGGCGCTCGCGCAGGCCTTTGTGGGTGTGCACGGCCAGGCCGCGCGTGGCGGCAATGGCCTGTGCCGTGGCGTGGGCGCGGGCCAGGTCGCTGCTGTAGATGGCGGCGATGGGCTCGTCGCGCAAGGCCTCGGCGGCGCGACGGGCCTGCCAGTGGCCACGCTCGTTGAGCGGGATGTCGATGTGGCCCTGGATGCGGGTGTCGCGGTTCCAGGCGGTTTCGCCGTGGCGGATGGCGAGGATGCGGGTCAGTAACATGGGGTGTCCGTGGGCGGCAGGGGCCGCAGCAAAAAGAGTTTGTGGGAGTTCCCCAGGCTCTCTAGAATGAAACGTCAACCATTCCTAAGGGGCGGAGTCTTCATGAGCAGCGTACAACAAGAAATCGACGAGCGGACCAAGCTGACCAGTTCCAACAAGTTCGAGATGCTGCTGTTCCGCCTCGGCGGCGATGCCAACGGCGAACGTTCCGAGCTGTTCGGCATCAACGTCTTCAAGATCCGCGAGATCGTGGCCATGCCGCCGGTCACGGCCATGGCCGGTGCGCCGCAGCATGTGATGGGTGTGGTCAACCTGCGCGGCCAGATCATCCCGGTGATCGACCTCTCGGCCGTCACCGGCAACATCCCCAAGACCGGTCACAACATCATGCTGGTGACCGAGTACGCGCGCACCACGCAGGCCTTTGCGGTGGAAGGTGTGGAAGAAATTGTGCGGCTGGACTGGAAGCAGGTGCTCAGCGCCGAGAACAGCGCTGCCGGTGGCATGGTCACCAGCATTGCGCGCCTGGACGACGACGTGAACGGCCAGCGCCTGGTGCAGGTGCTCGATGTCGAATCCATCCTGCGCCGCGTCATGCCCACCAGCGATGGCGAAATGACGCCCGACAACGTGGGCCCGCAGGTCAAGCTCAAAGAGGGCACCATGATCGTGGCCGCCGACGATTCCTTCGTGGCCCGCGCCATGATCGAACAAGGCCTGCAGGCCATGAACCTGCCCTACGTGATGTGCAAGACCGGCCAGGAAGCCTGGGAAAAGCTGCAGTCCATCAACGCCGAATGCACCGCGCAGGGCCGCGACATCCACGACAAGGTGGCGCTGGTGCTGACCGATCTGGAAATGCCCGAGATGGACGGCTTCACGCTCACCCGCATGATCAAGCAGGACCCCAAGATGCGGGCCCTGCCGGTGGTCATCCACTCGTCGCTGTCGGGCGCCACCAACGAGGACCACGTGCGCACCGTGGGCGCCGATGCCTACGTGCCCAAGTTTGTGGCCGAGGACCTGGCCGGCACGCTGCGCCGGGTGCTGGCCGAGTACGGGCAGACGGTCTGACGCCGCGTCTCAGTCTCAGTCTGTGGGGGGCGCCAGCCGATAGGTGGCTGGCGTGCGGCTGAGCTTGATCGGGGAGGCCACACCTTCGTAGCCGTCACCGATCTTCACCACCATCTCGCGGTGGGCGGTGTGTGGGTGCTGGAGTGCCGCGCTGACCGATAGCACCGGCGCGCAGGGCACGCCCAGGTCCATCAGGTCCTGCGCCAATTGCGCGCCATCCAGCACCGCCAGGCATTCGATCAGCCATTCGCGCAGTTCGGCACGGTGCACCGACCGCGCACCGGCGCTGGCGTAGTCGGGGTGCTCCGCCACGTCGGGCGCACCCAGGTGGCGGCACAACAGCGCAAACTGGCGGTCGTTGCCCACGGCCAGGAAGATGGGTTCGGTGCCCGTGGGGAAGGCGTCGTAGGGGTAGATGTTGGGGTGGGCGTTGCCGGTGAGTTGGGCTTCGCGTCCGTCCATGAACCAGTTGGCCGCGTGCGGGTGCAGCAGCGACAGGCCACAGTCGTAGAGGCTGGCCTCGACGAATTGGCCGCGCCCGCTGCGCGCCCGCTCCTGCAAGGCCAGCAGCACGCCCAGCGCGGCGTTCAGGCCGGTCACCAGGTCCACCACCGGCAGGCCCACGCGCAAGGGGTTGCCGCCGGCTTCGCCGTTCACGCTCATGATGCCGGTCATGGCCTGCACGGCGGCGTCGTAGCCGGCCAGGCCACCCAGCGGGCCGTCGGCGCCGAAGCCACTCACACGGCAGTGGATCAGGCGCGGAAAACGCTGTGACAGCTGCTCGTAACCCAGCCCCCACTTCTCCATCGTGCCGGTCTTGAAGTTTTCCACCAGCACGTCGGCGCCTTCGAGCAGGGCCAGCAGGGCGTCGCGGCCCGCTTCGCTGGCCAGGTCCAGCCGGGTGCCCGTCTTGTTGCGGTTCAGCCCCATGTAGTACGAGGCCACACCGGCGCGAAACGGCGGCCCCCAGGCGCGGGTGTCGTCGCCCTGCGGTGGCTCGACCTTGAGCACCTCGGCCCCGTGGTCGCCCAGGATCTGCCCGCAGTAGGGCCCACCCAGGATGCGCGAGGCGTCGATGACACGGATGCCGGCGAGGGCGCCGGTGGAGGTGGGAGTGGGTGTGGTCACGGTGCGCTCAATCCACCGTTGCGCCGGAGGCCTTGATCACCTCGCGCCACTTGGCGGCTTCGCTGCGCATGTAGCCGGCCAGCTGGGCGGGGGTGTACTGCGGCGGCGGCTCCAGGCCCTGCTTGCTCAGGCGGTCTTTCACGTCGGCTTGCTGCAGCACCTGGGCGTAGGCGGCGTTGAGCTGCGTGACCACGTTCTGTGGTGTGCCCGCCGGCACCACGATGCCGAAGAACACGCTGGCGTCGAAGTCCTTGAGGCCTTGTTCGGCCAGCGTGGGCACATCGGGCAGCGCGCGCGAGCGGCCGGCAGACGTCACGCCCAACACACGCAGCTTGCCGGCCTGGATATGGGGCAGTGCGGTCAACACGTCGGTGAAGGACATCTGCACCTGGCCGCCCAGCAGGTCGTTGAGCGCCGGGCCCGTGCCCTTGTAGGGAATGTGCTGGATGTCGGTGCCGGCCTTCATGTTGAACAACACGCCGGCCAGGTGCGAGGACGCGCCGCTGCCCGACGAGGCGAAGGCCAGCTTGCCGGGCTGGCCCTTGGCGTGGGCGATCAGCTCCTGCACGTTTTTGGCCGGCACGCTGGGGTGCACCACCAGCACATTGGGCAGGTAGCCCACCTGGATGACCGGCGCGAAGTGTTTGTCGGGGTGGTAGTTGAGCTTGGGGTAGAGGTAGGGGTTGATGGCCAGCGGCGCCGAGGTGCCGAACAGCATGGTGTGGCCGTCCGCCTCGGCGCGGGCCACCGCTTCGGCACCGATGTTGGCGCCCGCCCCGGCC
>JAUYSB010000021.1 GCA_030696525.1 Hydrogenophaga sp. | reverse complement strand
GCGTGTGGCTCAAGGACGTGCTTCAGTCGCCGGCCTACTTCCTGCTGGGGGTGAACGCGGCGCTGTTTGTCATCGGCATGTTCATCGAGACCTCGGCGGCCATCATCGTGCTGGCGCCCAGCATCGTGCCGGTGGCCATCTACTTCGGCATCGACCCGGTGCACTTCGGCATGATCATGGTGGTCAACCTGGCGCTGGGCATGATCACACCGCCGTTCGGGGTGAACCTGTTCGCGGCCTGCACGGTGGCCAAGATCTCGCTGGACCGCATCGTGGGCCACCTGCTACCTTTCGTGCTGGTCATCCTGGGCTGCCTGGCCCTCATCACCTACATCCCGGCCATCTCGCTCACGCTGCGTGATGCGGTGTATCCCAAGGCGGCCGTTGCGCCCATTGGGCCGGCTCCAGCCATTGGCCCTCAATAAAAAACGTTCTGATCATGTCCGACCGCATCCACGCCAGCTACTGGCTCGAAACCCCCGACAACCCCGCACGCGCTGCGGAGGTGATTGCCGGCGAACAGTCCAGCGGCACCTTCCTCGCCCTGGCCAACGAAACCCCTGAACTCAAAGCCCGCTGCGGTGCGCGCGTGGAGCGGCTGGAGCTGCTCGACGTGGTGGACCAGCCCAGCCTGCCCGGCCGCTACAAGCCGGGTGCGCGGTTCCAGCGCGCGCGGCTGGAGCTGTCGTGGTCGGTGGACAACATGGGCCTGAGCCTGCCCAACGTCATGGCCACCGTGGCCGGCAACCTGTTCGAGCTGCAATGTGTCTCAGGCCTGCGCCTGACCGACCTGCAACTGCCCATCGCCTTCGCCCAGGCCAGCCCCGGGCCGGCCTTTGGCATTGCCGGCACGCGCCGCCTGGCCGGCGTGGCGCAGGGGCCACTGATCGGCACCATCATCAAACCCAGCGTGGGGCTTGACCCGGCGCAGACGGCGGCCGAGGTGCGCAAGTTGCTGGACGGCGGCATCGACTTCATCAAGGACGACGAGCTGCAGGCCGACGGCCCGCACTGCCCGTTTGACGAGCGCGCGCGCGCGGTGATGCGTGAAGTGAATGCCGCCGCCGAGCGTCTGGGCCGCAAACCCATGTACGCCTTCAACCTCACCGGCGATCTGGACGAGATGAAGCGCCGGCACGACCTGGTGCTCGCGCTGGGCGGCACCTGTGTGATGGTGAGCCTTAATTCGGTGGGCCTGGTGGGCCTGCGCGAACTGCGCCGCCACAGCCAGCTCCCCATCCACGCCCACCGCAACGGCTGGGGCTACCTCAGCCGCCACCCCGCGCTGGGTTGGGACTACGCGCCCTGGCACCAGCTGTGGCGCCTGGCCGGCGCCGACCACCTGCACGTCAACGGCCTGGGCAACAAGTTCAGTGAAAGTGACGCCGAGGTGGCCGCCGCCGCACAAGCGGTGTTGAAGCCCTTGTGGGCCGATGCCCCCATGGCCGCCATGCCGGTGTTCAGCTCGGGCCAGACCGGCTTGGTGGCTGCTGCCACCCACGCCTTGGCCGGTGGCACCGACCTGATTTTTGCGGCCGGTGGCGGCATCTTCGGCCACCCCGGCGGCGTGGCCCAGGGCGTGAGCGCGCTGCGCCAGGCCTGGGATGCGGCTGTGGCCGGTGTGGACATACACGCCCACGCCGAGCGCCACCCCGAACTCAAAGCCGCCCTCGGGTTCTGGTGATCCGCATGACCGAGACCACCCTGCCCGCCGGCCCGCTGCTGGCCTACCACGGCGACGATTTCACCGGCTCCACCGACGTGATGGAAGCCTTCACGGCAGCCGGTGTGCCCACCGTGCTCTTCCTGCGCACGCCCGGCCCCGAGTGGGTCGCGCGTTTTGCCCACATGCGCTGCATCGGTCTGGCCGGCACCGCGCGTGGCCATGCACCGGCGTGGATGCGCGAACACCTGCCCGCGGCCTTCGCCAGCCTCCAGGCCTTCGGCGCGCCGCTGCTGCAGTACAAGGTTTGCTCCACCTTCGACTCCAGCCCCGAGCGTGGCAGCATTGGCCAGGCCATCGACCTGGGTGTGCCCCACATGCGCGGGCGCTGGTCGCCCATGGTGGTGGGTGCGCCGCGCCTGCGCCGCTACCAGGCTTTCGGCCACCTGTTCGCGGCCATGGGCGACGCGGTGTTTCGGCTCGACCGCCACCCCACCATGTCGCGCCACCCGGTCACGCCCATGGGCGAGTCCGACCTGCGCTTGCACCTGGCGCAGCAGACCTCACGGCGCATCGGTCTGATCGATCTGGTGACGCTCAAGGCTGGGCAGGGCGACGCCGCGTTGTTGGCCCTGATGGGCGAGGACGTGCCGGTGGTGATGCTGGACGTGGTGGACGAAGACACACTGGCCGAGGCCGGCCGGCTCATCTGGGAGCACCGGGGTGAGGGGCTGTTCAGCGCGGCGTCGTCGGGCCTGGAATACGCGCTGGCCGCCCACTGGCGGCGCAATAAAGCCTTGCCCGAGCCGACCGCGCTGCCGCCCACCCAGGTCGTGCCCACCATCGCCGCCATCAGCGGCAGCTGTTCGCCCATGACGGCCGCGCAGATTGCCTGGGCGGCCGAACACGGTTTTGCCACCGAGCGGCTGGACGTGGGTGCGGTGCTGTGGCCCGAGCGCCGCGAGGCTGAGATCGCGCGCGTGCTGAGCTTGGCGCTGGCCGCGCTCAAAGCCGGCCGCAGCCCGCTGATCTATTCCGCCGCCGGCCCCGACGACCCGGCCGTGACCACCTTTGCCGCCCAGGCCCAGGCCGCCGGCCTGAGCGTGAGCGAAGCCAGCGCCCGCGTGGGCGATGCCTTGGCCGACATCATGCGCCGCCTGGTCGCGGGCTCCGGCGTGCGCCGCCTGGCCATTGCCGGGGGCGACAGTTCGGGCGCCGTGGCCAGCGCGCTGGACATCGCCGCACTGACCGTGGCCGCCCAACTGGTGCCCGGTGCGCCGCTGTGCCGCGTCTGGTCCGACGCGCCCGGCATGGACGGCATGGAGGTGGTGCTCAAAGGCGGGCAGATGGGCCAGGCCGACTTTTTTGGCCGCGTTCTGCACGGCATCACATGAGCCGGCTTGCCATGCCGGCCCTGCGTTATGCTTTTTGCCCATGAGTGTTGAGCAGATACAGCGTCGCAAGATTTACCAGGAGGTGCTGGACCGCCTGTTGCTGCGCATACGCGCCGGCGAATGGAAACCCGGCGACCAGCTGCCTTCAGAGCGCGAGCTCATGGAGTTCTACGGCGTCGGCCGCCCGGCCGTGCGCGAGGCGCTGCAGGACATGGCCCGCTCCGGCATCGTGGAAATTGCCCACGGCGAGCGCGCCCGTGTGGTGGTGCCCACGGCCGATCTGCTGATCGAGCAGATTGCCGGCGGCGCCCAGCACCTGCTGCGCATGCAGCCCGTGATGCTCGAGCACCTGAAGGATGCGCGGGTGTTCCTTGAGGCCGGCCTGTGCCGCATTGCCGCCGAGCGCGCCACCGACGCCGACGTGGCCCGCCTGCGCCAGCGGCTGGACGACCACCGCGCCGCGCTCTCGGCCATGGACCTGTTCTTGCAGCGCGACATGCTGTTCCACCGCGAGATCGCTACCATCGCCGGCAACCCCATCTTCCCGGCCATCGTCGAAGCCCTGTTCAACTGGGCCAGCGCCTACTACCAGACCATCGTGCGCGCGCCCGGCGCTGAGCAGGTGACCCTGGCCGAACACACCCGTATCCTGGACGCCATCGCCGCGCGCAACCCGGTTGCCGCCGAACAAGCCATGCGCGACCACCTGCTGCGCGCCAGCGAGCTGTACCAGACCGTGCCGCAGACCGGGGCCTGAATCCGCCCGTTCAGACGATCAGCCGCCGCGCTGCCAGCGCCGGCGATTCGCAGCCCTCGCAGGCCGCCAGCGCGCGCGTGGTCTGCTCGCGGGTCATCTCCACCAGGTAGTCCACAAAAGCGCGGGTGCGCTGCGGGATGAACTTGCGGCTGGGCAGGGCGGCGTACATGGCGAGTTTGCCGGTGATCCACGGCGACAGCACGCGCACCAGCTCGCCCCGGCTCAGGTAGGGCGCCACCACGTCCACCGCCACCGAGGTGATGCCGGCGCCGTCCAGCGTGGCGCGCAGCAGGGTGTCGGTGTGGTTGGCCAGCAGCACCGGCGCAATCTCGGCGTCGATGGGCACGTCGGGCTGCTCGGGGCACCACATCTGCCAGACGCGGGTGCGGCCATTGGGCACGCGCAGGCGCAGGCAGTGGTGTTGCAGCAGGTCTTGTGGCGATTGCGGCAGGCCCATGCGCTGCACGTACTCGGGCGCAGCCACCAGGATGGCCTCGGACTCGATGACCTTGCGCGCCACGATGTCGGCGTCGAAGCGGTCGTCGGTGCCCAGCAGGGTGACGTCGAAATCCTCCACCGGCGGTTCGCTCATGGTCTCCACATCGATGTCCACCTGGATCTTGGGGTAGCGCTGGCGAAACCCCGCCAGCAGCGGCGCCACCACGTAGCTGGCCAGCACCGGTGGTGCGTGCACCCGCAGCATGCCAGCCAGCTCCTGGGTGTGGGCGCGGGCCACCGAGTCGGCCTCCTCGATGTCCTGCAGGATGTTGCGCACCCGGCCCAGGTAGTGCTGGCCGGCTTCGGTCAGCGACAGGCGCCGGGTGGTGCGCTGCAGCAGGCGCGCGCCTAGGTGTTCCTCCAGGTCGGCCACCAGGCGCGTCACCACCGGGGGCGACATGTCCAGCGCCCGCGCCGCAGCGGCAAAACCGCCTTCCTGCACCACGCGGTCAAACACGCGCATCGACATCAATCGGTCCATAGGTCTCCTGAGCAAGCGTTCTGTGAGCGGGGTTTGGGGGCACTTGTTCCCAAAACAAGCCCGATTATTGTTCCTAAAACAGAAATGTGTAAGTTCTATGACGGTTGTTTATCTTCTTGGATGGAAACTTTACAGTTCATCCCATCGATGCAGCACACACAACAAGCGGCATCGATGTGGCCCTGGCGCCGTCCACCCGACGACCCGACCACCACATCATCATCGTCAAAGGAAACTGAAATGAACCGCACCCGCTTCTCCGCCATCGCCATCGCTTTCGCCGCCCTGTCTGCTGGTCAGGCCATGGCCGCCGGCCCCATCGTCAACGGCGAAATCTACCCGGCAGACGCAGTGGCACAGAGCTCCACCGTCACCCGTGCACAAGTGAAGGCCGAGCTGGCTGAAGCCACCCGCGCTGGCGTTCTGGCCCAGAACGGTGAAATCCCGGCGCAGGCCGCTATCCAGACCGCTGGCAAGAGCCGCGATGAGGTCCGCGCCGAGTTGGCCACCGCCCTGCGCGACGGCACCGTGCTGAACCACATCGGCGCCTGATCAACGCCAGCTGCCTGATGCCCGTTCTAGGGCAGCGTGAAGATCTCCAGCAAAAGGGCTGCCCACAAGGCAGCTCTTTTTGTCGTCTGCGGCACAAGCGCGCGGCGGTTTGTCGATTGAAATGGGTGCTGTTGCACACCCGCATCAGGAGACAAGAGCATGGCCCTTCCCGAATCCGTGCCACAGGACGTGGCCCCGCTGCGCTGCTGGCGCGAAGGCGGCATCGCCCACCTGCGCTTCAACCGGCCGCAGGCCATGAACGCCATCGATTTGCCCATGGCGCAGGCCTTTCACCAGGCCTGCCGGCAGATCAGCGACGACCCCGCCGTGCAGGTGCTGGTGCTCAGCGGTGAGGGCCGGGCCTTCATGGCCGGGGGCGATTTGCAAAGCATGGCGGCCGACCCCACGGCGGTGGCCGCCGAACTGATCGGCGAGATGCACGCTGGCATCGAACTGCTGGCCGACCTGCCAGCGCCGGTGATCGCCTCGGTGCACGGCGCGGTGGCCGGTGGTGGCCTGGGCCTGGCCCTGGCCTGCGACCTGATCGTGGCGGCCGAGGGCACACGTTTCAACCTGGCCTACACCCGCATCGGCACCAGTTCGGACTGCGGCACCTCCTGGGGCCTGCCGCGCTGGGTGGGCCTGCGCAAGGCACTTGAAATTGCCTTGTTGTGCGAACCCTTTGACGCCGCCGAAGCCCTGCGTCTGGGCATGATCAACCGCGTGGTGCCGGCCGATGCGCTGGCCGAACACACGCTGGCGCTGGCGCGGCAGCTCGAAGCCTCGGCGCCGCTGGCGCTGGGCCGGCTCAAGCGGCTGATGCGCCAATCCGACCAGAACGACCTGCACACGCAACTGCAGGCCGAGGCGCGCGACTTTGTGGCCTGCGCCGGCACGGCCGACTTTGCCGAAGGTGTGTCGGCGTTCCTGGCCAAGCGGCCGGCGCGTTTCAGCGGGCGCTGAGCCGGCCTGCTCAGCCCTTGCGCCGCTCGATTTGGTGGGTGGCGTAGTAGTGCGCCTTGGCGGCGTACATCTCGCGGTCGGCGTCCTGGCAGGTCAGTTCGAGGTCGCCCGCGTGCCGGCCGGTGGCAATGCCGATGGCCAGGCTCAGCGGCTGGCCGGGGTAGAACTGGTTGTTGAGTTCGAGCATCGAGTCGATGTGGTCTTTGAGGCGCTCGGCGCCCGCGCGGTCGGTGCCGGGCATCAGCACCATGAACTCGTCGCCGCCGATGCGCGCGGCGCAGGCCGGCTCGCTCACCGCCTTGGACAAGACCTCGCCCGCGCGCCGCAACAACGCGTCGCCCGCCGCATGCCCGTTGCTGTCGTTGGCGTTTTTCAGGCCGTTGAGGTCGATGGCCAGCACGCTCACCGGCCACGGGCCCTTGCGCGAGAGGCGGTTGAGTTCCTCGATGTAGAAGGTGCGGTTGCGCAGCTTGGTCAGGGTGTCGTGTTTGCCCAGGTACTCCAGGTAGGCCTCGGCCTTCTTGCGCGCGGTGATGTCGATCAGCGACACCAGCACCAGGTCCCATTTCGCCTCGTGGCCTTCGAGCACACCAAACTGCATGTGCACGTGCATCAGGTTGCCGGCCAGCGAGTAGTTGACCACCTCGCGCTGCTGGAAGGTCTGGCCTTTCCAGAGGTCGATCAGCTGCTCGGCAAAACACTCGTGCATCTCGCCGCGGAACACGCGGTCGAGCTGGCGCAGCAGGGTATCGCGGTCGGCGGCGCCAAACATGCGCAGCGTCTGCTGGTTGACGTCGATCACGCGGATCTCGCGCATGCAGCGGGTGACGAACTCGGGGTGCACGTTGATGAAGGTGCGCAGGTCCTCGATGCCGCGCTCGCGCACCTCGTCCATCAGCACCCGCACACCGCTGAAATCTTCCACCCACAGCGACACCGGCGAGAACTTGAACAGGTTGTGCGCGTAGGCCTCGCTGAGCTGCAGTTGCTGCGTGGCCAACACGCGCGCGGTCACGTCCTGCAGCGACACCAGCACCCGGTCCCAGGTCGCTTCGTGGCCTTCCAGCACCCGCGCCTGGATTTCCACATCGATTCGCCGGCCGCTGAGCGAATAGTTGACCGAGGCGCCGCTGAACTCGCGGCCCGAGTCCCACAGCTGCACCATCTCGCGCCCGAACTGGTCCAGCGTGCCGTCGCCAAACACCTTGCTCAGCTGGCCCACCAGCTCGTCCTGAGTGGCCGCCTCGAACATCTGCAGCGTGCGCTGGTTGACCCGCAGCACCATGGGCGCGGTTGCCACCTGGGCCAGGCGTTCGGGCTGGGCGATGAACATGGCTGCCAGGTCGCTCACGCCCTCGGCGCGCCAGGCGTCAAACAGCCGCTTGATGCCGCTGTAGTCCTCCAGCCAGAGCGAGGCGGGGGCAAGGTCGAACATCTGCTCAAAGTCGGAACGGGCGGGCATGGTGGCGGCGCAGGGTCGGCTGCAAGTTGGGGTGGGAGGCTGACACTTTAACAATCTGAGCGGGCGGGTCACAGACGGTGCGGCCCATCCTGCTCGGCGGCACATTCACCTGGGGCATCGGGGGCACAATCGCCGCCATGCTGATGTTTCCTTCTGAGATCCTGGCGGCCTACCTCGCCGCCGTGCTGGTGGTGGTCATTGCGCCCGGGCCAGACAACATCCTGGCCATCGGTCGCGGCTTGAGCCAAGGCCGTGCGGCGGCTGCGCTGTCGTCGGTGGGCGCGGGTTTGGGCATCATGTTTCACACGGTCGCCGCCACACTCGGTCTCGCGCTGGTCTTGCAAACATCGCCAGTGGCCTTTTGGGCCGTCAAGGCAGCAGGCGCCGCTTACCTGCTCTGGCTGGGTTACAAGGCCGTCTCCGCGCGCAGCCTCATCTCGTTCGCGCCCGCCGATCAGCAGCCCCTTTGGCGCGTCTTCGCGACGGGCCTGCTGTCCAACGTCCTGAACCCCAAGCCCGGTCTTTTTGTGGTCGCGTTCATTCCGCAGTTCGTCTCTGTCGAGCGTGGCCCGGTGCACATTCAAATGCTCGTCTTTGGCGCCATCTTTGCGGTCCTCACGGCCCTCATTTTCACGTTGTTGGGCTGCTTCTCGGCGCAGCTTGCCCAGTGGCTGTCTCGTCGGCCCAAGGTGGTCGCTGCAGCCAATGTGGGTGCCGGTCTCACCTTCATCGCGGCGGGTCTTTCCATTCTTGCCCTTGAGCGGCGGCAGTGACGCCTGCCCCTTGCTGCCCGCGCCACAACAAAAAACCCGCCGGCCAGAAGGCGGGCGGGTTGCTGGATGCCAGAAGCCAGCGGCTTATTGCGGCTCGATCTTGGCTTCGCGGATGGCCTTTTCCCACTTGACCGTTTCGATCTTGTTGCGCTCGGCCAACTGCGCCGGCGTGCCGGGGTCGATGGCAAAGCCGTTGGGCGCGAACTTGTCCTGGATGTCCTTGCTGGCGGCGGCGGCGTTGACGGCCGCGTTCATCTTGGTGATGGCCTCGGCCGGGGTGCCGGCGGGCGCGAACACCGCAAAGTAGGCGGTCAGTTCGTAGTCCTTCAAGCCCAGGGCTTCGTTGACGGTGGGCAGTTCGGGTACAGCGGCGGCGCGCTTGGTCGAGGTCACGGCCAGGCCACGGATCTTGCCGCCCTTGTGTTGCGGCACGGTGACGCCGAAGTCGGCGGTGAACACCATCACCTGGCCGCCGATCAGGTCGGTCATGGCGGTGGGGCCGCTCTTGTAGGGGATGTTGTTGAACTGCACGCCCGTCATACTGGCCAGCACGGCCGAACTGACCTGCTGCGAGGTGCTGGCATAGGCCACGCTGACCTGGCCGGGTTTGGCCTTGGCCAGGTCGATCAGCTCTTTGAGGGTCTTGGCCGGCACGTCGTTGTTGACCGCCACCATCAGCGGCACCGAGCCCACGTAGGCCACGGGTGCAAACGCCGTGTCCTGGTCGTAGGGCAGCTGCTTCATCAGGAACTTGAGCGCTGCGTTGGTGCTGTTGGTGCCCAGCAGGAAGGTGTAGCCGTCGGGCGCGGCCTTGGCCACTTCGGCCGCACCCAGCATGCCGTTGACGCCGGGTTTGTTCTCCACCACCACGGTCTGACCCAGGGTTTCGGACACCTTGGCCATGAAGGCGCGGCCGATCTGGTCGGTGGCGCTGCCGGGGGCAAAGGGCACGATCACCCGGATGGGTTTGCTGGGGTAGCTCTGGGCCTGGGCCAGGGCAGGGCCGAAACACGCGGCTGCGGCGGCGGCTGCAATGGCCACGCGTCGGGTGAGTTTGTTCATCTGGCGGTCTCCTGTGTTGTGAGTGAAAAGTTCACATTCGAGTGTAGAGGCTGCCGAACCAACTGGGCCTCATGGTTAGTGCGGAGATGTGTCGTCGAGTGCGATGGGCAGGGCCAGCAACAAAAAGCCGAAGGACTTGCCGTGCGCGTCGAGGTTGAGCGAGGCGTTGACCCCGCCTTCCAGCGCGTCGTGGAACACGAAGTTGATGCCGCCCAGGTCTGGCAGTTCAAAACGTTCGATGCGGCCGGTCCACAGCACTGGGTGGGTGGCCTTGAGGCGCTCCACGGTGAGCGCCGCTTTGACGGCCTCGTAGTGGCGCGGCTCGTAGACCCAGACGCAGACGTTGGAGATGTTGCCCTTGTCGCCCGAGCGGGCGGAGGCGATGTCGCGCAGTGCAACGGTGCGTGTGCTCATGACGTCAGCACCTCGATGTTCAGCGCGATCGCATCGCGGTCCACATAGATGGGCTGGGTCGTCACCGAGGGCGTGATGTGCCCCCGGTACCCACCGCCGCCGGCCGGGCCGCCCAGCCACAGGCTTTCCACTTCTTCGAGCAGGTTTTCCGCCATGGCGCGCGACGGCGTGCGCAGCGCGGCGCGCAGGCGCACATCGGTGTTCTGTGTGGCCCAGGCCGGCAAGCCTTGCATGGCGGTGCCGTGCAGCGCGTTGAGGCCGATCAGGTCCAGCCGCAGCGCGTCGGTGTTGCCATGAACGGTGGCCAAACGTTCGCGCACGATCTCGCCGGCCAGTTGCGCGCGTGTGGCCGCGCCGGGGCCGGCGTAGCTGATCTCGCCTTCGGCCAGGAAGCCGCCGTCAAAACCCACGATGGCCTTGAGCTGGCGCGGCCGCTCGCGCCCGCCCACGCCACTCACGGCCACGCGGTCGGTGCCGGCCTGCGTGATGTGTGCCGTGGAAAAGTCGGCCGTCACGTCGGGTGTGAGGTAGGCCGCCGGGTCGTGCACCTCGTACATCAGTTGCTCCTTCACGGTCAGCTCGCTCACCAGGCCGCCGGTGCCGTCGAGTTTGGTGACCACGGCACGGCCGTCGGCCAACACCTCGGCCAGCGGAAAACCCAGGTGGGCGATGTTGGGCACCAGCTTGTGCGGCGGGTCGGCAAAGTAGCCACCGGTGACCTGCATGCTGCATTCGAGCAAATGCCCCACGGCCGTGCCCGCGCCCAGCAGCGCCCAGTCGTCGCGCGCCCAGCCGAAGCGATGCACCAGCGGCGCGAGGAACAGCGACGGGTCGGCCACGCGGCCGGTGATGACCAGGTGCGGTTGTTCGTCCAGCGCCGGGAGGATGGCGTCGATGCCAAGATAGGTGTTGGCGCCAGTGACACGCTGGCCGTGCTCGCGCACGCTGCGGCCGATTTCGGGCAGCCAGGTGTCGGGGCCCACGTCGGCGGTGATGTCGTCGCCCGTCACCACAGCAATGCGAATCTTCAGCCCCAGCCGCTGCGCCAGCGCCTGCGCGGCGCGGCCGGCGGCGCGCGGGTTGGCCACGCCCATGTTGGTGATGATGGTGGTGCCGTTTTTCACGCAGGCCGCCAGCACCGCGCCCAGGCGTTTGTCCAGCAGCGGGTGGAAGCCTTTGGCGGGGTCGGCGGCGCGCTGCAGGTGGCCAAAGGCCAGGGTGCGTTCGGCCAGGCACTCGAAGGCGATGTAGTCGAGCCGGCCACGTTCGGCCAGGTCGCGGGCGGGGGCAATGCGGTCACCGGCAAAACCGGCACCGGCGCCAATGCGCAGGGTCATGGGGCCATCCTTTCGTGCGCGCGGTGGCCGCGCGGGCTGGGACGATTGTGCCCGTTCAGGGCAGCGCGATGAGCTGAAAACGTGTGCCGGTCTGGCGCGCGCCCCGGTCGTCGCTGACCAGCAGCACCCACGTCTGCCCGCCGTCCTCACCCAGCCAGGCCATGCCTTCGTGGTTGGCGGCGTCCACCTCGCCCTCCAGCACCACACGCTCGGTCACACCGCAGGTGGCGGTCCCGCCACAGGCGCTCAGATCGACCTCCAGCAGGCGGTTGACCAGGCCACCGCCGGCTTGCGCGCGCTCGAGCACCAGCAGGCGGCCGTCGGGCAACACGTCCATGGCCTTGAGCCGCACCTGGCGGCCGCTGCCGGCGGCAAAGGTCCAGCTGCGGGTGGCGCTGTGGACCTCGTGCGCGGCCCGGCCGCCACCTGCCGACGGCGCTTCGGCCGCCACCAGCGGGCCCAGGCGCGGGTGCATGGCCAAGGCCTCCAGCTGGCTGTTGCCCCGGCGCAGCGCGCGCGAAGCCGCCAGCGCCGTGGGCAGCGCCCATTCGCCCAGCAGCGCGCCGTCGGTGCTGAAACGCAGCACGCGTGCCGGGCCTTCGCTGGCCACCAGCAGCTCGGTCTGGCCGCTGGGGCTCTCGCTGGCCGCCAGCAGGCTCAGGCCTTCGGCGTCCACGCGGCGGCCATCGGGCGCTTTGAGCGGGTGCGCGCTCAGCAGTTGCAGCGCCAGCGGCTGTTCGCTGCTGCGAGTGAGTGCCAGCCGGTAGAGCAGGCCGCGGTCCGACACCGCGTACAGCTGCTGTGCTGCCGTGTCCCAGGCCAGGCCCGAGACCTCGGTCAGGCGGTGGCCGTCGGCCTGAGCGCCGTGCAACGTCGCGCTGGGGCCGGCGGGGGTTTGTGCCCACGCACCACACGCGGCCAGCAGCAGGGCGCCCAGTGCCAGGCGTGCCGTCATGGGGTGCTCCGTGTGCCCGCCGGCAGCACGTCGAGCTTGCGCAGCGCAGGCAGAAACTTGTTGTGGCGCTGCACCGCCTGCAATGCCGCCATGCCCACGCAGTATTTGGAGCAGCCGTTGGTGGGGTGCTGGTGCAGGGCACGCAAAATCTTGTCGGCCAGCCCGTTGCCGTTGGCCGATTTGGTTTCTATCACCAGCACGTCGTCGGCCGCATGACGGCAGTGTTCGCCGGCGCGGAAACTCAGCTCCGCGTCTATGGTCATGCGCTCGCCACCCTCGCGCGCCACCAGGGTGATGCGCCGGTAGCGCATTTCAATCACGGGCTGCAGCTGGTGTTCAAAAGCCTGGCCGTAGAGGCCCAGATAGCAGCGGTTCACATGGTCGTTGGCCGAGGCGTCCAGCGTGCCGTATTTGTCCAGTGCGTAGGGCATGCGCTTCTTGATGGTCTGGCCGCGCCGGTCCTTGAGCTTGACCTCGACAAAACACAGCTGCGCGTCGTTGTAGCGGCGCACCCGCACCTTGCAGCGGCGCCGCCGGCCCTGGTGGTGGTCGAAGTAGCTGTGGTGGTCGGCGTCGTCGAAATAGCAGGTGTCGTAGGTGAAGGCGCGTTTGCCGTCGATCTCCAGCACATCGAAGTGGCGCATCAGCTCGGGCAGCGCATCGCGCAGCACGGATTCGCGCACCAGGTACTTGTTGTCCAGCCGCTCGAGCATGGCGGCCTTCTGGTTCAGGGCATCCAGCGAGACGGGGGCGAAGCCGGCAAACAGCGCGCTCTTGTCGCTGACGCAGAGGGGGGTATCGGTCATGGTCGTGCTCCTGGGGTGGGGTTCAGCGCTTGCGGTAGAAGACGTTGATGCGGGCCATGTCGTTGATGTAGTCGAGCGCGGTGATCTGGTAGGACATCACCTCCACGCCCAGGCGCTGCGAGAGGTCGGCGCGCATCACGCCGGGGTCGGACAGGGCGTGCGCGTCGATCTTGTCGAGCGTGATCTTCACGCCGTCGGCGGCGTGCAGCATGCGCGGGTGGTCAATGATCCAGGCGGCCAGCAGGATGAGCGCGACCACGGTGGCCACAAAGCCCAGCGTCGTGCCCTGCACCGAGCAGATGACCGCGATGGCGATGCTGCCGAAGAAGTAGGTGATCTCGGTCTTGCTGATCTGCTCCGAGCGCAGCGAGAACAGCGCGAGGATGGCGAACAGGCCGAAGCCCGCCGCCACGCTGAACTCCACCACCGAGAGGATGCTGAGCACCGCAAAGGCGAAGATGTTGAACAGCGCGGCCGCGGTGACCAGTTCCTTGTCGCGGTAGCGCGGGTAGTACATGCCGAACACCAGGGCCACCATGGCCGCGACATCCAGCACAAAGCGCAGCAGCACTTCGGTCAGCGGTGAAGACATCAGTTCGAGGTTCATGTGGTTCTCCGGGTATCCAAAAAAGTGAAGGGGGCCGATCTGTGGGGTCGGTGCAGGGACAACGCGTGGCGCGCGGATTTATTCCTTGCCGGCGGCGCGTTGTCGCAACAAATGCGCGTACACCTCGGCCGTGTGGCGGCCGGTCACGGGCAGGCCCTGCTGGGCCTGAAAGCGCATCAGCGCGCGCGCGCTGCGTTCGCCCCACACGCCGTCGGCCACCACGTCGTTGTTGCCCTGGCTGGCCAGCGCCTGCTGCACCGCCTTGTGGCGCTCGGCCTCGCTCATCTGGGCGTAGCCGCGCACCGTGGCCTCGTGGGTGGCCGGTGCGGCCCAGGCGCTTTCCACACAGGGGCGGTAGTCCACGCCAAAGGCGCGCGAGACGTGCACCAGCACCGCCGCCTCGGCAATGCGGCGCTGCGCGAACTGCGGGCCTTCCGAGGCGCTCTGGCTCATGTCGATGCCGAAGCTGTTGGCGCCGTCTTCCACCTTCAGGCGCAGGCCGCTGTCGGTGTTGCCCAGCGCCAGGCTGATGGCGCTGGCGTGCAGCACGCGGCCCTGGCGAGAGGACAGGAAATCGCCCGCGATCACATCGACGCGCCGGCGCGTGCCCAGGCCGAAATCGAAAAAGCTGCTGGCCGTCTTGCGTGCCACGCCGCCTTCGGCACCGGCCTTGCCCACACCGCCGTCGTCCTGCGTCCATGCGCCCGACAACACGATGTGGTGGCCCGCCAGCGCGGCCTTGCCGGCGGCTTCGGTCACCGAGCTGACCCGGTCGGTGCCCAGGCGGTGGATGGCGGTGTGCAGCAGCCACTGGCCGCCGTGGCTCAGGCGCCGGTCCTCGAAGTTGCGCGGCACCGTGGTGTCGGGCACGCCTGCGACCAGCACGGTCAGCGCCGAGCGGCCGCTGCGCTCAATCAGCTGGCCCAGGCACATCAGCGCCTGCGAGTGTTCGGTCATCACCGGCGCCACAGGGTGCTGGTAGCGGCTGGGCTGGTCGTTGACGAGGGTGGCGCAGCCGCCCAGGCCGAGGCTGGCGACGCAGGCAGCGGCCAGGGTCCAGGGCCGCGCCGGGGTGGGGTGGGAAGGGGATGTCATGGCCGTGCTCCGTGGGGTCGGTTCGCAGGGAAAACACCCTGCATGACCTCACAACGCGCGGCGGCTGGATTTATTCCACGCTGTGCCGGCGCGCACGAGCCAGAGATGTGAGCCGCCTGGCCACACAGCGCCTTCCATCAGGGCTGGGAAGCGGGACGAGCATCCACCAGGCGGTAGTACACCCCGGATGGATCGTCCTTGAGCAGTAAAAAACGACCGACCAAGTTCAGCGGCTGGGTCGAGAATTTGAGGGGAACGCTGGATTTCACTTCCACATACGACGAGGGACCGCCTTCGATGCAGAACTCGCAATCCTGCGGCTTGCTCGTCAGCAAAAAGTGAACTTGTGCGGGCTTGGCCTCCAGCGGCACCATGAACCCTCGAAGCTTCACCTGCTTCCCGTTCAAGCCAGACAAGACAACAGGGAACTCAACGCCTGATTTTTTGTCCTTGTGCTTGCTTTTTGCCATGGCCATGCTTTCCCAGGTGATGGTCTGGGTCGCGCCATGGCTGCTCGCCTGCGACCATGCCAAGCACGGTGACACACCCAACAGTGCACCCAGAAACCAGGTGCCAGGGGAAAAGATCGAGCGCAAATTCATGTAAGCCTCCTAGGCGGATCTGAGAACATCGGCCACCGGCGTGCGATGGGCAAGCAGTGCTGGAACGAGGGCGCCCAGCACTGCGGCGAGGGTGGCGGCACCGGCGACGTACATCTCTGCAGGCGCCCAGGTTTGACCTGTCAGGGTGAGCGCTGACGCAGGCAGCATCCGCCCCAAACTTTCGAGCACGGCATGGGCGGTGAACAGTCCCAAAGCCACGCCGATGATGGCGCTCAATGCCGCTTCGAGTGCGACCGTGAGGGCGGTTTGCAGCCTAGACGCGCCCAGCAACCGCATGACAGCCAGCTCACGGCGGCGCTCGGACCATGAGCCCAGCAAACCCGCACAGATGGACAAGGCGGCACACATCAGCAGGACAAGCGCAACGGCGCGAATGCTGTCGGCCCCCACCTGAACCAAAGACAGCAGCCGGGAGGTTTCCTTGGCGGGTGAGACGGCCTGGAGGCTCTCGGTCGCCTTGACCTTTGCAGGCAAGGTGGCTGCAGCGAGCGGTGACTTGTAGGACAGCAACAGGAAACTGACCTGTCCGGTGACACCCGCACGGCTGCCCCCTGCGCCGTGTGCCTGATCTGAATGGTCCGTCGCGTCATGCCCATGCTCCTCCTCATGGGGGTCCGCCTGTGCATGTTCCGCAAGCTCTTCAGCAAGACCATGTGATTGCCAGACAGAGTCCAAGGGCGTCACGATCAAGCGGTCCATCACCGAGCCCGCGCGATTCAGAACGCCTGTGATGCGGTAGGCGGCGTCGCCGTGCACGTCGCCTTCTTGTGCGAGGCCGTGGTTGCCAAAAAACCTGTCCCCCACCCCGACCTTCAAGGTGTCTGCCACCTCGGCGCCCAGCACGGCATCCATCGATTGCACCGGCAGCGCGCCGGATGCCAGCGAGCCACCATAGAGCGCCACCAAATCCGAGGGCTGGGTTCCGACGATGCGAAATCCGGCGTGAGAGTCACCCAGGGCGATGGGCACACTCATTTTTACCAACGGATCTGATGCAACGGATGCCGTCGCCTCCAAGGGAAATGGGGGTGTCGGCGCCTCCAGGTGGTACACCCCCGCGAGCACCATCTGAAGAGGGCTGCCCCTGGAGCCGATGATCAAGTCGATCGGGCTGGCATTGCGCTCGAACGCGCGCTCGACCTGCTCGGTCGTCAGCAGCACCGTGGTCATGGCGGCAACACCCAGTGTGATCAGCAACACGTTCAGACAAGTGGTGACCGGGCGGTAGGCCAGTCGACGAAGGAGCAGCTGGATCGGTGTCATGTTCTTCGTGTGCCCCGAGAGGCAACTGTGGCGGTGAGATGCAAGCGACGATCAATCCGCTGCTTGACCCGGTCGTCGTGAGACGACAGCACGATGGTTGTGCCACCTTCGGTCGATGCCTTCATCAGCGCTTCCAGAACGTCGTCACAAGCCAAATCGTCCAGATTGGCTGTCGGCTCGTCGGCCACCACAAGAGGTGGCTGCAGGAGCAGTGCCCGGGCCACCGCGACCCGTTGGCGTTGACCCACTGACAACCGGTCGGCTCTTTGGTCTGCGAGATGCACGATGCCCTGTTGATCGAGCAAAGCCAGTGCCCGTGCGCGACTGGCTGGCACGCGCGCCATCGTTGACGACATTTCGACGTTTTCAAGGGCACTCAGCCATTCGAAGAGGTGTGGCACCTGGGACACGACCCCCACCGTTTGACCCCGCCAGCGGTCAGCTTGCCGCTCGCCAAGCGCGGCCAGGCTGACGCCCCCAACGGACACCGTGCCGGCCGTGGGGCGGCGCAGCGCGCAGAGCATGTCCAGGAAAGTGGTCTTGCCACTCCCGGAGGGCCCGGTGACGCAGCACACCGCCCCTCTGGCGAGGGTCCAGTGATCGATCTGCAGCACCGGCGCATTGCCGTAGTCGTGCCGCAGACCCACCACCTCGATCATGGCCGAGCCACGATCAGTCACTCGCGCACTCCATCTGGCCAGCGCGGGGGTTGACACCTTGTACCGTGGGGCCCGTGCCTGAAGCGGGCAACCCCATGGCCAATTTCACCTCGGCGTTGTCCACCGAGCGAATGCCGTTCTTGTCGTAGACAAACGCATCGAAGAAGTTGGTCGAGTAGAACTGGGGCACGTTGTTGTCGATCAACAGCTGTTTCAGCTTGGGCATCTCGTCTTCAACGTACGGGTAGTGCAACCCGCCCAGGATGTTGAACCCGCCTCTGGCCCCGAAGTGGTGTGGCATGAAGTACTTGACATTGAAGGCCGGCACCACGGTGCGGGCCTGGTTCACAACGCGGGACTCCGGACCGCCCTGCCACACCTCAAAGCCGTTGATGCCTGCATCCCTGACCGCCTTGCTGAGATTGGTCAGCGGTGCACCCCGGTTGACGCCGTCCGCATCGACCTGATCGATCGTCAGGTCGCGCCCACCGGCGCCGCTGTCGGTCACGTACCACGTGAGCGTCTTGTCCGGCGTTTTGGCGGTGAAGAGGTAGCCGAAGGTCTCGATGCCACCGCCGTTTTGAAGCAGATCGCAACCGATGCTGTGCACCCAGCGGACGACGCGCATCGTCACGAATTTGTTGAGTTCCACTTTTTCGCCGCCATAGAGTGGCGAGCATTTGTCTGCGGCGATGCCGTAGGTCACGGCTTCTTCGCAAGCAGCCTTGGAGCCGTAGTACTGGGCGCCGGTTTGTTTGGCCCATTCAGGCGTGTCCACCGAGTGGTCACCGTGCAGATGCCCCAACAGCACCACGTCCACGTCGCCCTTGAGTTTGAGCGCGTCGTGCACACGGGTCACCACCGCGGGATTGGGATCGTTGGCTGGGAAACCCACTGCACCGTCCAACATGATGCCCAGGTCGCCGACCTGGTAGTGCCAGTTGGTGATGCCAAACCAGGTCATTCGAACATTGGTCGGCGCATCTGCTTCTGCAACGTCGTCGCCGCCACCGCAGGCGGCAATGGCGATCACCGCTGCGGTTGTGGCAGTGGCCAGAAGCGACAGCCTCAAAGCTTTTTTCATGTGTGGTTCCTGATGAGAACGGATTCAGCGTTTGGTTGTGGCCACTGTGGTCATGGTCACACCCCGATCGATGGAGTCCTCGGTGCCGAGCCATCCCCATCTTGGGCGCGATCGTAGAAATCGGAGCCTGTCGGTCGGCTTTCACGCACCTGTCGGGAATACCCTCGGTCAGCACCTTTCGTTACGCCGATGGCCAGACAGCGGTGTGAGCGCCTTACACATCACCACTTGCGCTCACGCACGTCGCGGCTATATTCCCGAAACTTTTGGTCATGGGGTTTGATATGAGAGTGCTTCTCGCCGAAGACGAAACGGAGCTGGGCAACTGGCTCACAAAGGCACTGGCGCAAAGCGATTTCCAGGTTGACTGGGTCAACGATGGACGACTGGTGCGTCGCAGTCTCAAGTCCACACGTTATGACGCACTCATCCTGGATTTGGGTTTGCCAGGCGTCGAAGGGCACCACGTTCTGGATGACCTGCGCGAAGCAGGTGAAACCCTTCCTGTCCTGATACTCACTGCAAGGGACTCACTGAAAGAACGGGTCAGCTGCCTTCATGGCGGGGCTGACGATTTTCTGACCAAGCCGTTTGAACTCACTGAACTCGAAGCGCGACTGATCGCACTGATACGCCGCTCGCGAGGCAATGAACACCCGCGCTTTGCCTGTGGTCCGCTCAGCTACGACAGTGCCACCAAACAGTTCCGACTGCAGCACGAACCCCTCACGCTCACGCCGCGCGAACATGCGGTGTTGCGTGCGCTGATCCAGCACAGCGGAGAGGCGATGTCCAAGCGCGAACTGCTGGAGCGGGTGTTCTCCGACGAGCAGGACGTGCACCCCGAAGCCATCGAGGTTCTGGTGCACCGCCTGCGCAAGCGGCTTGAAAACGCCCCGGTCAGCATCACGACCTTGCGCGGCATGGGCTACCTGTTGGAGTGCCCGCCATGAGGCTGCCGCGCTGGTTGGGGAGCAGCATCCGCCGCAAGCTGCTCAGCGTGTTGATTCCGGGCATGCTCCTGGTGTTTGGCGGCGAGCTCTGGCTGGCCTGGCGCACCGCCAGCGAAGCGGCCGACGGCGCATACGACCGCTCATTGCTCGGTGCGGTGAAGTCCATCGACTCCAGCATCTCCACCGCCAGTGGTGGGCTGGGCGTGGAGTTGCCGTACCGCATGCTGGAGTTCTTCGAGCTCACTGCGAATGGCAAGGTTTACTACCGTGTGGCCACCGAAGACGGCTTGGTCGAAATCGGCAGCTCTGGCCTGCCATTGCCTGCCCAGCCCTTGTTGTCTGGCAAACCGCAGTTTCACGAAGGCGAGTACTTTGGCGAACTGGTGCGTGTGGGCAGTTATGCACGTGAACTGGCCACCCCGCTGGCTGGACATGCCGAGCCTCAACGTGTGGTGATCCAGGTGGCTGAGACGCTGGAAGCCCGCACTGGTTTCCAGCACAGCCTGGTGCTGCAGTCGGTGGCCCGCGATTTCATGCTGGTGGTGGTGGCCAGTACCTTGTTCGGTCTCGCCATCGCATGGGCCATGCGGCCGCTCGCGCGGCTTCGCCAGGACGTCGAAGCCCGCCCACCGCACGATCTCACACCGATGGACAGCGACGGTGTCCCCGCTGAGTTGCTGCCGCTGGTGGGTGCCATCAACCACCACATCCAGCGCAATCGCGAGCAGACCGAAGCGCGTCGTCAGTTTGTGGACGACGCCTCGCACCAGTTGCGCACGCCACTGACGACGCTGGCCACGCAGGTGGCTTATGCGCAGCGGGAGGTCGACCCGTTGGCGCAGCGTCAGGTGCTTTCGAATATTCGCCAGCAACTGGACGAAACCATTCGCCAGACCAACCAGATGCTGTCACTGGCCAAGGCCGACAGCACCGAGCCCGAACTGGAGGCACTGGACGCGGTGGTCCTGGCCGAGGGTCTTGTGCGTCGCTGGTGGCCGGTTGCCCGCGAGCACGGCGTGGATCTGGGCCTTCATGCGCCTATGGCAACGTTGCCCTTCCGTGGCGAGTCCGGCTTGTTGGATGAGGCGCTGTCCAACGTGCTGCACAACGCCATTCGCCACGGTGGCATCGGTTGTCACGTGACGCTTTCGGTGGCCACAGATGGCACGCATGTGCACTTTTTTGTGGTCGACGACGGCCCTGGTCTGCCGCCCAGCGAACTGGCACGAGCGGGCGAGCGCTTCTTCCGGGGTCGCCAGGCGAAGGTGCAGGGCTCTGGCCTGGGGCTGGCGATCGCACGCACCGTGGCCGCGCGACATGGCGGTGATTTGCGGGTGGATGCCGGGACCGAGGGGCGCGGCCTGACGGTGAGCATCAAGCTGGCGATTGGCGATGATGCCAACGTGGTCCAGGGCCCGACGACCGTCCAAAGGTCCGGGTAAACCCTGAAAAATTCCAGCGCGGCCTGAAAGCACGCTGAAAGTGCCCAGTTTCTACAGTGCCCTCATCGCCGCACATTCCGCTGCGAGCGTTTCACCCCTTCGAGGAGACACTTCCATGCGCATCGCTTCCAAATTCATCGCCGCCGCGCTCTCGGCCGCCGCACTGGCCGCTGCCGCCAACCCGCTCGACAAGACCGAGTGCATCGCACCGGCCAAGCCCGGCGGCGGATTCGACCTCACCTGCAAGCTGGTGCAGAGCGCTTTGCACGACGGCAAGTTCATCGCCGACCCGATGCGCGTGACCTACATGCCCGGCGGCATCGGCGCCGTGGCCTACAACACCGTGATCGCGCAAAAGCCCGACGCGGCCAACGCCATCGTCGCCTTCTCGGGCGGTTCGCTGCTGAACCTGGCACAGGGCAAGTTCGGCCGCTACACCGAGAACGATGTGCGCTGGCTGGCCGCCATCGGCACCGACTACGGCGCCGTGGTGGTGGCCGAAAATTCGCCCTTCAAATCACTGAAGGACGTGATGGCCGCCATGAAGGCCGACCCGACCAAGGTGGTGCTGGGCGCGGGTGGCACCGTGGGCAGCCAGGACTGGATGAAGGCCGCGCTGACCGCGCGCGCCGGCGGCGTCAACCCCAAGACCATGCGCTACGTGGCCTTTGAAGGGGGCGGCGAGGCGCTGACCGCGCTGCAGGGTGGCCACATCCATGTTTTCACCGGCGACGCGGCAGAGGCCGGGCAGCAGATCAAAGCCGGTGCCAAGGTGCGCATCCTGGCGGTGATGAACGACAAGCGCCTGAGCGGTGACATGGCCAACATCCCCACCGCCACTGAGCAGGGCTTTGATGTGGAGTGGCCCATCGTGCGCGGCTTCTACGTCGGCCCCAAGGTCAGCGACGCTGATTACAAGGTCTGGGTCGACACCTTCAGCAAGCTGATGGCCACGCCCGCCTACGACAAGCTGCGCAACGAACGTGGCCTGTTCCCCATGGCCCTGACCGGCGCGCCGCTGGACGCCTACGTCAAGAAGCAGGTGGCTGGCTACCGCAAGCTGGCCGAAGAGTTTGGCCTGAACGTCGTGCAGGCCAAATGATCCCCGGCAGGGCCGCCACGGCCCTGCACCGCGGCGCCACCCTTTGGGGTCGCCCGCCTTCTGTTTTCCAAGGGAGTTCCCCATGAGTGACCGCGTCCTCGGAGCGGTGTGTGTTGTTGCGTCCGCCGCCATGGCCTGGGCCGCGCACGACTACGCCGCCGCCATCTCTTACGAACCCGTCGGCCCGCGTGCCTTCCCGCTGCTGCTGGCCTGTGGCCTGGGCCTGTCGGGCTTGTGGCTGGTGTTGCGGCCCAGCGCCGGTGCCGAGGCCTTTCACGGCGTGCCCTGGAGGCCCACCGCCCTGTGCGCCGCCGCCGTGCTGGCCTATGCGCTGCTGTTCCAGTGGCTGGGCTTTCCGCTGGCCACGGCGCTGATGGCGGTGCCCGTGGGCATGGCCTTTGGCGGCAGCTGGAAGCAGTCGCTCGTCGGCGGCGCGGCGCTGGGCGGGGTGCTCTACCTGCTGTTCGACAAGCTGCTGGACGTGGTGTTGCCCGCCGGCCCGCTGGCCACCCTGTTGGGGGGCAACTGACATGGACATACTGCAACACCTGGTGGCGGGCTTTGGCGTCGCGCTCAGCCCCACCAACCTGCTGATCGCCGCCATCGGCTGCCTCATCGGCACCGTCGTTGGCCTGCTGCCGGGGCTGGGGCCTATCAACGGCGTTGCCATCCTCATGCCGCTGGCCTTTGCCATGAAGCTGCCGGCCGAGACCTCGCTGATTCTGCTGGCGGCCGTCTACATCGGCTGCGAGTACGGTGGCCGCATCTCATCCATCCTGCTCAACGTGCCGGGCGACGCGGGCGCGATCATGACAGCGCTGGATGGTTACCCCATGGCGCGCCAGGGCTTGGGCGGCGTGGCGCTGTCCATCTCGGCCTGGAGCTCGTTTGTGGGTTCGCTGATTGCCACCATCGGCATCGTGTTGTTCGCGCCGCTGCTGGCCAGCTGGGCGCTGTCCTTCGGGCCGGCCGAGTACTTCGCGCTGATGTGTTTTGCCTTCGCCTGCATCGCGGGCCTGATGGGCGACGCACCGGTCAAGGCCGGTCTGGCTGCCCTCATCGGCCTCTCCATGTCCTGCGTGGGCCTGGACTCCAACTCCGGCGTCTACCGCTTCACTGGGGGGGATATCCATTTGTCCGACGGCATCCAGTTTGTGGTGGTGGTCATCGGCGTGTTCTCCATCAGCGAGCTGCTGCTGATGCTGCAGGAGCACCACAGCAGCACCGGCCTGGTGACGCAGACCGGGCGCATGATGTTCAACCTCAAGGAGCTGGCCCACACCTGGTGGGGCACCGTGCGCTCCAGCGTGGTGGGATTTGTGGTGGGCGTGCTGCCGGGCGCGGGTGCCACCATCGCCAGCGCCATGACCTACTCGATGGAAAAGCGCCTGACCGACAAGGACGGCACCTTCGGCAAGGGCGACATCCGCGGCGTGGCCGCGCCCGAGGCGGCCAACAACTCGGCCGCCACCGGCTCCTTCGTGCCCATGCTCACGCTCGGCGTGCCAGGCTCGGGCACCACAGCGGTGATGGTGGGTGCGCTCTCGCTCTACAACATCACGCCCGGCCCGGCGCTGTTCACCCAGCAGCCTGACCTGGTGTGGGGCCTGATCGCCTCGCTGTTCATCGCCAACGTGATCCTGCTGGTGATGAACATCCCGCTGGTGGGTGTGTTCACCAAGGTGCTGAGCGTGCCCAACTGGCTGCTGGTGCCCGGCATCGTGGCGGTCAGCAGTGTGGGCGTGTACGCGGTGCACGCCACCACCTTCGACCTGGTGCTGATGACCGCACTGGGTTTTGCCGCCTACCTGCTGCGCAAGCAGGGCGTGCCCATGGCACCGCTGATCCTGGGCTTTGTGCTCGGCGACATGATGGAGCAGAACCTGCGCCGCGCCCTGTCCATCAGCAATGGCGACGCCGCCATCCTGGTTGAGAGCCCGATTGCCATGGGCTTGTGGGTGGCGGCCGTGCTCATGCTCGTGGTGCCGCTGCTGCTGCGACTGCGGGCACGGCCGCAGCTCAACCACAGCGCCGCGGCCTGACCCGGCCGTCAGCCGCTGACGCACACGCGCTCAGCGCGTCCAGGCGCGGGCGATCAGCGCGCGCTCGGCCGCGGCGTCCAGCGGGGCGCCGGGCAGTTGCGCGTCCACGTAGCGGTTCACCGCCTGGTGCAGGGCGTCGCTGGCGGTCTGGTAGCGGTCACCGGCCAGCCGGGTTTCGGACGCCACCATGGCCACCTGCCAGGGCACACCGCTGGCGCTGCCGCTGCGGCAGGCAATGCCGGCGTCCACCCGCATGTCCTGCAGCCGCTCGAACTCGCGGCACAGCGCGCCGTCCTGGCGTTCAAAGGTGGCCAGCACCTCCAGGTGGCCCTGCGGCGTGGCCAGGCGGCGCCCGCTGGGCGCCAGTTCCAGCACCGAGGCCAGGGCCGCGTCAGGCACCGCCTGGCCTTGCGCCAGCGTGGTGGTGCTCGGGCCGGCACCGTCCTGCAGCGATTGGCCCAGCCACACGCCCATGGCCAGCACCGCCACCGAGGCAAAGGCCGCGCGGCCCCAGCCGCCCTGGGCGGGCGCGGCCCACCAGTGGTCCAACAGGCTGCCCCACGCCCGGGCCACGCGCTGGCGGGGGCGGCTGAGCGGCGCGGACGTGGCCACGCGCTCAGGCGGCACCAGGTTCAGTGGCGCGTGCATGATGGCCTCCACCAGGTGGGTGGGCACGGCCTCCTGCAGCTTGGCGTCGAAGGCGCGCTGCACCCGCTCGCCGCTGTCCACCAGGGCTTGCAGGCGTTCGCGCAGGGTCGCGCTTTCGGCCAGCGCGTCTTCCACCGGCGCGTACTGCGCGTCGTCGAGCTGGCCATCGAGGTAGGCCAGCAGCACGGTGTCGTCGATCAGCATTCAGTGTCCTTTCGGGCCGAGCGCATCGGCCAGTTTGGCGCGGGCGCGCGCCAGGCGGCTCATCACCGTGCCCATGGGCACACCCAGGGCCTCGGCCGCGTCCCTGTACGACAGGCCGTCCACCGTCACCAGCATGACCACCGCGCGCTGGTCTTCGGGCAGCTCGGCCACGGCGCGGCGCACCGCGCGGGCGTCGCTGCGCTGCTCCACCACGATGCGGCCGTCCTCGCCCACCAGCTCGGGCAGCTCGTCGGTGGTGTCGGTCTTCTGGCGCTGGCGGGTGCGGTACTCGTCCAGCCAGGTGGTCTGCAGGATGCGGAACATCCAGCTCGCCAGGCTGGTGCCGGGCTGCCACTGGTGCCAGCGTTCCAGCGCCTTGACGCAGCCGGCCTGCACCAGGTCGTCGGCGGTGTGCGTGTCGCCGGTCAGCCCGTAGGCAAAGCGGCGCAATCGCGGCAGCAGGCTCACCAGTTCGGCTCGTGGGTCCATGGTCGGGTGTGGGTGGTTGTGTGGGGACAACGCGTGGCGCGCCAACTTATTCCACCAAAAATGGGAATACTTGGTGCGTCTGGGGCGTTGTGTGCTGCATCTCGCCCTGTTTGTACCAGCCCGCCATGCGAATCCTGCTGACCCCGTGTTCTGCCCCCCACCTGCCCCGCTGGCGCGCCTGGCCCGTGCTGGTGGCGCTGCTGGCCGGCCTGTGCGCGACGCCTGTCTGGGCCGACGACGGCGACGATGGCGGCAGCAGCGACGCCAGCGATGGCTCGCAGCAGGTCGAGATCGAGGAGGTGCCGCTGGCGGTCGATGCCGAAAGTTTTTCGGTCAACGAGCTGGTCGCCCTCAACCCCAGCAACGCCGCACTGGCCAGCGCCGCCCGCCTGGGCCTGAGCGTGGTCGAGCGTTCGACGCAGCCCGGTTTGTCGCTGCGGGTGGTGCGCCTGCGCCTGCCCGCCGGCCTGGACGCCCGCAGCGCGCTGGACGTGCTCGCGCCCGCACACCCCGACACCTTCGACCTGCACCACCGCTATGCGCTGGCCCAGGCCCCCGCTGCGCCGGCCTGCCAGGGTGCGCACTGCGGCAGCTGGGCCCAGGTGGCCTGGCCGGCCGATGCGGCGGCCTGCGGCCGGGCGCAACGCATCGGCATCATCGACACCGAAGTGGCGGCCGAGCACCCGGCGCTGCGCGGTGCCGACATCGTGCGCATGCGTTTTCTGGCCGACGGCCGCACGCCCTCGGACGACGACCACGGCACCGTGGTGGCCGGCCTGCTGGTGGCCGCGCCCTCGCCGCAGGCCGGCGCCGGGCTGGTGCCGCGCGCGCGGTTGCTGGCGGCCAACAGCTTTCATCGCCTGCCTTCGGGCAGCACCAGCGCCGACGCGCTGGACCTGATCAAGGCGCTCGACTGGCTGGTCACGCAGCGCGTGCGTGTGGTGGGCATGAGCCTGGCCGGGCCGCCCAACCGCGCGCTGGCCGCCGCCATTGAACAGGCGCACCGGCGCGGTGTGCTGGTGGTGGCCGCGGCCGGCAACGGCGGGCCCAACGCGCCACCGGCCTACCCGGCGGCGTGGTCGCCGGTGCTGGCGGTCACCGCCATCGACGCCGCCGGCCGCCCCTACCGCCGCGCCCAGCAGGGCGAACACATCGATTTCGCGGCGCCCGGCGTGGGCCTGGCCGGGCTGGCCGCCGCCGACGGCCCCGGCGCGCGCAGCGGCACCTCGTTTGCCGTGCCTTTTGTGGTGGCGCTGGCCTCGCAAACCCTGCAGCAAGGCCTGCTGGGAGCTGACGACTGGCAGCGCGGCGCCAGCCGCCTGGTGCAAGACCTGGGTGCGCCCGGCCGCGATGCGGTGTTCGGCTGGGGCCTGCCCCGGCTGGCGCAGGCCTGCCGCTGAAGGCTCAGCGCTGTGTCGCCAGCCGGCGCAGCACGCCGGCAATGCGTTCTTCGCTGGCCAGGGCGCCCGGCAGCGACGCCGACAGCGTGGCCACGCGCTCGCGCCCGCCCGCAAACCAGGTCTGGCGCACGGGGTGGCCCATCTGCGGCGCGTAGTCCCAGCTCAGGCGTTCGGTCGGGAACAGCAGGCTGTCGGAGCGGCCTTCGCAGCGCACGTGGAAGGTCTCGAAATCGCCGGCCGGCACATAGCTCATGCGGGCATCGACCACCTGGCAGTTCCAGTCGAAGCGGGCCGCGCGGCTCAGGCGCAGCGCGGGCCAGGTCATCTGCCGGCGCTCGCTGAAGCGCACCGTTTTGCCGGCCGCCAGCGGCCAGAGGTCGGCCGGGCGGCCCTCCAGCGTGGACTCGGTGAGCAGGCTGGGGCTTTCGGTGCGCAGCGGCGGCGCAAAAAAATCGCCCGTGCTGGCAAAAGCCGTGGGCGCGCTGGTGCGGCTCCAGTGCGCGCGGTCGTCCTGGCGCAGCAGGCGCAGCACCGTGCTGCGGCCATAAAAAAACGTGTCGCCCGGTCGCAGGCTGGGCCTGGGCGCGGGCGCCAGGGCCACGGGTACCGTGGCCGGCGGCGTGCGGCTGTCGGCACCCGGGGGCAGGTCGTCGCTGAGCTGCGGCAGCCCCGAGCAGGCGCTCAGGAGCAGCGTGCTCAGGGCGGCCACGGCAAGGTGTTGGCGGCGGGGCGGCAGGTGCATGGGTGGATTATCCGGACCGGCAAAGGGCAGCGCGTGCGCAGGGTTGTGTGTGGACGGCGGTGGTGCGCGGAATAAACGCGCCACACACGCGTTGTCTGTGCATGCCGTCCTTGACCTCTGCCTTCGCCGCTGCCCATGCCTTCAACCCGCCCGCAGGCCAGCGGCGCCAGCGCGGGGCGCGCTGTGCAAGCTTGCGCTTGGTGCGCGGCGCGCGCCTGGGTGTGCGTCGCGTGCAGCGCCTGTGGCGCCGCTGCGGCCTCGCGGCCCGCGTGCTGTTGCTGGTGCTGGGTCTGCTGGCGCTCACGCAGGCGGTGGTGTTGTGGACCTTCGAGCAGCGCGTGGAACGCCAGGCCCTGCAGCAGGTGCAGCACGAGCTGGAGACGGCCGAGCGCGTCTGGCTGCGCATGGCCGCCGAGCAGACCCGGCTGTTGCGCGAGGGCGCGCGCCAGCTGGGCAGCGACGAAGCCTTCGCGCAAGCCCAGCGTGCCAATGACCCCGCCGCCCTGGTGGGGGCGCTGGAGCAGGTGGACGCGCGGCATGGTGCGCGCCTGGGTGCCGTGCTCGACGCCAGCGGCCGGGTGCGCGCCACCCGGCCGCTGGACGCCTTGTTCATGCTGTGGCTGCAAACCGCCTCCTACCCGCAGATGGGCCTGCCGGGGCTGCACGGTGACGATGCCGTGGTGGCCGCGCTGGAGCAGGTGGCGTTGCACCTGCTGCGCCTGCCCGAACGCAGCGGCATGGGTGTGGTGGCCGGTGCGCCGTTCCAGTTTGTGCTGGTGCCCACGGCCCAGCCCGGCTGGCTGCTGCTGGGCGCCCCCATCGACCAGGCGCTGGTGGCCGACATGAAAACCCTGCTGTCGGTGGACATGGGCGTGGTGGTGCGGCGGGCCGATGACGAGGGCGCCGCGGCGGTGGTGGTGGCCACCACGCTGGACCGGCAGCACGATGCCTTGCTGTTGGGCGCCGCAGCGCAGGGCGGCGGCTGGCCGCCTGGTGTGTCGCTCGCGCGCGGCGAGCACGCGCTGCGCCCGCTGAGCCTGGCAGCACAAGGCGGCCAGATCGAGATCCTGCTGCTGCGCTCGCTGGCCAGCGCGGCCGCACCCTACCAGCGCCTGTGGTGGGCGCTGGCCGGCCTCAGCGTGGTGGGCGCGCTGCTGTTTGCCACGGCCACGTCGCGGCTGCTGCGTCGGGTGGTCCGCCCGCTCAACACGCTGGACCAGGCCGCGCAAGCCCTGCAGCAGGGCCGCTTCGATGCGCCGGTGGACACCGCCTCGGCGTCGCCCGAGGTGGCCCGCCTGTCGCGCAGTTTTGTGCGCATGCGCCACAGCCTGGCCAGCCAGCAGGCGGCCATGACGCGCATGGCGTTTGAAGACCGGCTCACCGGCCTGCCCAACCGCGAGCGCCTGGTGCTGGCCGCACAGGGGCTGATCGCGCGTGCGGCGCCGGCGCGCGCCGGCTTTGCGTTGCTGGTGCTCAACCTGCAGCGCTTCAAGCAGGTCAACGAGGTGCTGGGCCATGCCTCGGGCGACGACCTCCTGTGCGAGGTGGCGCTGCGCCTGCAGCAGGCCCTGGGCCAGGCGCCGCATGTGCTGGCGCGGCTGGGCGGCGACGAGTTCGGCATCCTGCTGCCCGGCAGCGACCGGGCGCTGGCCACGCGCTGGGCGCAGCGCCTGGCCCAGGGTTTTCATGATCCCGTGGTGCTGGACGACCACGCGGTGGACGTGCATGCCCGCGTCGGGCTGGCCTGCTGGCCGCAGGATGTCGATGGTGCCGATGACGCCGATGGCCTGGTCGTGGCTGCCCTGGCGGCCACGCGGCAGGCCAGGCGGCTGGGGCTGGAGGTGTGCGCCTACGTGCCGGCGCTGGCGCCCCAGAGCCCGGTGCGTCTGAGCCTGATGTCGGAGCTGCAGACCGCCTTGCGCGAAGGCCAGTTCCGCCTGCTCTACCAGCCCAAGCTGGAGGTGGCGAGCGGGTGTGTGGTCAGCGCCGAGGCCCTGGTGCGCTGGCAGCACCCCGAGCGCGGCTTGCTCTCGCCCGCCGAGTTCATGCCGTTCGCCGAGCAGAGCGGGTTTGTGCGCGAGCTCAGCGTCTGGGTGCTGGAGCAGGCGGCGCGCCAGAGCCGCCTGTGGCTGGAGCAGGGGCTGGACATCGCGATCGCCGTCAACCTGTCGTCGCGCGACCTCATGGACCTGCGCCTGCCGCAGCGTGCCGCCGACATCCTGCAGCGCCACGGGGTGGCCGCCCAGCGTTTGGTGCTCGAAATCACCGAAAGCGCGGTCATGGACGACCTGCCCCGGGCACAGACCACGCTGGCCCAGCTCGCGCGCCTGGGTTTCAGGCTGTCCATCGACGACTTCGGCACCGGGCATTCGTCCCTGGCCTACCTGCAGCAACTGCCGGTGCAGGAGCTCAAGCTGGACCGCTCCTTTGTGGCCGGCCTGTCGCACAGCCCAGGCGACCGCGTCATCGTCGCATCCACCATCGCCATGGCCCACGCGCTGGGCCTCAAGGTGGTGGCCGAAGGGGTGGAGCAGGCATCGGACTTCGATCAACTGGCTACCATGTGCTGCGACGTGGCCCAGGGCTACTGGATCAGCCGCCCGCTGCCCGGCGAGGCCCTGTGCGCCTGGGTACATGCCCGCACACCCGCCGAGACGCCATGTCCCTAGAATGTCAAATTAACTGAAAGCCGCTGTATGAAATCCGCTCACGATCTGGTTGTTGCCGCCAAAAGCCGAGTCACCGAAGTGCCGCTGGCGCAGGCCGAACAGGCCATCCTCGACGCCGATCTGCTGATCGACGTGCGCGAGGCCGACGAATACGCCGCCGGCCACCTGCCGGGCGCGGTGCACATGTCGCGTGGTCTGCTGGAGTTCAAGCTCAGCGCCACACCGGCCCTGGCCGCGCGCGATCAGAAGGTGGTGCTGTACTGCAAGACCAGCGGCCGCGCTGCCCTGGCGGCCTGCGCCCTGCTCGACATGGGCTACCTGCAGGTGGCGTCGCTGGCCGGGGGCTATGACGCCTGGGTGGCGGCCGGCAAGCCGGTGCACAAGCCCGTGCCGCCGTCCTTCGATTGACCGGTCTGGTGCGCGCGCCGCTCCGCCTCTCGGTGCCCGCTGGCTGGCTGGCCTGCGCCGTGTGGCTTTGCCTGGTCGCGCTGCTGCTGGTGGGCGGGCCAGTGCGGGCACAGCAGCCGGCGGCGCCCTCGGCGGGCGCGCCGGCCGAACTGGTGCTGGCGCCCGGCACGCCGTCTGCGCCGGCGTGGCCGGCCCTGCAACGCTACGAGGGCGCCGAACCCCTGCGCGACTGGACCCACGCCAGCCTGTGGCGTGACCGCTTTGTGCCCATGCCGGGCGTCAACGCCACCCTGGGCCTGCAGCCCGAGCCCGTGTGGCTGCGCCTGCCGCTGCGCGTGCTGCCCGGCGCAGAGGGCGTGTGGGTGCTGGACATCGACTACCCGCCGCTCAACCTGGTGTCGCTCTACCTGGTGCGCGACGACATGCTGGTGGCGCAGGACAAGATCGGCAACCACATCACCCGCAGCGAGCGCCGCCAGCCCGGCCGCGCGCCGGCCACCCAGTTCACCCTGAGCGAAGGCCGCTACGACCTCTGGCTGCAGGTGCAGACCAGCGGCGCCATGGTGCTGCCCATGACGCTGAGCCGCACGGCGGTCTTTTATGCCCGCGCGCTCAACGAGCAGATGCTGCAGGGCCTGCTCACCGGCCTGGCCCTGTGCCTGCTGTTCTACAGCCTGGCGCAGTGGCTCACGCTGCGCGACACCCTGTTCCTCAAGTACAGCCTGCTGCTGCTGGGCAGCCTGTGCTTTTCGCTGCAGCTGTTCGGCGTCGGCCGGCAGTACCTGTGGGGCGACTGGCCCTGGATCGAACAGCACGCCGCCGGCTTCTCGGCGCTGGCGGCGGCAGCGGGCTCCTTTCTGTTCATCGAGCACACCTTGCGCGGGCCCGACCAGGCGCGCTGGTGGCGCCTGGCCATGCGCGGCGGCGCGGCCCTGTGTGGGCTGGTGGCCCTGGGCTACGCGCTGGGCCTGCTGCCGCTGCGGGTGGTCACGGCGCTCATGAGCGTGCTGGGCGTGGTGCCGGCCCTGATGGGCCTGCGCGGTGCGTTTCGCCGCGCGCGTGCCGGCGATCAGGTCGGCCTGACCCTGCTGCTGGCCTGGGCCGTGTACGTGCTGGCCACGGCGGTGATGATCGGCGTCATCCGCGGCTGGATGCCGGTGAACTTCTGGACCCAACACGCCTTCCAGTTCGGCGCCACGCTGGACATGCTGCTCTTCATGCGCGTGCTGGGCCTGCGCACCCACGCCATGGCGCAGGCCGCGCGCCAGGCCCGGCGCGACCTCGGCGTGATGGCCTCGCTGGCCCACACCGACCCGCTGACCGGCCTGCCCAACCGGCGCGGCCTCAACGCCGCGCTGGCCGACACACTGCCGCACGCCGGTCCCGGCCGCCTGGTCGCGCTCTACGTGCTGGACCTCGACGGCTTCAAGCCCGTCAACGACCGCTACGGCCACGACGTGGGCGACGAGCTGCTGGTGGCGGTGGCCCAGCGCCTGCGCGCCCACATCCGCAGCAGCGACGTGGTGGCGCGGGTGGGCGGCGACGAGTTTGTGCTCATGGCCACCGCCTTGCCCGACGAGCGCAGCGCGCACGAACTCGGCGTCAAGCTGTGCGACGCCTTTGTGCCGCCGTTCGAGGTGGCCGGCGCGCCGGTGCGGGTGGGCCTGACCGCCGGTTACGCGCTGTCGCCGCTGGACGGACGCGAGGCGGTGGAACTCCTCAAACGCGCCGACGCCGCCATGTACGCCGGCAAACAGGCGGGCAAGCAGCAGCTGGTGCGGGCCGCCCCAAGCGCGATCTGAAATGGCAATAACGCGCCAAAATGAACCTATATTTGACAATTAATTGATAATTTAATACAGTCGCGTGCTTGTGCCCGATGGCCTGGCCCGCGCCCTCCCATGTCTGTTCCTGCCCACCCTGTGTCACTGCCGTCGGTCACTGAAAGCCAGCGGCGCGACCGCGAACTGCAACTCGCGCGGGCACTCATCAACGGGTCCCAGGACGCCATCGTCGGCACCTCGCTGGCCGGCGTGATCGAGTCCTGGAATCCAGGCGCTGAACGCCTGTACGGATTCAGCGCCAGCGAGGCCCTTGGCCACCACATCCAGATGCTGCTGCTGCCGCAGGACCACGCCGCCGAGAGCCGGCTGCTGAGCCAGGTGCGCAGCGGCCAGACCGTGCCCACCTACGAGGCCACCCGGCGCCACAAGGATGGCAGCCTGGTCGAGGTGGCCGTGACCGTCTCGCCCATCGTGGACGAAGCCGGGCAGGTCATCGGCGTGTCCAAGATCGCGCACGACATCGGCGACCGCCGCGCCAAGGCCGCGCTGGTGCTGGCGCGCGAACGTGCCGAGCAGATGGCCGCCACGCGCGCGGCCTTTCTGGCCACCATGAGCCACGAGCTGCGCACGCCCATGAACGCGGTGCTGGGCTTCACCGACCTGCTGCTGGAAACCCCCCTGACCGAGTTGCAGCGCGGCTACCTGGGCACGGTGCAGAGCGCGGCGCGTTCGCTGCTGCGGCTGCTCAACGACATCCTGGACGTGGCGCGGCTGGAAAAAGGCACGCTGCGGCTGCAGGAGCAGGTGTTCGACCTGCATGGTCTGCTGCGCGACCAGCTGCAGGGCCACGCCGCGGCGGCCGATGCCAAGGGCCTGCAGCTGCACACCGAGGTGCTGCCCGGGGTGCCCCCGCTGGTGCGGGGCGACGCGCTGAGGGTGCGCCAGATCCTGGACAACCTGCTGGACAACGCCGTCAAGTTCACCGCCGCAGGGCAGGTGGGGCTGCGTGTTTCGGCGCAGGATGGCCAGGTCTGTTTTGAGGTCAGCGACACCGGGCCGGGCATGTCGGCGGAGCAGCTGGCGCGGCTGTTCGAGCCCTTCACCCAGGGCGACGGTTCGCTCACGCGCCGCCACGGTGGCACCGGGCTGGGCACGGCGCTGTGCGAGCGGCTGGCCCGCCTCATGGGCGGCGAGATCGGGGTGCGCAGCACACCCGGGCAAGGCAGCGTGTTCACGGTGCGCCTGCCCTTGCGCCCGCCCTCCGACGCTGCCGACGCGGGTGAGGCCGCACCGGCCAACCTGGCCGACGGTCAACCCCTGGTGGACGAGGCGCTGGCCATGGACATTTGGGGCGACATGCGCGAGGTCTGGGTCGATGGCCTGGCGATGTTTGTCGAACACCTGCCGGGGCACCGTGCCCACATCCAGGCCGCGTTGAGCGGCGACGACGCGGGCGCCGCGGTGTCCCCTGTGCATGCCTTGCGCGGCAGCGCGTCCACGCTGGGGCTGCAGGCCTTGAGCCGGGTGCTGGGGGCGATGGAGAACGCCCTGCGGCTGGGCGACATGGCACTGGCCCGGCGCTGCGGCCTGGCGCTGGAGCCGCTGCTGGTGCGCACCGAACAGGCCGTGCTGCCTTTGCTGGCGCCGCTGCCGGGCGCGGTGGTCGAGGCCAGTTCAGCGCCGCTGCGCGTGGCCGACGCGCTGGCCGCAATCGACGTCGTGATGGCCACCCTGCGGCGCGGCGAAGCCCCGCTGCGCCCGGTGGAACTGCTCAAGGACGCGCTCGGTGCGGGTGTGGGCCAGCCGAGCTGGCAGACCGCGGCCAGGGCGCTCGACCACTTCGAGTTTGAACGGGCGGCGCTGGCCCTGGCCGAGCTGCGCGCCTGGGTGGCCGAGCAGCCGGCGGGCCCGGGCTGAGCCGCGCTGCGCACACACGGAGAACGGGCATGGACTTGCAACAAGACACGCGCAAACTGCTGCTGCTGGTGGACGACGAACCGGTCAACCTGCGGCTGCTGCAGCAAATCCTGCAGGACGACTACCGCCTGCTGATCGCCAAGGACGGACCGCGTGCGCTGGCGCTGGCCGCCAGTGCCCGACCCGACCTCGTGCTGCTCGACGTCATGATGCCGGGCATGAGCGGGCACGAGGTCTGTGAACGCCTCAAGGCCTCGCCCGAGACGCAGGCCGTGCCGGTGATTTTTGTCACCGCCTTGAGCGAGGACACCGACGAAGCCCGCGGTTTTGCGCTGGGTGCCGTGGACTACATCACCAAGCCCTTCAGCAACGCGGTGGTGCGCGCCCGCATCAAGACCCAGCTCTCGCTGGTGCGCGCCGAGGTGCTGCTGGCCACGCGCCAGCAGGTGGTGCAATGCCTGGGCGCAGCGGCCGAATTCAAGGACAACGAAACCGGCCTGCACGTGGTGCGCATGAGCCACTACTCGCGCCTGATCGGCCAGGCCCTGGACATGCCCAAGGCGCTGCTCGAAGACCTGTTCAGCGCCGCGCCCATGCACGACGTCGGCAAGATCGGCATCCCCGACGCCATCCTGCGCAAGCCCGGCCGGCTCGACGACGACGAAATGCTGGTGATGCGCCAGCACCCGGAAATTGGCGCCCGCATCATCGGCCAGCACGCCGACGGCATGCTGGCCATGGCGCACCGCATTGCCCTGTACCACCACGAAAAATGGGACGGCAGCGGCTACCCCCACGGCCTGGCCGGCGAGGCCATACCGCTGGAGGCGCGCATCGTGGCCGTGGCCGATGTGTTCGACGCCCTGACCAGCGTGCGGCCCTACAAACGTGCGTGGTCCTTCGACGATGCGGTGGCCCACCTGCGCGAGCAGTCGGGCCGGCATTTCGACCCCGCGCTGGTCGAACGTTTCATCGGCCTGATGCCCGAGGTGCGTGCCGTGGCCGACCGGTTTGGCGAGCCGCTCAAGGCGGCGTTGGGCGAGGCTTAGTCCAGCGCCGCTTCAGCGGTGGATGCGCAGGTCCGGCAGGCGCCAGTCGCGCCACATGGCCAGCAGGCGCAGCCCGCTGGCCGCCACGGCGCCCAGCGCCAGACCCGCTTCACTTGAGAGGCCCAACGCCTGCGCGCCCACCACCACCCAGCCGCCCGCAAAGGCGCACACCGCATAAGGCTGGTGGCCGTGAAAGGCGGAGGGGATTTCGTTGCACACGACATCGCGCAGCACACCGCCGAACACCGCCGTCATCACGCCCATGAGCACCGCGATCAGCGGCGGCATCTGGGCCGCCAGCGCGATCTGCGTGCCGCTGGCCGCGAACAGGCCCAGGCCCAGCGCGTCGGGCCACTGCATGGCCCGCTGGGTGGGTGCCAGGTGGTGGCCGCGCAGCCAGGCGCCGGTGGCCACACACAGGCCCAGCACGGCCCACACGTACCAGCTGTGTTCCACCCAGAAGAAGGGTCGGCGGTCCAGCAGCACGTCGCGCAAGGTGCCGCCGCCAAAGGCCGCCAGAAATGCCACCACCGTCATGCCGACCACGTCCAGCTTTTTGCGCACCGCTTCCAGGATGCCCGAGAGCGCAAAGGCGGCGGTGGCCGCGATCTCGATGGTGATCTGCGCGGTGGACAGCGTCTGGGTGACCAGCGGGTTCAGTGTCATTGCCCGCGATGGTAATCGGGGATCACCAAACCCGGGTGGTGCAGCCACACATCGAAAGGGATGGACTGGTCCATCACGAAGCGGTCGCCCCGGTACCAGAAGCGCCCGGCCAGCACCACCTGGCCCTGGCGGTCGAGCACGCGGCGCGTCATGTGCAGCACCGGGGTGGTGAAGGAGCAATCCAGCGCGCGCGAGAGCGGCAAATCGGCCGGCGCCAGGCTCAGGGTCTGTTGCACCTCGTGCAGGCGGCCGGGCGCGTGCTGGTTGATCAGCCAGGCGATCTTGTGGCGCTTCTCGGCGCCGCGCGGAAACAGCGCGCGGATGCTGCTGTCCACAAACATCTCGATCAGGCAGAACGGCTCGCCCTGGTGGATGTGGCGCTTCTTCACCACGTCGTAGCTGGTGCAGGCTTTGAAGGGACCGAGCAGGTCGGGCGGCAGCGGCTGGCGGCGCTTTTGCTCGATCAGCTCGATGCGCAACTCGGCGGTGGCGGGGTCGTTGATGGCGGCACGCAAATGGGCGTCCAGGCCGGCACCGCGTTGGGCGGGCACATCGGCCACAAAGGTGCCGCGCCCGCGTGTGCTGGTGAGCAGGCCTTCGCGCGCCAGCACGCCGTAGGCCTGGCGCGCGGTGATGCGGGCCACGCCGTGTGCGGTGGCCAGCTCGGCCACCGTGGGCAGGCGCTGGCCGGCGGGCAGCTCGCCCTGTGCGATCTGGTGGCGCAACACGCTGGCCAGTTGCACGTACTGCGCCACGCCCGCGTCCATCGCGGTTTTCATGCCGTTTCGATGTTGAGCGCCCGCACAAAAGGCACCCAGCGCGCGCGTTCGCGCTGGCCGAAGCTGTCGGCCTCCACCGGTGTGCTGGGGCCCAGCGCTTCGGAGCCGCCTTGCGCCAGGCGCTGTTGCAGGCCGGGTTGGGCCAGGGCCTGGTTGAGCGCGCGGTTGAGCCGGTCGATGATGGGCTGCGGTGTGGCGGCCGGTGCAAACAGGTTGTTCCAGGTGTAGGCCTGGTAGTCGGGCAGGCCGGCCTCGGCAAAGGTGGGCACCTGCGGGCCCATGGCGCTGCGCTGCGGGGCCGACAGCGCGAGGATCTGCGCCTTGCCCTGTTGCACCAGCGGGTTGGTGGCGAGGAAGCCGTCGAACAGCAGGTCCACGTGGCCGCCGGCCAGGTCGGCCAGCGCGGGGCCGTTGCCCTTGTAGGGCACGTGCAGCAGCGAGATGCCGGCGGCCTTGGCAAAGGCCTCGCCCACAATGTGACTGATGGAGCCCGGCCCGCCCGAGCCGTAGGTGATCTTGCCCGGCTGCGCCTTGGCCTGGGCGATCAGCCCGGCCAGTGTGGGTGGCATCTTGCTGCTGGCCACCAGGATCATGCCGGTGCGCGCCACCAGGCCCACGCTGCGCAGGTCGCGCTCCACGTCAAAGGGCAGGGTTTTGTACAGGCCCACGTTCATCACCATCTGCGAGCTGGTGCCCAGGCCGATGGTGTGACCGTCGGCTTGGGCCTTGGCCACCGCGTCGGTGCCCACCGAGCCACCGCCACCGGGGCGGTTTTCCACCACCACTGGCTGAGCCAAGGACTCGCTCATGTGTTTGGCCAGCTCGCGGGCGATCAGGTCGTTGCCGCTGCCGGCGCCAAAGGCCACGATCAGCTTGATGGGTTTGCTGGGGAAGTCCTGCGCCCACGATGCGGCGGGCGCCAAGGTGGTGGCGAGCAGGGCGGCGAGGGATTGGCGGCGGTCCATGGTGGGTCTCCTTACAGCAGATGAGGGGGCACTCGAACGGGCATGGAAAGAAGGATCTGGGCCATGCCCTTGCCCAGCGGGTCGTTGCGCAGCGAGGCCATGCCGCCGCCGCCCAGCGCCTGTTCGCACACGAAGTTGAAGGCGTGGATGCCGGGCACTTCAAAACGCGTGACGGAGCCTTGCACCAGATGCGCCAGCCAAGCGGCCACGCGCTCGGGCGTGAGTTGCGCGCGCAGCAGCGGCAGCAGCTCGGGCCGGCGCGCGATCACGCCGATGTTGGAGGTGTCGCCCTTGTCGCCGCTGCGGGCCCATGCCAGGCGCACCAGGGGCAGCTCGACCGCGTCGGCGCCGGGCGTTTGCGTGTCGCTGATGGGTTGTTGCGTTGAAGCGGTGAAGGGCGTGCCTGCCGGCACGGTGATGTCGATCACCTGGCCGCCCACATGCACCTGCGGTTGCAGGCGGGCCTTGTCCACCAGAAACGCGTACTGCCGTATCGACGGCGACACCGAGGGCCGGCCCGCCGCGCCCGTGGTGCCGGGCGACCACGAGGTGCCGGCCGGCGCGATTTCGCGCGCGAACAGCTCCAGCGCCTCCTTGCTGCGGTGGGTCACGGTCAGGCGCAACACGGCCTCGCGGGTGTTGGCATGGCGCGCGTGTGGGCCGTAGCAGGACTCGGCGCCCAGCACCTCCAGGTGGTGTTCTTTGTAGGCGCCCAGGCCCAGCGCCTCCAGCATCTCGGTGCTGCGGATCAGGATGGCCTCGCCGGTGCGGCGTGCTTTGGCCACCGCGTCCAGGCCCACGATGGTGAGCTGCGCCGAACAGCGAAAGCCCGCCATGTAGGTGGCGCTGACCTTGTAGAAAGGTGTGGGTGGGCGGCCGCGCGCGCCGCTCACGCGCACCCGGTGTTCGCCGTCCTGTGCCATCGTCACCCGGCTGAAGTCGCACACCACGTCGGGCAGCAGGTAGGCGGTGGGGTCGCCAATTTCGTACAACATCTGCTCGGCCACCACGGCCGGCACCACCAGGCCGCCGGTGCCGGCGGGTTTGGTCACGGTGAAGTCGCCGTTGGCTTCGCATTCGACGATGGGGTAGCCGATGTGGGCCCAGTCGGGCACCCGCTCCCAGTCGGTGTGCAGGCCGCCCGTGCCCTGGGCGCCACATTCGATGATGTGGCCGGCCAGCGCGCCGGCCGCCAGCAGGTCGTGCTGCTCCGGCGTCCAGCCAAATGCGTGCATCAGCACGCCCAGCGTCACCGCCGAATCCACACAGCGCCCGGTGATGACCACCTGTGCGCCCGCATCGAGCGCGGCCTTGACCGGCAGTGCGCCCAGGTAGGCGTTGGCGCTGACCAGTTTCTCCGGCAGCGGCGCGCCGCTTTGTATCTCGCGCACCGGTGGGTCGGCTTCGCGCAGCGCTGCCATCTGCGGCATCAGGTCGTCGCCCGTGACCACCGAGATCTTGAGCGCGACGCCCTGTTCGGCCGCCAGCGCGGCCAGCGCGTCGGCACAGCCCTGCGGGTTGACGCCGCCCGCGTTGCTGACGACACGGATGCCCTTGTCCACCACGTCTTTGAGCACCTGCTTCATGGCCACCGCAACGAAGTCGGTGGCGTAACCCAGCTCGGGCTTTTTCAGGCGCGCGCCGGCCAGCAGCGACATGGTGAGTTCGGCCAGGTAGTCGAACACCAGGTAGTCGATCTGGCCGCTGCGCACCAGTTGTGGCGCGCCCACGGCACTGTCGCCCCAGAAGCCGGAGGCGCCGCCTATGCGTATGGTTTGGGTCATGAATGGCCTCCCGCCGGGCCGCCCCAAGGGAGGCCAGCGCCCCCTTGGGGGGCAGCGAATACACGAAGTGATGAGCGTGGGGGCCAGTTCATCGGTCGGTCCATTGGGGTTTGCGTTTTTCGCGGAAAGCCAGCTGGCCTTCGGCGGCGTCTTCGGTCATGGCAAACAGCGCGATCTGGCTTTCGGTGAAGGCCAGCGATTGTTCAAACGTCATGTGTTCGGTTTGTTTGAGCGTGTAGAGGCCACGCCTTATGGCAGCGGGCGATTTGTCGAGCAGCTTGTCCAGCAGTGCCTGCAAGGCGTCGTCCACGTTGTCGGCCACGCCGTTGACCAGGCCCACGTCCAGCGCGCGTTCGGCGCTCACGGGCTCGCCGGTCAGGCACCACTCGTTGAGCACACGGCGCGGCAGCAGGTCGCCCAGCACGCTGAGCACCTGGGCTGGGAACACGCCCACCTTGACCTCGGGCAGGCCGAAGATGGCGTGGCGCGCGGCCACCACCAAATCGCACATGCCCATGAGGCCCATGCCGCCGGCCATACACGCGCCGTTGACGCGTGCGATCAGCGGCACATGGCTGGCGCGCGCCACGCGCAGCGTGTTGGCAAATCCCTGGTTGGGCTCGGAGTGGTCGAACTTGAAGGAGTTGCCGGTCTGCAGGTCGGCCCCCGCGCAGAAGGCCTTGCTGCCCGCGCCGGTGATGACGATGGCCTGGGCCTCGCGCGTGCGGTTGACGCGGGTGATGGCCGCGCTGATGCCACCGAGCACGGCGGCGTTCATGGCGTTGCGGCGTTCTTCGCGTTGTATGGTCAGCCACAACACAGGGCCGCGTTGTTCTTCGCTGAGTTCAAGGGAATCGGTCATGCTGTCCTTTCAGGTGTTCATTCGCGCAGGGCGCCGCTGGCCAGCAGGGCGTTGATGCGTGTTTCGTCAAAGCCGGCCTCGCGCAACACGCTGCGGCTGTGGGCGCCCGCGCGCGGTGCGGGGGTGGCCGGGCCGGGCGGCGTGCCCGACCACTCGCTGGGCACGGTGGTGTTGCGCACCGTGCCCACCTGCGGGTGTTGCAGTTCGTTGAAAAAACCAATGTCCTGCAGGTGCGGGTCGTCCAGCACCGACTCGAAGGTGTGCATGGGAAACACCGGGATGTCGGTGCCGGCCAGCAGCGCCTGCAGCTCGGCCGTGCTGCGCTGCGCGATCTCGTCGGACACCCATTGGTAGAGCGCGCTGATGTGCTGCGTGCGGGTGCCGATGTTGGCCAGGCGCGAATCGGCATCGAACGCATCGGGCTGGCCGATGGCCGCCAGGAACTGGCGCCACTGCGTGTCGGTGTAGATCAGGCAGCACACAAAGCCGTCGCGGGTGGCGTAGGGGCGGCGCTCGGGCGAGAGCAGGCGCGGGTAGCCAAAGCCGCCTTGCGCCGGCACAAAGGTCTGGCCGTAGAGGTGGTCGCCCAGCACCTGGGGCAGCAAGGTTTCGAACATGGGCACGTCCACCCGTTGGCCCAGCCCCGTTTTTTCGCGGGCGTAGAGCGCTGCGCAGATGACGCCAAACGCGTGTTGGCCCACCATGCGGTCGGCCAGGGTGAAGGGCACATAACGCGGCACGCCGCCGCCGCCCAGGGCCACGGCTTGCGGCAGGGCACACGCGGCCTGGATCAGGTCGTCGAAGGCCGCGTTGCCGGCGTAACGCCCGCGCTCGGAAAAGCCGAACATGCCCACGTAGATCAGGCGCGGGTACAGCGCGGCCAGGGTGTCAAAGTCCAGCCCCAGCCGGCGCATGGCCGGCGGGCGCACGTTGTAGGTCAACACGTCGGCGTCGCGCAGCAAGTCAAGCAGCGCCTGTTTGCCGTCGGGGTGTTTCACGTCCAGCACCACGCTGCGCTTGTTGCGGTTCAGCCCCAGGAACAGTGGCCCCAGGCCCTGCGCGCCTTGCGGGCCTATGCCCCGGATCACGTCGCCGCCGGGCGCTTCGACCTTGATCACGTCGGCCCCCAGATCGGCCAGCATCTGCGTGGCCGACGGGCCCATGAACACGGCCGTCATGTCGATGACCCTCACACCCGAAAGCGGGCCGGCGCGGGGCGTTTCTGTTGAAGTCAATCTTGCACCTTAAAACCTATCAATAGGTTTAATGAGTGCATGGTAGGGATCAAGGTGGTGCAGGGCGATGGGGGAAACCCGCGGAGTGGAGGACCCGCTGCGCTGGGTCGCCGGGCTACAACTCCGCGATGTAGTGCGCCATCCGCGCACTTTCTCCGTCGGCCAGAAACGCCCGCAGCTGCGCCTCCAGCGCCTGGTCGGCCACGGTGGCGCGGGCGCGCTGGTGCAGGTACTCGGCCCAGGATTCGACGATGAACCGTTCGGTGTAGCGTGCCGGCTGGCCCAGGTCCTTATAGATGCGCCAGAAGGTGGCGCCATCGCGTTTGCGCGGCGCACGCAGGCGGGCAGCGGCGTCCAGAAAGGCCTCGTCGGTGCCAGGGCGTATGCGGTAGCTGATTTCCACCGCGATGGGGCCGGCCTCGGGCGCCGGTTCGGCTTCGATGAACAGCTCGTCCCACGGCGTGCCCTGTGTCACCTCGTGGGTGTTGCCCACCCGCAGCGGAAAGGGTTTGACCAGCAGCAGGCCGGCGGCCATGAGCACGGCGGCGCTCATCAGGGCGGTGTTCAGGCCCAGGATGTCGGACGCGGCACCCCAGAAGGCCGAGCCGATGGCGTAGGCGCCCAGCGCCGCCACCATGTGCAGCGCCACCGCGCGTGAGCGCACCCAGGGCGGGGCGCTGGCCTGGGTGGCGCTGTTGAAGATGGACATCGATGTCATCCACGCGGCGCCGCCGGCGCCCATGGCCAGGTAGATCAGCCAGGGCAGGCGCACCAGGGCCGCCAGCGTGAGCACCAGCGCGAACACCGCGATGGTGGCCATGACGATGCGGTCGAGCGAAAAGCGCGCGCGCAGACGGCCCACCACCAGGCCGGCCATCACCGCGCCCGTGCCCATGCAGCCCATCAGCAGACCGAAGCCTTCGGCACCCGTGCCCATGCGCTGGGCGATGGTGGGCAACAGCGCCCACAGGGCCGAGCCGGCGGCACCGAACGCCATCACCCGCAGCAGCTGGGCCAGGATGATGCGCGAGTGCCAGGCGAAACGCAGGCCGCTGAGCGTGCCGCCCCACAGGCGCTCGGCCGGCAGCCGGCTCGGCGGGTGGGCCTTGGGCGGTCAGCGGCGGGTGGACTCCCACATCAGCGCGGTGGTCAGCACCGTCACCGCAAACACCCAGCCGGCACCCAGCCGGGTGAACATCAGGCCGGCCAGCGTGGGGCCCACGGCGCGCGCGGCGTTGTAGGCGATGCTGATGACGGTGATGGCCTGCGGCCATTCCTCGCGTGGCACCGGGTCCACCACCGAGGAGTTCCATGCCGGCGTCAGCATGGCCAGGCAGCAGCCGCACACAAACACGAGGAACAGCACCGAGGCGGGCCCGCCCCAGCCGCCCAGCGCCAGCACCGCCAGCAAGGCGCTGGCCACCAGCTGCGCCACCAGCGCCATGCTGATGAGGCGTCGGCGGTCGGTGGTGTCGGCCAGCACGCCGGCCGGCAGCGCCAGCACGAACATGGGCAGGAAAACGGCGGTCTGCACCAGCGCGGCCAGGAAGGACGAGCCGGTCATCTCGACCATCAGCCAGGCCGCCACCATGACCTGCATGCCGTTGCCGATGAAGAAGGCGGCGCCACACAGCCACAGGCCACGGAAGGCGGGTTGGCGAAGGGGGCTCCAGATGGACGCGGCGGTGGACATGCAGCGATTATTCACCGGCCGCCGCTGCCGCAGTGGATGGCGTCACAAGCCCAGCGCGCGCGGGTCGTTGGGGTGTTCGGCGAGGGCGTGCACCTGGATGTTCATCCACGGGTACAGCGGCAACGACGTGAGCGCGGCGTGCAGCTCGGTGGCGTCGGCCACGTCGTAGAGGCTCCAGTTGGCCCAGCGGCCCGGGATGCGCCACAGCCGCTTGAGCTTGCCTTCGCGCGCCAGCTGCTGACCCTGCAGCAGCTCGGCGGCAAAGATCTCGTCCTTGAGCTGGGGGTCGTTGCCGGGCGGCCACTCGATCTCGATGTGAACCAGGAATTCCATGGCGGCCTCAGTTCTCGTAGTGTTTGCCCAGGGCCAGCAGCTCGGGCGTGCCGATCAACGCGTTGAGCTGGTCGAAGTCCAGCATCTCGTCCTTGAAGGGTGCGGTGGTGTGGTGCTGGTGCAGGCTGCCGTAGTAGCGGCGCAGGGTGTGCGCCACGGCGCGCGCGGTGCCACCCGGGAAGATGACGATGCGGTAGCCGATCTCGCCCAGCACGTCCGAGCTCTGCACCGGCGTCTTGCCGCCTTCGACCATGTTGGCCAGCATGGGCACGCGGTGGGCAAAGCGGCCGCAGGCGGCGTCCATCTGCTCGCGGCTGCGCACGGCCTCGATGAAGAGCGCGTCCACGCCGCAGGCCAGGTAGGCCTCGGCGCGTTCCATCGCGGCGTCAAAACCTTCCACCGCCACCGCGTCGGTGCGCGCCAGGATGAGGGTCTGATCGGAGTGGCGGGCGTCCAGCGCGGCGCGCAGCTTGCCGCACATCTCGGCCACGGATACCACGCCCTTGCCGTCCAGGTGGCCGCAGCGTTTGGGGAAGGTCTGGTCTTCGAGCTGCACCATGGCCGCACCCGCACGTTCGAAAGCGCGCACCGTGCGCTGGGTGTTGAGTGCGTTGCCAAAGCCGGTGTCGGCGTCCACGATCACTGGCGTGGCCACCCGCTCGGTGATGCGGGCCAGCGTGTCGGCCACCTCGGTGGCGGTGGTCAGGCCGATGTCGGAGCGCCCCAGGCGCGTGTAGGCAATCGAGGCGCCTGAGAGGTACAGGGCCTCGAAACCCGCCTGCTCGGCCACCAGGGCGGTGAAGGCGTCGTAAATGCCGGGGGCCAACACGGCACCGGGTTGCTGCAGGCGTTGTTTCAAGGGAGTTTGGTGGGTGTGCATGGTGGTGGCCTCAGCCCGGGTGTTGTTCGATGAGGGTGGTGGCCGCCACCCAGCCGCCGGCCACGGCGCTGAGCAGGCCGTTGCCGGCCAGGTAGCCCCAGGCGTCGTTGCCCGAGACGCCGCGCGCCGCGCCGCCCGCGGCCAGCAGGTTGGGCAGCACCGAACCATCGGCGCGGCGCACGCGGCAGTGGGCGTCGACGTCCAGCCCGCCCTGGGTGTGGAACAGCGCGCCGGTGACCTTGACCGCATAGAACGGTGCCTGCAGGCGGCGCTTGAAACGCCGGCCGAGCGCATCGGTGCGGGCTGGGTCCACGCTGTCCAGCGTGGCTTGCAGCACCGCCGCGTCGCAGCCGATGAGGGCCGCGAGCTGGGCCACCCCGTCGGCGCGCCTGAGCGCACCGGCGGCCTCGGCCGGGATGAAGTCGGGGAAGCTGCGTGTCAGCGGCAGCAGCGCTTCGTCAAACACCTCCCAGGCCACGCTGCCGGGCTGGTGCAGCACATGCACGGCGGCCTCGGAGTAGCCCTGCGATTCGTCGTGGAAGCGCTCGCCGCGCGTGTTGACCTGGATGCCGCCTTCCATGATGGTGGCCCAGCTCATCAAGGCGCCTTGCGGCGTGATCCACGAGCCGTGGCCCTGGTAGCCGTGCAGGTCGGCCAGGGCCGCGCCCAGCCCGCGGCCCCAGGCAATGGCGCTGCCATCGTTGCCCACGTGGCCGCCGAAAGCGGCATCGGCCATTGGCGGCAGCAGCTCGCGCACCATGTCGGCGTTGCCGCCAAAGCCGTTGCAGGCCAGCACCAACGCGTCGCAGGCCAGGTGCTCCAGGCTGCCGTCGGGGCGCTGGTAGCCCACGCCGATCACGCGGTCCCCGGCATCGGCCCAGACTTCGCGCACCAGGGCCTCGGTCAGCAGGTCGGCGCCCAGGCCGGTGGCGGTGCGCTCCAGCGCGGCCATCAGCGCGGCGCCGGTGTGCTCGGGCACGCCGTGCATGCGGCGCACGCGGTGGCCGGGGTAGAGAAAACCGTCCTGCACCTCGAACGCGATGCCCAGCGACTCCAGCGTGTCCAGCGCCTGGGGCACGGCGGCCACATAGGCGTGCACCAGGTGCGGGGGCGCCTCGCCGCCGGTCTTGGCGATGATGTCCTCGGCCAGCAGCGTCTGCGAATCGGCGATGCCCAGGGACTTCTGCAGCCGTGTGCCGGCCGCCGGGATCAGGCCCGAGGACAGTGCGGTCGAGCCGCTGGGCACGGTGTCGCGCTCCAGCAGCACACACTCGACGCCCGCTTGCCGCAGGCGGATGGCGGTGGTCAGGCCACAGGCGCCGGCGCCGACGATGGCCACCGCCACGTGGGGTGCGTCGGCGGGCATGGCGGCGGCGCGCAGCACGCGCGGGGCGGAAGCAGTGTCTGAAGTCATGCGGTGGATTGCAGTCGCTGGCGGAGTTGGTTGAGCAGGCCGCCGGCCTCGACCATGTCGAGCAGGAAGCCGGGAATGGGCTCGCAGGGCAGGGTGCTGCCGTCGGCGCGCCGCACGCAGATGTCGGGCTGCTGCCCCATGTCCAGCGCAACCGGCTCGCCTTCCTGCAGCTGTTCGGCTTCGGGGCAGGTCAACAGCAGCAGGCCCAGGTTGAAGGCGTTGCGGAAGTACAGCCCGCTGAACGAGGGCGCGATCACCGCCTTGACGCCCAGGCGCACCAGCGCCGCGGCGGCCTGCTCGCGCGAGGAGCCGATGCCGAAATTCGGGCCGGCCGCGATCACATCGCCCGGCCGCACCTGGCTGGCAAATTCGGGCCGCACGCCTTCGAGGCAATGGGGCGCGATGCCCTCGATGCTCAGCTTCATGTAGGCGCCTGGGGCCAGCTGATCGGTGTCGATGTCGGCGCCGAATGTCCAGACCTTGTGGAGGTTGCTCATGCCATCACCTCGCGCGGATCGGTGATGCGCCCGCGCAGCGCGGACGCCGCCACGGTGTAGGGCGAGGCCAGGTAGACCTGCGCGCTGGCCGAGCCCATGCGGCCCTTGAAGTTGCGCGCCGTGGTGGCGATCACATTGGCGCCGTCGGGGATGTTGCCGCCGTAGCCCGAGCAGGCGCCGCAGGCGGTGGGAAGCAGTTCGGCACCGGCGGCGCGCAGCACACCGAGCACGCCTTCGGCCTCGGCCTGCTGCTGGTCCTGCAGGCTGGCGGGTGCCACCATCAGGCGCACGCCGCTGGCCACCTGCTGGCCGCGGAAGACCTGGGCGGCGGCCCGCAGGTCGTCGAGCTTGGCGCCGGTGCAGGCACCGATGTAGGCCACCTGCACGGCCACGTCAACGAAGTGGTCAACCGGGTGCGTGTTGGCCGGGCTGTGCGGCGCGGCCACCTGGGGCGCCAGCGTGCTGGCGTCAAACCGCCAGGTGCGCGCGTCGGCTTCGCTCACGTCCTCGTCGGTGAACCATCGGGTGGTGTCGATGTCGTGCGCCGGCACGCCGGTGGCGAGCAGCCAGTCGCGGGTGGTGCCGTCGGGCGCGATCAGGCCGGCCTGCGCGCCCATCTCGGCGCTCATGTTGGACAGCGTCATGCGCTCCTGCATCGACAGCGCGCTCACGGCCGGGCCGCAGAACTCCACCGCCTGGTAGGCGCCGCCGTTCATGCCGAAGCGGCCGATCATGTGCAGCATCATGTCCTTGGCGCTCACGCCTGCGGGCAGGCGGCCGTCCCACCACATGCGGTAGGTCTGTGGCACACGCACCCACAGCTCGCCGGTCACCACCACGCCCAGCATTTCGGTGCTGCCGATGCCAAACATGTAGGCGCCAAACGCACCGCCGGTGGGTGAATGTGAATCGCCACCGACACAGAACATGCCCGGGCGCAGGTGCCCTTTCTGCGGCAGCACCACATGGCAGATGCCCTGGCTGTCGTAGACGTGTGGCAGGCGTTGCTCGGCTGCCCAGTCGCGGGCGATGCGCACGATGCGGCGCGAGTCCTCATCCTGCTCGGGCACGTAGTGGTCCATCACCAGCACCACGCGGTTCTTGTCCCAGATGGGCGCGCCCAGTTCCTCCAGCATGGGCTTGAGCCGGCGCGGGCCCGACGAGTCGTGGAACATGGCGAGATCGACCCGGCAGTTCACGATCTCGCCCGCGGCCACATGCTCGCGGCCACAGGCTTTGGCAATGAGTTTCTGGGCCAGCGTCTGGGCCGGCCGCTGTGCGGTGTTCATGAAAGGCACCTTGTCATGGGAGGATTTCCTTGGCGACGATGCGCGCGTCGATGGCGCCGACCTGCGACAGCTCCATCTGGTATTCGTAGCGGTCCGGGCGGTACAGGCCGTGCAGCAGCTGCACCGGGCGGTCCTGGGTGTCGTACACCAGCCGGCGCACCTGCAGCAGCGCGGTGCCCACGGCCACCTGCAGTTCGGCGGCCACCTGGGCATCGGCCTGGCGGGCCGAGATGGTCTGGCGCGCGCGCCCGGGCACGATGCCGGACTCCTCCAGCAGCTGCAGCATGGGCTTGACCGCCAGTTCCTTGCGGCCATAGCCGCGCACCAGCTCATCGGGCACGTAGGTGGTGATCAGCGACACCGGGCCGGCGCTGGCGCTGCGCCGGCGCACGGCCTTGCGCAGTTTGGTGCCCTCGGGCACCTGCAGGGCCTGCGCCATCTCGGGCGAGGCTTGGATGATGCGCCAGTCCAGCACCTTGACCGAGGTGCTGCGGCTGACCTGCACCAGGTTCTCGAGCAGCCCGCTCAGGCGCGAGCTGGCGTGTTCCACCGGTGCCTGGGCGGGCGGGTTGCGGCCCTGTTCGGCGCGGGTGGTGGGGCGTGTGCCGCGCCCCGCCTCGCGCACGATCAGGCCCTCGTCGACCAGCTGCTCCAGCGCCCGGCGCACGGTCACCCGCCCGACGCCGAACTGCCGCGTCAGCTCCAGCTCGCCCGGCAGGCCATGCACAAAGCGGCCTTCCTGCAGCTGTTCGCGCAGCACCAGGTAGATCTGGTGGTATTTGGTCAGGGGCAGCGATGCCGGCATGTGTGTTCCTCCCTTGTTGTCAGTGCGCTGCGCCGCCGTTGATGTCTTCAACGGTGACGGGGAAGAGATCATGCACGGGCGCCTGCGCCATCACGTGGTAGAGCACGAAACGGTGGCTGTCGTGCGCGTCGAGCTCGCTCGGCGTGAAGGCAAAGGCCAGGTTGCCGGCGGTGCTCACGCGACCCGGGTAGCCGTGGTGCAGCAGGTTCTGCTTGAACACGGCTGCCACGGTGCGGGCCAGCTCGGCGTCGGCCGCGATGCATTCGATCACCAGGCCCGCCTCGTGGCTGCTGCGCTGCGCGGGCGGCAGGGGGTGCACCGCGCCGTGGCCGTACACATGGGGGAAAAGCTGCCAGTCGCCCGGCACCAGCTCGCGCACTTTGGCTTCCACGGCGGCCAGCACGGGGCCGATGTGTTGCAGCAGCGTGGGGTCGGCCACGCCGGCCAGCAGCACGGCGCGCGCGCCCACGCGGGCCGCGCCCTCGATCTTGAGGCTGGGCTGCGCACGGGGCACAAAACGCGCGCCGCTGACGCGGGTGCGGTGGGCGTCCAGCGCGGTGTAGCGGGCCTCAATCAGATCGAGCGTGCCCTCGGGCTCTTCGACAAAAAACGGGTCGGCCTGTTCGTACAGCGCGTGTGCCGCCACCGAGGCCGGCGTGGCGTGGCGCTGCGGGTGCATGCTCTCCAGCGTGAAGCCTTCCATGTCCAGCTCGGCCAGCATGGCGTCGCGCCCGCCGGGCACGCAGCACAGTGAAGTGCATTCGATGATCTTGGCCATGTGCAGTGCCAGCCCCAGCGGATAGCCCAGCAGCTGCGGCAGCGCGGCAAAGATGGCGGTGTCGCAGGCGCGGCCGGCGATCAGCACGTCGGGATCGGTCGACAGCGCGCGGGCCAGGGTGTCGGTGCCGCACTGGGCCACGATGTGGCGGCAGGCGCGGATGTCGGCCTCGCTGGGCTCGGCCATGGGGCCGATGGGCGCCAGTCGGCCATCCCGCTGGGCCTGCACCACGGTGTCGGCAGGCACATCGCTGTGCACGGTGGTCAGGCGCAGGTGGTGGCCGCGTTCGGCCGCGAGTTCGCGCAGCACCGCCACCGTGCTTGCCAGGTGCGGCGCGGCACCGGCCGTGCCGGCGCTGCCAATCACCAGCGGAATGCCGGCGCCCAGTGCCGCGTCCAGCACCAGCGCCAGGTCGCGTCTGACCATGGACAGCGGCGCGGCCAGCGTGCCCGAACCCAGGTAGTGCGGCCCGGGATCGATGGAGCCCATGTCGGCGCCGATGAAGTGCGGTTGGCGCGCCATGCCGCGCGCCAGGCTGTCGGCCGGAATGCCATAACCCAGCTGGCCCGAGGCCGACAGCACGCGCAGTGGCTCAGCACCGGGGCGGTGCCGTTGCAGCAGGCGCTGGGTGGCGCGCGGGCCGTGCAGGGCTTCGGTCAAAGCCGCACCTCCAGCAGGGGACCGTGCTGCTGCGCGCCGTACACATCGCCGTCGCCCGGTGTGCCGGCACACACGCGGCGCGGCAGGGTGAACTTCAGGGCGCAGATGGCCGGCAGCTCAAAGCGCTGCACCGCTTGCGCCGGACAGTCGTACAGGTGTGCCACCGCCGCGGTCTGCAGCGCAGGGCTGGCTGCCGCCCGCGCAAAGGCGGCCGCATCGCGGAAGAACAGGTCCAGCGTGAGCTGCGTCGGGCCCGCGTTCTTGCTGCGGATCACCGGCGCCAGTTCGGTCAGCGGCACAAGGGGGTGGGTGGCAAGGGCCATGGCAGACGCTTTCAGCGGGCGGTGAAGCCACCGTCGGCACAGATGAGCTGCCCGGTGATGAAGGACGCGCGGCCCGACAGCAGGAAGGACACCAGTTCGGCGATCTCCTGCGGCTGCCCCAGGCGCGCCATCGGGATGCTGGCCTGCAGGGCGGCCAGTGTGGCGGCGTCGGCCTTGGCCGCTGCCACCATGGGTGTGTCCACTGGGCCGGGCCCCACCGCGTTGACGCGCACGCCCTCGGCCGCCCACTCGAGCGCCAGCGAGCGCACCAAACCGTTGATGCCCGCCTTGGACGCCGCGTAGGCCGCCCCGCGTGCGTGCCCCACGTGGCCGATCTGGCTGCTGATGAGCACCACGCTGGCGCCGGCCACACGCTGCTGGCGCATGTGGGCAATGGCGGCGCGGCTCAGCACAAAGCTGCTGGTGAGGTTCAGGTCCAGCGTGTGGCGCCACTCGTGCAGCGCGGTGTCGTCCGAGCCCTTTTTGTAGAAGACGCCAGCGCAGCACACCAGGCCATCGAGCCCGCCCAGCGCCAGCGCAGCGCGCCCGGGCAGGGCGGCGGTGCCGGCGTCGTCCAGCAGGTCCTGCACCAGCACCTCGGCATCGGGTGCGGTAGCAGCCACCGCGGCGCGTTGTTCGTCGTTCTGCACCACCGCGGCCACGCGGGCGCCCCGCGCCTGGGCCACGGCCACGCAGGCCAGGCCAATGCCCGAGCCGGCACCCGTGACGAGGATGTGGCGGCCTTGCAGTTCGGGCGGCGGCGCGGTGGTCATCTCAGAGCCCGAGGTAGTTCTTGCGCAGGTCGGGGTCGTGCATCAGGTCGGCGGCCTTGCCCTGCATGGCCACGTGGCCGTTTTCGATGATGTAGCCGCGGTGGGCGATGGCCAGCGTCTGCACCGCGTTCTGCTCCATCAGCAGGATGGACTGGCCTTCGCGGTTGATCCGCTGGATCAGCGCGAACATCTCTTCCACCAGCAGGGGCGACAGGCCCAGCGAGGGCTCGTCCATGATCAGCAGCTCGGGTTCGCCCATGAGGCCGCGGCCGATGGCCACCATCTGCTGCTCGCCGCCCGACAGCGTGCCCGCCAGCTGGGTGAAGCGTTCCTTCAGGCGCGGAAAGATGCCGACCACGTGCTCGATGTTCTGCTTGCGCCGCGCGGTGCCGCGCACCAGGCTGCCGAGTTCGAGGTTCTCCAGCACATTGAGGTTGGGGAAGATGCGCCGGCCTTCGGGCACATGGATCACGCCGCGTCGGACGATGTCGGTGGAGCTGCGCCCGACCAGCTCCTCGCCCTTGAAGCGGATCGAGCCCGAGAAGGGCCGGTACAGAGCCGAGATGTTGTTGTTGAGCGTGGACTTGCCCACGCCGTTGCTGCCCAGCACGGCGACGATCTCGCCCTGGCCGACATCGAGGTCGATGCCGCGCAGGATTTCGACCTTGCCATAGCCGGCGCGCAGGCCACGGATCTCAAGCATGGGGGGCCTCCTCGGCGTGGCCCAGGGCCATTTTTTCGGCGGCGCCGCGGCCCAGGTAGGCCTCGATCACCGCCGGGTTGCTGACCACCTCGCGCGGCGCCCCTTCGGCAATGATCTTGCCGTAGGACAACACGTAGATGTGTTCGGACAGGCTCATCACCGCCTGCATCACGTGTTCGATGAGCAGCACGGTGACACCGCTGGCTCGGATCTTCTGGATGATGGCGATGATCTCGACGATTTCCGACGGGTTCAGGCCCGCCATCACCTCGTCGAGCAGCAGCAGCTTGGGGCCGGTGGCCAGGGTGCGCGCCAGCTCCAGGCGTTTGCGCCCGGCCACGGTCAGGTCGGCGGCGGGTTGTTCAAGCAGCGCGCCCATGCCGACCTGCTCGCCCACGCGGCGCGCGTGTTCCCAGGCCTGGTGGCGGTCGGGGAACTTCTGGTAGGCACCCACCGCAATGTTCTCGTGCACGCTGAGCTTGGCAAAAGGCTGCGTGATCTGGAAGGTGCGCACCATGCCCAGGCGGGCGATGTCGTGCACCGGCTTGCCGGTGATGTCCTGGCCCATCAGCGTCACGCGGCCGGCGTTGGGCTGGTGGAAGCCGGCGATGCAGGCAAACAGCGTGGTCTTGCCGGCGCCGTTGGGGCCGATCAGGGCCACGATGCGGCCCTCGGGCACCTCGATGGAGGCGTTGTCCACGGCGCGCAGGCCACCGAAGATTTTGGTCAGTCCGTCCACCTTGAGCATCATGCGTCCCCTTTGCGGCCGGCGCCGTTGCGTCGTTTGAACAGGCGCTGGAACAGATCGATCAGCCCGTTGGGCAGGAAGGCGATGATGACCACCAGCAGCGTGCCGTAGATCACCAGCGACAGGCCTTGCACGTTGGTCAGCACCCGCGCGGCGTCGCCCACCGCGGCCAGCAGCACCGCACCGATGAGCGGGCCATACACCGTGCCGGCACCGCCCACCATGCTGACCAGCAGCATCTCCACCGACTTGTCCACGCCGAAGACGATGGTCGGGTCGATGTAGAGGAAATACTGCGAGAAGAAGGCGCCACCCATGCCACACAGCGCGCCCGAGAGCATCAGCACCTTGACCTTTTCGTTGAAGATGTTGATGCCCAGCGCGCGTGCGGCGTCTTCGTTTTCGCGGATGGCTGCGAGCTGCGCGCCGAAACGCGAGTGCTTGAGCCAGATGGCGATGGCGATGGACAGCACCGTGAGCGCCAGGATCACGAAGTAGAAACCGATGCGTTCGGGAAACTGGAAGTTGGCCGCGCTGGGTTTGGCCGGGATCAGCAGGCCCAGGCCACCGCCGGTGATCTCCACCGAGTTGGCCACGATGCGCAGCACCTCGGCAAAGGCCAGGGTGATGAGGGCAAAGTAGGAGCCCTTGAGGCCGGCACGGAACGACAGGAAGGCGATCACGAAGCCGACCAGCCCCCCCGCCAGCGCACTGGCCGGCAGCCCCATCCAGGGGTTGAAGCCGAAGCGCAGTTGCAGGATGGTGGAGGCGTAGGCGCCGGCACCAAAAAACACCACGTGGCCAAAAGACAGCTGGCCGGCAAAGCCGCCGGCGATGTTCCACGACTGGCCGATGAAGGCGTAGAACAGGGCCAGCACCCCGAAGTTGACCGCGAACGAGGACGAGAAGACGAAGGGAAAGGCCACGGCGATGGCCAGCAGGCCGCCGTGCAGCATCCAGCCTTGGTTGCGGCTGAGCGTGTTCATTGTTTGGCTCCAAACAGGCCCGAGGGGCGGAACAGCAGGATCAGGATGAAGATCAGCGAGATGCCGATCTGACCCAGGCTCTCGCCCAGGAAGAGACCGCCGAAGGACTCGGTGAGCCCCACCAGCAGGCCGCCGATCACCGCGCCCAGGAAGCTGCCCATGCCGCCCAGCACCACCACGGTGAAGGCCACCAGCACGAACACGTGCCCGGTGGTGGGTGAGACGTAGAAGATCGGCATGAGCAGACAGGCCGCTGCGCCCAGCGTGGCCAGCCCGATACCGTAGGAGATGGCAAACACGCGGTCCACGTCGATGCCCACCAGGCGCGCACCCACACGTTCCTTGGCCACCGCGCGGATGGCCTTGCCGATGTCGGTGCGCTGGATCACCAGCCCCAGCACCGCGCACAAGGCCATGGCGGCGACGAAGGAAATGATCTTGGGCAAGGACACCAGATGGGGGCCGAGATCGACCATGGTGTCGGAGTAGGACACCGAGATGGTGCGCGTGTCGCCCTTGAAGAACATCAGCGCCAGGTTTTCGATCAGGATGGACAGGCCCAGCGTGATGAGCAGGATGTTCTCGTCCTTGCCCTTGGCCAGTTTGCCGATCAGCCCCTTGTAGAGCAGGTAGCCCAGCGCAAACATGAGCGGCACCATGACCAGCAGCGACAGGTAGGGGTCCAGCCCGAACTTGGTGAGCAGGTAGTAGACGCCGAACATGGCCAACATGAGCATGCTGCCGTGGGCGAAGTTGATGATGTGCAGCACGCCGTAGATCAAGGTGAGGCCCGACGCCACCAGGGTGTAGATGCCCCCGATGAGCAGGCCGTTGAGGGCGGCTGAGACAAGGATGGTCAGGTCCAAAGGAGTTCCCCGGTTCGGATGGGCGCAAAGCGGCCACCACCCGCCTGCGGGGGCGGGTGTGTGCTGCCTCAAAAATTCATGCGCGCCCAGCGGTCGGGCGCGGTGTCATCAGCTCAGCTTGGGGCGGGGGAAGACCGCCTTGGCGGAGGCGAACTGGTTGGGCCAGACCGTCTCGATGTCGGTGGTGGACGCCTGCAGCAGCACGCCGGTGCCACCGGTGTTCTGGCCGTTGACGAACTTGGTGGTGCCGTAGGGCATGAAGTGGTTGGACCAGGTGCTGCTCTCCAGCGCGGCGATCACTTTTTCCTTGTCGGCGGTGGCGGCGCGCTCCAGGGCGTCGGCGTACAGCATCACCGAGTTCCAGCCGCAGTAGACCTCGAAGGTGAACAGGTTGCCCGTGGCTTCCACCTTGCGCTTCATCTCCAGCGCCTTGGGGTTCTTGGGGTCGAACCAGTGGTTGAAGTCCATCATGTGCTGCGCCACCTGGGGCTGCTCCTTGACCAGGCGGTAGTTGAAGCCGCCGCCCAGCACGCTGAACATGGCCGCCACGTCGATGCGCTGCTGGTGCAGGCTGCGGGCCAGCAGCACGTACTCGTTCTGGTAGTTGCTCATGATCACGACATCGGGCTTGAGGCTGCGGATGCGCAGCGCCACGTTGGAGAAGTCGCGTGTGGGGTTGGCGTGTTTGATGGTCTCCACCGCCTGGATGTTGATCGACGGCAGCTTGCCGGCCAGCAGCCGCGCGGTGCCGGTGCCGAACTCGGATTCTTCGTGGATCAGCACCGCGGTCTTGGCCACATTGCCGGCCGCCGTATTGACCTGGCCCAGCGCCATGATGGCGTCGTCCACACACTTGCCGAAACCGGGCGCCAGACGGAACACGTTCTTGAGGCCGCGGTTGACGATGTTGTCGGACACACCGACGTCGATCAGGAAGGGCGTGTTGTACTTGGCCGCGGCCTGGGTGGCCGGCAGCGCGATGGCGCTGGAGAAGCAGCCCACGTAGGCCGACACGCCCTCGCCATGCAGGCGCTCGACCTCGGACACACCGACCTCGGGGCGCGACTGCGAATCACCCAGCGCCGCCTCGAGCTTGGCACCCCCCATGGACTTGATGCCACCGGCCGCGTTGATGGCGTCGATGGCCAGTTGGCAGCCCAGACGGCCTTGACCGCCGCTGTACGCCAGGCCGCCGCTGACCGGATGCACCAGGCCGATCTTGATGGGTTTGGGTTGCGCGAACAGCACACCGGGCGCACCCAGAACGGTGCTGGCCGCACCAGCCTGGAGAATCAATCGGCGAGACAGATGAGCGTTGGAAGTCATGGCGTGTCCTCGGGGAAGTGGGGGTGGATTAAATTGTTCTAAACATAGAACAATTGGGCTAGACTATGAATCGATGGCAACGCGGTGTCAAGACCCGCGCCAGAGAAACCCTCAAAAATGTCTCGCTCCATGGACCACGCCCACTACGGCTACTCGGCCTTGCCCCGGCGCCTGGCGGTGGCGTTTGCGCAGGGGCCGCGACTGCATGCCTTCGTGGTGCTGTGCCTGGAGCACTGGGACGCCGAGCCCATTCCCGACGCGCTGCGAGACCCGCGTTTTGTGGGCGAGTTCGGCAGCTTCAGTCCCGACTACCGGAGCTGGACCCAGCGCGAATACGGCTTGCGGCTGGGCCTGTTCCGGGTGCTCGACGCGCTGCGCGAGGCCGGCATCACACCGGCGGTGGCGGCCAATGCGCGGGCCCTGCTGCGGCTGCCTGAACTTGCGCGGCGCCTGGCGGCGCAAGGCTGTGAATTCATCGGCCACGGACTGGCCGCCAACGACCTGATGCACGGCGACATGCCACACGAGGCGCAGCGTGATCACATCGCGCGCAGCCTGGCCGCCTTCGACGAGGTGCTGGGCGCGCGCCCTCTGGGCTGGCTGAGCCAGGACTGGGGCACCAGCCCCGACACCTTCGAGCTGCTGGCCGCGGCGGGCCTGCGCTACACACTCGACTGGTGCAACGACGACCAGCCCTATGCCCTGCGCACCACGCCCGCGCTGACCGCGATCCCGCTGTCTGCCGAGTGGGACGATGTGCAGTGCCAGTGGCTGCGCCACCTGACGCCGGCCGCTCACGCCGACTTGGCGCGGCAGGCTTTCGGGCGGCTGCAGCACGAGTGTGTGGCGCACCGCCGCGGTGCGGTGTTTGGCCTGGCCCTGCACCCTTGGGTGTGTGGCATGCCCAGCCGCATCGGCGCGCTGCGTGGCCTGCTGCAGACACTGCGCGCGCACGACGGCGTGGCCTGGGTGCAGCCGGCTGAACTGCTGCTGCCCCAAGCGGCGCGCTTTTCCAACACCTCGGATTCAACCCCCACACCGTGAACACCTCCACCGACACCTTGCACGTGCTGAGCGACTGGGCCGCCGGCCTGCGGTACGACACCCTGCCCGCCGATCTGCGCAGCCACATCGGCTGGGTACTGGCCGACACGGTGGCTGCCATCGTGGCGGGCTCCGTCGAGCCCGAACTGCGCCAGTGGGCGGCGCGCCAGACGGCCAGCGGGGGCGCCACCCTGGTGGGCTTGGGCCGGTGCACACAGCCGGCCATGGCCGCACTCATCAACGGCACGGCGGGCACCTTCCTCGAAATGGACGAAGGCAACCGCTTCTCGCGCGGCCACCCCGCCGTGCACGTGTTGCCCGCCTTGTTGGCCCTGGCCGACACCCAGCGGCTGGAGCGGTCGGATTTTCTGGCCGCGCTGGTGGTGGGCTACGAGGTCGGCTCGCGCATCGGCGCGGCGTCACAACTGCGCAGTGCCATGCACCCCCATGGCACCTGGGGCACCATCGGCGCGGCCGCGGCCTGTGCGCGCGCGCACGGCCACACGCCGGCGCTGATGAAGGAGGCCATCAACGTCAGCGCCTCCATGACCATCGCCACGTCCAAGAAGACGATGCTGGAGGGCGGTCTGGTGCGCAACGTCTACGCGGGTCTGAGCAACCACAACGGCATGCTGGCCGCGCAGCTGGCGGCCTGTGGCTTCACCGGCGAGCGCGACGGTGTGGCTTCGCTGTTCGGGCAGATTGTCTCGGAGCGCTACGACAGCGCCGAGCTGCTGCGCGAGCTGGGCTCCGACTGGCATGTGTCGCACAACTACTTCAAGCGCCACTCGTGCTGCCGCTACAACCACGGCACCCTGGACGCGCTCGATCTGCTGGACCAGCGCGATGGCCTGCCGGCGGCCGAGCAGGTGGCGCGGGTGGAGGTGCGCACCTACAGCCTGGCCGCCGAGCTGAGCGACCCTGCGCCGCGCAACACGCTGGCGGCCAAGTTCTCGGTGCCCTTCGCGGTGGCCACGCGCCTCATCCACGGCAGCAGCGGCATGGCCAGCTTCACCTGGGACGCGGTGCGCGACGAGCGCGTGCTGGCGCTGGCCCAGCGGGTGTCGGTGCAGGAGGACCCCGCCATGACCGCGCGCCTGCCCCAGGAGCGCCCTGCGCTGGTGCGCATCACCACCACTGACGGCCGCGTGCTGCAGGCCGAGGTGGGCGTCAACCGCGGCGACGACGCCTCGCCCTACACAGCGCAGGAACTGGGCGCCAAGTTCATGGAGCTGTGCACCCGCGTGTGGCCCGAGGCGCACGCCGAGCGGGTGCTGCACGGTACGTTGGCGCTCACGCGGGGCCAGGGGGGCCTGGGCGACTGGCTGCAGCTCCTGCGCCGGGTGCCGTTGCGCTGACGGCGATGTCAAATGTTCTATTGACAGAACAAATAGAGGGATGCAGTATTCCTACCCACTTCGACGCCTGATTGTTTGACTCAAAAGTACCCGCCATGCAAACCTCCGACAAGACCGCCCGGCAACTGTTTGCCGAAGTGAAGGCCAATCCCACCCGCAAGCGATTCGGTTTCGGTCGCATGCCGGCGCTGATCAACGTGGACCCGCAGAAGGCCTACACCTGCGTGGGCGAATTTGCCACCGCCTACGAGACCGATCCGCGCCAGCTGGAGTACATCAACACGTTGGCGGCCGAGTTCCGCGCACGCGGATTCCCTGTGGTCTGGACCTACGTGGCCTATATGGACTCGGGCGAGGACTGCGGCATCTGGGGCACCCGCACCCACACGCCCGACTCGCTGCAGAACATCAAGGTCGGCAGCCGCCGTTCGGAGTTCGATGACCGCCTCGTGATCGACCACCAGCGCGACATCATCATCAACAAGCGCATGGCCTCGGCCTTCTTCGAGACCAACCTCGGCAGTCTCTTCACCTTCCACGGGGTGGACACGGTGGTGGTCACCGGCGGCTCCACCTCGGGTTGCGTGCGGGCCACCGTGGTGGACAGCCTGCAGCGCAGCTTCCGCACCATCGTGCCCGAGGAGTGTGTGGCCGACAAACACGAGAGCCCGCACTTCTCCAACCTGTACGACATGGCCCTCAAGTACGCCGATGTGCTGACCATCGAGGAAACCCTGGCGCAGCTCAAGCAGGTGCCCGCACGCGCGCCACGCGGAGGCTGACGGTGGCACGCGATCCCGGCTTTTACGACTACCTGCCCTACGACAAGCGGCCCGTCATCCGCTGGCCGGGCGGCGCGCGCGTGGCCTTCTGGGTGGCGCCCAATGTGGAGTTCTACGAGCTCAACCCGCCGCGCAACCCGGCGCGTGCGCCCTGGGCGCGGCCGGCGCCCGATGTGCTGAACTACAGCTACCGCGACTACGGCAACCGCGTCGGCTTCTGGCGCATGCTCGACGCCATGAAGCGCTGCAACATGCGCGGCAGCGTCTCGCTCAATGTGGCGGTGTGCGAGCACCACCCCGAGGTGATCGCCGCCTGCGCCGAGAACGGCTGGGAGTTCTACTCGCACGGCACCTACAACACGCGCTACCTGATGGGCATGGACGAGGCGCAGGAGCGTGCGGTCATCCAGGATTCCATCGACACCATCAAGAAGCACACCGGCCAGAAGCTCGACGGCTGGCTCGCGCCCGCGCTGACCTACACCGAGCGCACCATGGACCTGGTGGCCGAGATGGGTCTGACCTATGTGTGCGACCTGTTCCACGACGACCAGCCCGGCCCGGTCAAGGTGAAAACGGGCAAGCTCACCAGCATCCCCTACTCGCTGGAGATGAACGACACCATCGTCTACAACGTCAACCTGGTCTCGCCGCGCCGATACGCCGACATCCTCAAGCGCCAGTTCGATCGCCTGTATGCCGAAGGTGAACAATCGGGCACGGTGATGTGCATCCCGCTGCACCCCTACCTGATCGGCCAGCCTTACCGGCTGGCGGCGTTTGAAGAGGCACTGTCCTACATCACCAGCCACGACAAGGTGTGGCTGGCCACCGGCCGCGAGATCGCGGCCCACTACAACGCGCATTACCACGATGCGTTTGCCGCTGCGGCGCTGCCGGTCGGAGAAGCCCCATGAGCGCCGCGCCGGGCCGTCCCAAGCAAGCTCGCACCGCAGTGCGAAGCACGGAGGTTTTGCAATGAGCGCTGTGCTGCCCAACGACTACCTCGACTATCCGCTGCGCCGACATGGCATGGACCACGACCGGTACGGTTGGTCGATGCTGCCGCGTCGCACGCCGGTGCGCTGGCCGGGCGGGGCGCGCATCGCCTTGTGGGTGGTGCCGGCGCTGGAGTGGTTCCCGCTGGACATGAAGGGCCAGCCCTTCAAGCCGCCAGGCGCCATGCAGACCGCCTACCCGGATCTGCGCCACTACACGCTGCGCGACTACGGCAACCGGGTGGGCATTTTCCGCATCATGCAGGCGCTGGAGCGCCATGGCATCCCGGCCACGGCGGCCGTCAACGCGGCGGTGGCCGTGCGCTACCCGGCGCTGATCGAGGCCTGCGTGCAGCGCGGCTGGGAAATCATCGCCAACGGGCTGGACATGGACCACCTGCACCACGGGGGGCTGGACCACGAGCAGGAACGCGCCTGGATCGCGCAGACGCTGGACATCCTCCAGCGGGCCACCGGGCAGAAGGTGCGCGGCTGGTTGTCGCCGGCCAAGTCCGAGTCGTTCAAGACGCCGGACCTGCTGGCCCAGGCCGGGCTGGACTACGTGTGCGACTGGGTCAACGACGACATGCCCTACGCCATGCGCACCGAGCACGGCCCGCTGGTGGCCATGCCGCACCCCATCGACATCGACGACACCACCATCCTGGTGCAGAACCACCACACCGAAGACGACTTCCGCGACGCGCTGACCGACCAGTTCGACCTGCTCTACCGCGAAGCCACTGAGGACAACGGGCGTGTCATGGCCATCTCGCTGCACCCGTGGGTGATCGGCCAGCCTTACCGCATCGGCGCGCTGGAAGAAGCACTCGCACACATCATGCGACACCGCGGGGTGTGGGCCGCCACCGGCAGCCAGATCCTTGACGCGTGGCGCGCCGCGCAGCCCCAGGCCTGAACCGGGAGCGTGCCATGCCCGTGATCGACATCACCCTCTTGCCCGGCTACGGCCCCGAGGTCGAAGGCCGGCTGGTGCAGCGCGTGGCGCAGGCCACGCGCTCGGTGATCGCGGCGCAGGCGGCGGGCACCGTGGTGTTTGTGCGCAACGCCAGCACCTACCAGCGCGACGGCCGCGTGTTCAGCGCAGGGGGTCCGGCGCGGCCCGACGCATCGGCGCTGGTGCGGCGTTTTCTGGAGACCATGCAGGCGCGCGACCTGCCCACCGCCCAGCAGATGCTGGCACCGGGCTTCGAGATGCGTTTCCCGGGCGCTGCGCCCATGTCGCGGCTGGAGCAGCTGGTCGAATGGGGCCGCGGCCGCTACCAGCGCGTGGGCAAAACCTACGAACGCTTCGACGAGAGCTGGGGCGATGAAGCCACCGTGGTGTACTGCAGCGGCACGCTGCACGGCGTGTGGCTCGATGGATCGGCCTTTGAAGGCATCCGTTTCATCGACCGCTTCGAGATCGTGGACGGGATGATCACGCGGCAGGACGTGTGGAACGACCTGGCCGAAGCCAGGCCAAGCGCGTGAGTGGAGGCGGCGCCGTGGTGGCCATGCACGAGCGCATCGCCTACTCGGCCTGGCCTGATCGGCCGCCCATCGCCTGGCCCGATGGCGCGCGCATCGCCCTGTGGGTGGCGCCCAACATCGAGCACTACGAGTACCTGCCGCAGCAGGTGCGGGTGCGCAACCCCTGGCCTCGCGTGCCCCATCCCGACATCCTGGGCTACGGACTGCGCGACTACGGCAACCGCGTGGGCGTGTGGCGCCTGATGGAGGTGTTCGACCGCTTCAGCCTGCCTTGCACCGTCTCGCTGTCGATGGCGGTGCTCGACATGTACCCCGAGATCGCTGAAGCCATGCTGGCACGCCAATGGGAGTTCATGTCGCACGGTCTCTACAACACGCGCTACCACTGGGGCTTGAGCGAAGACGAGGAACGCGCCGCCATCGCCGAATGCCAGGCCATCCACCGCCGCCACACCGGGCGCGATTTGAGCGGCTGGTTTTCGCCCGCCGCGTCCAACACGCTGAACACGCCCGACCTGGTGGCCGAGGCCGGCATGAGCTACCTCTGTGACCTCTACCACGACGACCAGCCCACGCCCATCCGCGTGCGCCAGGGCGAGCTGTTTTCGCTGCCCTACAGCATGGAAATCAACGACAGCATCGCCTGGCGCCGGGGCATGGAGGGCGAGGCCTTTGCGCAAAAAATCTGCGACGAGTTCGACACCCTCTACGCCGAGGGCGGGCAGGTGATGAACATCGCCGTTCACCCCTTCATCATGGGCCAGCCGCACCGCATCGAGCACCTGGCGCGCGCGCTGGACCACATCCTGGGCCACAGCGGCGTGTGGTGCGCCACCGGCTCGCAAATCATCGACTGCTACCGGCGGCAGACCACGCCCGCAGAAACCACATGAGCACCTCCAACGACTACATCCGGGCTTACCTGGCCGAACGCACGGTGGACGCCACGCGTGCCGCCCTCGTGATCATCGACATGCAGTACGCCACCGGCTCGCGCCAGGGCGCGCTGGCGCGCAAGCTGTTGGCCGAAGGCTCCAGCGTGGGCGACTACCGTTTCGACCGCATCGAGCGCTTCGTGCTGCCCCACACCCAGCGCCTGCGCGAGCACTTTGGCGTGCTCGGCCGCCCGGTGCTGCACGTGACCGTGGGCGCGGCCCTGCCCGACGCCAGCGATGCGCCGCTGCACATGCGCAAGCTGTTCGTGGAGTTCAAAAACCACCTCGGCAGCCGCGAGCACGAGATCGTGGACGAGCTCAAACCCCGGCCTGGCGAACACGTGCTGCGCAAGACCACCATCGGCGCCTTTGCCTCCACGAACATCGACAGCCTGCTGCGCGCACTGGGCTGCGAACAGCTCTACCTGACCGGCGTGTCCACCAACATGTGCGTGGAAACCACCGCCCGCGAGGCAGCCGACCGCGGCTACGGCGTGACCCTGGTGGAAGACGCCTGCGGCACCACCCACGAGGACCTGCACCACAACACCATGCGCAACTTCCAGCGCCTGTTTGGCCGCGTGTGCAGCACCGCCGAATCGCTGGCCGAGCTGGGGGCAGTGCATGTCTGAGCCGGTGGTCAAACGCGTGCTCGTGGTCGTGCCCTTTGCCATGTCGGCCGACAACCTGCTGCTGCGCCAGGCGCAACTGGAGGGCTTGTCGTTTGGCGACGGCATCCGCTTCGAGTACCGCGCCGTCAAGGCCGGCCCGATGAACTATTCCAGCCACCACGACTTCGTGCTGGCCGATGCCGCCAACTTCGAAGCCGGCTGCCGCGCGCAGGCCGAAGGTTTTGACGCCGTGTGCATCGACACCATGAGCGACTCGGGCGTGGCCGCGCTGCGTTCGGTGCTGGACATTCCTGTCTTCGGGCCCGGTCGCACATCGATGCTGATGGCGCTGACCCTTGGCGACCGTTTCTCCATCCTCACCATGGCCAGCCGCTGGAAGCCGCTGTACAAGAAGGCGCTGGACGAGCTGGGCCTGCACCACAAGTGCGCTTCGGTGCGCGCCATCGAGGTGCCGCCCGACAACCAGAACCTGCTCTCGGGCAAGGAAGAAGACGTGTTCCCGCTGCTGGAGGCGGCGGGCCGCCGTGCCATCGAGGAAGACGGCGCCGAGGTGCTGATCCTGGGCTCCACCACCATGCACCAGTCGCACGCCTACCTGAGTGCGCGCTTGCCGGTGCCGATCATCAACCCCGGCCCGCTGAGCTACAAGGTGGCCGAGGCGGCGCTGGCGCTGGGCCTGGCGCACAGCCGCGTGGGCTACCCCGTGCCCATGCACCCGCGCCTGGACATGCTGCACGCCATGCTGGACGGCGCGGCGGCATCGCTCAGGCCCCGCTGACCCCCGCTGTCCGCGCCACCATTTCGCCGTATGCTGCGGTGCCGGCTTGGCGCACAGCAAGGAAGCGAACATGGTGTCGATGTTGATCACCGCCCGCGAAGGCGACCTGGGCAACGGCCTCAAGGTGCGGCGCGTGCTGCCCTACGCCCGCCGCCGCATGGTCGGGCCCTTTGTTTTTTTTGATCACGCCGGCCCGGTGAGCCTGCCGCCCGAGGCGGTGCGCGCGGCCGACGTGCGCCCGCACCCGCACATCGGCCTGTCCACCTTCAGCTACCTGCTGGGCGGCGAAATCATCCACCGCGACAGCCTGGGCGTGGTGCAGCGCATCCGCCCCGGCGAGGTCAACTGGATGACGGCCGGGCGCGGCATCTCGCATTCCGAGCGCTTCGAGCACCCGGCCTCGTTTGCCGGTGGCGGGCTGGAGCTGATGCAGTTCTGGATCGCCCTGCCCGAGGCCGACGAGGAGTGTGAGCCCGCCTTCACCCACTACGGGCACGAGGCCTTGCCCCTGATCGAGCGGCCCGGCCTGTGCTGCCGCGTGTTGGCCGGCGAGGTGATGGGGCAGCGCAGCGCGGTGCGCACGTCGTCGCCCTTGTTTTGCGCACACGTGAGCTTGAGCGCCGGCAGCCGCTTTGCGCTGGACGGCGTGTACCCCGAACAGGCGGTTTATGTGGCGCGTGGTGCGGTGTCACACGGCGGGCAAACCGCCGTGCCCGGTCAGATGATGGTGTTCGACCAGGGCGCGGACGAGCTGCTGGCCGAGCAGGACAGCGTGTTGATGGTGTTTGGCGGCGAGCCGGTCGGCCCGCGCCACATCTTCTGGAACTTCGTGTCGTCCCGGCCCGAGCGCATCGAACAGGCCAAGGCCGACTGGCGCGCCGGGCGCATCGCGCTGCCGCCCGACGACCACGACGAGTTCATTCCGTTGCCTGAGTGAGCCGGGCGGTCACTTCTTGCCGTAGGTGCTGTCGTGGTCGGGTGCAACGGTCAGCAGTCGCATGAAGTCGCCCTCCCGCCAAGCGGTGCAGCGGCGTGACTGGGTGATGCGCAGCGAGTAGATCGCGTCAATGCCTGGTGGCGTTTTGATGCTGGTGATTTTTTCCCACTTCAAGCCCTGGTCCCGGTACACCTGCGCCCAACTCAATTGGCGGATTTTCTTCAGCGTGTCGATGGCGGCATGTCGCTCGGCCTTTTGCAGGCTGAACAGCGTTTCCTGAAACACCGGGTTGTTCAAGTCCAGGCGCACCAGCGGGTCGCTGGCTGCCATCACTTGCCCGCGCCCTTGGCCAGCCGCTCCAGTTGGCTGTCGACGTCCTTGTCCTGTGCCGGATGGTCCAGCGCCCAGGTGAGCGCACGGTCCAGATCAGCGGTCGCCTGAGCGCCATGAAGCCAGCGTTCGTTGTCCGGAACGACGGTCGCTGTGCGCACCAGCCAAACCCCAGGCTCCTGTTCTTCGACCAGCACTTGGCGGCCGGCGAACTGTTTGCCCAGAGAGATCTGGCCATTGGCGCCCACAACTTTGACGGAGGCGGGGAGGGCAAGGGTGTTCATGATTACTTTCGTGCAGCTAAAAATTCGTGCGGCACGAAAGTAATTGTAGTTTTCGGTAGGGGGGTGTCAAGGGCTGTCAAGTGCCTTCGGCTGATCACACCCCCGCCAACAGCGTCGCATTGCCCCCCGCCGCCGTGGTGTTGACGGTGATGGTCTGCTCGGCACAGAAGCGCAGCAGGTAGTGCGGGCCGCCGGCCTTGGGGCCGGTGCCGCTGAGGCCCTCGCCGCCAAAGGGCTGCACGCCCACCACCGCGCCGATGATGTTGCGGTTGATGTAGACGTTGCCGGTGTGGGCGCGCGCGGCCAATGCCTGGGCGCGGCTGTCGATGCGGGTCTGTATGCCCAGCGTGAGGCCGTAGCCCAGCGCGTTGATGGCGTCGATCACCGCCTCGGGCTCGCCGCTCCAGCGCAGCACGTGCAGCACGGGACCGAAGATTTCCTGCGTCATGTCGGCCACGGCCTTGACCTCGAACATGCGCGGCGGCACCAGGTGCTGGGGTGCATTGGGCGTGTTCGGCACGGCGGCAGGCGGCAGCAGATCGCGTGCTTCGCGCTCCAGCCGGGCCACGTGTCGCGCGATGTTGTCAAAGGCTTCGCGGTCGATCACCGGGCCAACGTCGGTGGCGAGTTGCGCCGGGTCGCCCACCACCAGCTCGCGCGCCGCGCCACGGATCATCTCGACCACGCCGTCGGCAATCGCGTCGTGCACACACAGCAGGCGCAGGGCTGAGCAGCGCTGACCGGCGCTGCGGAAGGCGCTTTGCACCACCGCGTCGGCCACCTGTTCGGGCAGGGCGGTGCTGTCCACCAGCATGGCGTTGATGCCGCCGGTTTCGGCGATCAGGGGAACGATGGGGCCGTCCTTGGCGGCCAACGCGCGCTGGATGATTTTGGCCACCTGGGTGGAGCCGGTGAACACCACACCGGCCACGCCGAGCTGGGCCACGAGGGCGGCGCCCACGGTGTCGCCGGCGCCGTGGTGCAGTTGCAGCACGTCGGCGGGCACGCCGTGGCGGTGCAGCAGGGCCACCACGGCCTGGGCCACGCCGGACGTCTGCTCGGCCGGCTTGGCCAGCACGCCGTTACCGGTGGCAAGCGCTGCGGCCACCTGGCCGGCAAAAATGGCCAGCGGAAAGTTCCAGGGGCTGATGCACACCCACACGCCGCGTGCCGTCAGACGCAAGGTGTTGCTTTCGCCGGTGGGGCCAGGCAGGGCTATGGGGGCCATCACCCGTTCGGCCTCGGCGGCGTAGTAGCGCAAAAAGTCCACCGCCTCACGCACCTCGGCCACGGCGTCGCCCCAGGTCTTGAAGGCCTCTTTCACCAGCAGGGCGCAGAAACGGGGCAGCTCGTGCTCCAGCGCATCGGCGGCCTGGCGCAAGGCCTGGGCGCGCTGGGTCACGGGCGCGTCGCGCCAGGCGCGTGATGCGGCGGCGCAGCGCTGGAAGGCGGTGGGCAGTGCGGCCGGATCGGCCTCGGGCACGACCGGCACGGTGGTGGTGGCCAGAGCGGCCAGCAGGGGTTCGCGTTGTGTGTCCACGGTCAGGTCCACGCCCGCGCTGTTGGCGCGCTGGGTGCCGAACAAGGCCACCGGCAGCGGCTGGCTGGGCTCGGGCGACAGGCGCAGCGGCGACACCAGCAGTTCCTCCAGGCCCACGGTGGGGTCGGCCAGCTGGTGCACGAAGGACGAGTTGGCGCCGTTTTCCAGCAGGCGGCGCACCAGGTAGGCCAGCAGGTCGCGGTGGGCGCCCACGGGGGCGTACACGCGGCAGCGCACCAGCGGGTTTTTGAGCACCTCGCGGTACACGCCTTCGCCCATGCCGTGGAGCCTTTGAAACTCGAATGGCGTTCCTGCTTTTGCGGCCATCTGTTGAATCGCGGCAATCGTCGCTGCGTTGTGCGTGGCGAACTGCGGGTAGATGGCGTCGGGCGCATCCAGCAGGGCGCGCGCGCAGGCCAGGTAGGAGATGTCGGTGTGGTGTTTGTGGGTGAACACCGGGTAGTGCGGCAGGCCTTGTTCCTGGGCGCGCTTGATTTCGGCGTCCCAGTAGGCGCCCTTGACCAGCCGGCACATGAGCTTGACGCCGTGCTGGCGCGCCAGCGCGGTGACGTGGCCGATCAGCTCCAGCGCGCGGGTTTGGTAGGCCTGCAGCGCCAGGCCAAAACCGCTCCACTGCGGTTGATGCTGCGCCACGCGGGCGAGCAGGGCGTCGAACACGTCGAGCGAGAGTTCCAGGCGGTCCACCTCTTCGGCGTCGATGGTGAGGTTGATGCGCGCCTGCGCCGCCTGCTCGCACAGCGCCCACACGCGGGGCACCAGTTCCTGCATCACGCGCTGGTGCTGCGCGTCTTCGTAGCGTGGGTGCAGGGCGCTGAGCTTGATGCTGATGCCGTCGTTGCCACGCTCGTCGCCTTGCGCCTGGGTGGCTATTGCCGCAATGGCCTGCTGGTAGCTGTGGAAGTAGCGCACGGCGTCTTCCGCCGTGCGGGCGCCTTCGCCCAGCATGTCGTAGCTGAAGGTCAGGCGCGGCATGTCTTTTCGGGCCTGCGCAGCGGTTTTCATGGCGCTCTGGATGGTCTCGCCCAGCACAAACTGGTGGCCCAGCAGCTGCACCGCGCGCAGCGTGGCGGCCACCACGGTGCGCGCGCCGAGTTTGCCCAGGATGCCACCCGATTCACCACCCGGCAAAAACCGTTTGCTCAGCCCAATGGCGCTGGAGGACAGCCGCGCCAAGGCCGGGTGGCCCGCGGCATCAAAGTCGGCGCGCCCCAGCTGGTCGGCGGTGAGTGCGATGGCGGTTTCGGCGTCGGGCACACGCAGCAAGGCCTCGGCCAGGCGCATCAGGGCCAGGCCCTCTGCGCTGCTGATGGGGTACTCCTTGAGCAGGCTTTCCATGGCCCAGAAGGGCGGCGGGTTGTCGCGCACCGCCTGCACCCAGGGCGCGGCCTGGCGGGCGGCATCGGCCCAGTCGAGTCGGCCGTCCAGGCTGGCCAGGCGGTGCACGACGGTGTCGGCTTCGGGGCGGTAGGGGGTGGGCAGGCGCATGACAGAACTCCGTTGATCTGGTGAATAAACGAATCATCTGCGTTTGTCTGTTGAATAATTCACCAAATATTGAGTTTGAAATAGAGATAAATCATGTCAGATGAACTCGATCGCACCGACAAGCGCATCCTGCACCTGCTGCAGGCCGACGGGCGCATCAGCAATCTCAAGCTGGCCGAGGCGGTGGCGCTGTCGCCCACGGCGGTGCTGGCGCGCACCCAGCGGCTGGCGCGCGAGGGTTACATCCTGGGCTACGAGGCGCGGCTGAACCCGCTCAAGCTGGGCCGGGGCATGCTGGTGTTTGTGGAGGTGCTGCTGGACCGCACCACGCCCAATGTGTTCGAGCAGTTCAGGGCGGCGGCGCAGGTGCACGACGAAATCATGGAGTGCCACATGGTGGCCGGTGGTTTCGACTACTTGCTCAAGACCCGCGTGGCCGACATGGCCGCCTACCGCGACTTTGCTGGCACCGTGTTGTGGCAGCTGCCCGGCGTGCGCGAAACCCGCACCTACCCGGTGATGGAAGAGGTGAAACACAGCACGCGGCTGGCGTTTTGATCTGGTTTTTTGTTGCTGCGGGCGCGAGAATGGGCGATCCCCGTTTCAGAAGGAGCACGCCATGAACACGTCTTTTCGCCTGGCCTTGTCGGCCGCCTTGCTGGCCCTGGGCGCCAGCGCCGCCTGGGCCCAAAGCACCAAGCCCGGCCTGTGGGAAATCCAGCACAAGATGGGCGGCAACCCTGAAATGGACAAGGCCATGGCCGAGATGCAGAAGCAGCTGGCCGCCATGCCGCCGGAGCAGCGCAAGATGATGCAGGACATGATGGCCAAACAGGGCGGCGCCATGCCCACCATGGGCGCGGGCGGCGCCATGGCCATGAAGGTGTGCATCACGCCCGAAATGGCCGCGCGCAACGACATGCCCCAGCAGACCGAGGGCGACTGCACCACCACCGTCACCTCGCGCAGCGGCAACACCATGAAGATGAAGTTCGCCTGTACCAAGCCGCCGTCCAGTGGCGAAGGGACCTACACCTTCATGGGCGACACGTCCTACACCATGAAGATGACCATGAGCAGCCAGCACCAAGGCAAGCCGCAAAACATGACCATGGACGGTCAGGGCAAATGGCTGTCGGCCGATTGTGGTGCGATCAAGCCGATGACGGCGCCGGCGCCCAAAAAGTGAGGTCCACTCAGGTCGGCGCGTAGCTGCGCGCCCCAAACACCCCCCGCCCCACCCGCACCATGGTGCTGCCTGCTGCCACGGCGGCTTCCAGGTCGTCGCTCATGCCCATGGACAGGGTGTCCAAACCGAGGCCCTGCGCGTTGAGTGCATCGAACAGCGCCCGCACCTGGGCAAACACCGCGCGGGCCGAGTCGAAGTCGGGTGCGGGCTCCGGTATCGCCATCAAGCCGCGCAGCTTCAGGCGGGGCAGGGCTGCCACGGCGGCGGCCAGTGCGGGCAGTTCGGCCGGCGACACGCCGGATTTGTTGGCGCCGCCGTCCACATTGACTTGCAGGCAGATCTGCAGCGGCGCGAGATGGGAGGGCCGCTGCTCGCTGAGCCGCTGGGCAATCTTCAGGCGGTCCACCGACTGCACCCAGTCGAAGTGCTCGGCCACCGGCCGCGTCTTGTTGCTTTGCAGGGGGCCGATGCAGTGCCACTCGATGCCGGGCACGGCACCCGAGGCGCTGACAGCGGCGATCTTGTCCACGCCTTCCTGCACGTAGTTCTCGCCAAAGGCCAGCTGGCCGGCGGCCAGCGCCTCGCGCACGGCGTCCGGGCCGAAGGTCTTGCTGACCGCCAGCAGCCGCACCGCATCAGGCGCACGGCCGGCCTGTTCGCACGCGCGCCACAGCCGTGCGCGTTGGCTTTGGAGATTGTCGCCAATCGTGGTCATAATGGGATTGTCAAAAACGTTTTGAGGATGGGGCCCTAGGGAATGGACATCACCCAACTGCTGGCGTTCAGCGTGAAGAACAAGGCGTCGGACCTGCACCTCTCGGCCGGCTTGCCGCCGATGATACGGGTGCATGGCGACGTGCGGCGCATCAACGTGGACGCCCTCGACCACAAGCAGGTGCATGCCATGGTGTACGACATCATGAACGACACCCAGCGCAAGCACTACGAGGAATTCCTCGAAGTGGACTTCTCGTTCGAGATCGACGGCCTGGCGCGTTTCCGCGTCAACGCCTTCAACCAGAACCGCGGCGCGGCGGCGGTGTTCCGCACCATCCCGAGCAAGATCCTCACGCTGGACCAACTCCGTGCGCCCAAAATTTTTGCCGACCTGGCGCTCAAGCCGCGCGGCCTGGTGCTGGTGACCGGGCCCACCGGCTCGGGCAAGTCCACCACGCTGGCGGCCATGGTGAACTACCTCAATGAAAACGAGTACGGCCACATCCTCACGGTGGAAGACCCGATCGAGTTTGTGCACGAGTCCAAGAAGTGCCTGATCAACCAGCGCGAAGTGGGGCAGATGACGCTGTCCTTTGCGGCCGCGCTCAAGTCGGCGCTGCGCGAAGACCCGGACGCCATCCTGGTGGGCGAAATGCGCGACCTGGAAACCATACGCCTGGCCATGACGGCGGCCGAGACCGGCCACCTGGTGTTCGGCACCCTGCACACCTCGAGCGCGGCCAAAACCATCGACCGCATCATCGACGTGTTTCCCGCCGAAGAAAAAGAGATGGTGCGGGCCATGTTGTCCGAGTCGCTGCAGGCCGTCATCTCGCAGACGCTGTGCAAGACAGCGGACGGCCAGGGCCGTGTGGCGGCACACGAAATCATGATCGGCACGCCCGCCATCCGCAACCTCATACGCGAGGCCAAGGTGGCGCAGATGTACTCGGCCATCCAGACCGGCAATGCAGCCGGCATGATGACCTTGGACCAGAACCTGACCGAGCTGGTGCGCCGCGGCTCCATCACGGCGGCCGAGGCGCGCGGCAAAGCCAAGATCCCCGAGAACTTTCCAGGGTAATTCGTATGGAACGCGATCAAGCCACCAAGTTCATCAACGACCTGCTCAAGCTCATGGTCAGCCGCAACGGCAGCGACCTGTTCCTGACGGCCGAATTTCCGCCCGCCATCAAGGTGGACGGCAAGATCACCAAGGTTTCGCCGCAGCCGCTGTCGGGCGTGCACACGCAGGCCCTGGCGCGCTCCATCATGAGCGACAAGCAGGCGGCCGAATTCGAGCGCACCAAGGAGTGCAACTTCGCGATCGCGCCCGGCGGCATCGGCCGATTCCGCGTGAACGCGCTGGTGCAGATGGGCAAGGTCGCGCTGGTGCTGCGCACCATCCCCAACACCATTCCCACGCTGGACGGGCTGGGTCTGCCGCAGATCCTCAAAGACATCGCCATGACCAAGCGCGGCCTGTGCATCTTTGTGGGCGCCACCGGCTCGGGCAAATCCACGTCGCTGGCGGCCATGGTGGACTGGCGCAACGAGAACAGCTTTGGTCACATCATCACGGTGGAAGACCCGGTGGAATTTGTGCACCCGCACAAGAACTGTGTGGTGACCCAGCGCGAAGTGGGCGTGGACACCGAGGGTTGGGAAATCGCGCTCAAGAACACGCTGCGCCAGGCGCCGGATGTGATCCTGATGGGCGAAATCCGCGACCGCGAAACCATGGAGCACGCCATCCAGTTTGCCGAAACCGGTCACCTCTGCCTGGCCACACTGCACGCCAACAACTCCAACCAGGCCTTCGACCGCATCGTCAACTTCTTCCCCGAAGAAAAGCGTCAGCAGCTGCTGATGGACCTCTCACTCAACACCCGCGCCTTCATCTCGCAGCGCCTCATTCCCAAGCAGGACGCCAAAGGCCGCACGGCAGTGATCGAAGTCATGCTCAACAGCCCGTTGATTGCCGACCTGGTGCTCAAGGGCGAGCTGACCGAAATCAAGGAAGTGATGAAGAAGAGCCGCAACATCGGCATGCAGACCTTCGACCAGGCGCTGTACGACGCGTTTGAAAACAACCTCATCAGCTACGAAGAGGCGATCCGCAACGCCGACTCGGCCAACGACCTGCGCCTGCACATCAAGCTCAACAGCCAGCGCGCCAAGACCATGGACCTGGCGGCGGGGACGGAGCATTTGACGATTGTGTGACTGGCTTAGTGGCCGGCTGCGTGATCGGCAAGTGCACTTGGTGTGAAGTCTCAATAGATTGTTCATCTGCACCGGACTTGGGAAGCTGTGGTGACCACTCCAACAGCAAACCAGATCAGGGGCTCGGATGAAAAGTCATAAGCATGCAAGAATGACCGTTTGCGGTCGAGCCCATTTGTGCCAGCGTGTGCTGAAGCAAGGCTGGAAAGCGAAGGACGCCAGCGGGGCGCTGAAGTAACTCGGCCAAGTCCTCCAACATGGTCCTACATTTGCGTCAGTATCGCCACCGTTGCCCAGATAACCAGATGTTGTTATTGGAGGTTGATGCCGTTCACTTCGCTGCAGTTCGCTGTGGCTGTTTTTGACACTGTCGATACAACGCCCTGGTTCGACGTTTTTGTCGACGTGATAGTGAACACGGTCCCGCTGTCGGCAACGACGCCGGAACACGTGAAGTTGCCGCCGTTCTTGTCACACGAGCCCACATTGGAGTTGATGCTGATGGTTGATCCGGAACCAGTGAATGCGTTGGAGCCCTTGAAGATGGTGGTGCAGGTGGAACCACCTCCGCCACCTGAACCACCACCCGATGCCACGTAGGATTCAAAATTGGGCCAAACGGCCGGGCACCAGTCGGAGGCGGCTGATTTGCTGTCGGGTGTCAGACACAGGAATTCGCCGGCATTTCTAAAAAATGCGGTTGCAGGCATGGTGCCTCCGCATGTCTGCTGTCCTGACAGCCGCGCGACAAAAAAGTTGTTCTCCAACTGGTCAGGCGCCCCATTCAGCGTGTAACCCAGTCCCGGCGTGTTGCTGGTACTGACCAAAGTTGCCGATGCTGGCCTGGGCGCGCCCGTTGTCAAGCTTGGGTAGGCGTTGACGCCCGAGGTGTCGGAAGCTCCGGTTGACAGGTAAGTACTGCTCGGCTTTTCAAACCCGCGGTAGGTCCGAACGGCGGACTCTCGGGCGTGTGGGCTCATCAGCGTACCGTTGGGGTTGCCGCTGTTGAAGCCCGGGTCACCCACGCACGAAGTGAAGTTACCCTGTGGGTCGGAAGAAGACACGCCTACATTGCCATACCAGCCCCCGCCGACGTAGCAGGTGTAGGGCATGACCGGATAGCTCGCCGAGTTGTGGGTTTCGGTGGACAAGGCGTTGGAGGCGGTGTAGATGCACTCGCCCTCACTGGACAGCCGCACCAGGAAAGTGGAGTGGGCGGGGATGTTGGCCCCTGGCTGGAAGTAGACCTTGCCGCTGATGGTGACGAAATTGCCATCGGTCACCAAAATGACTTTTCCAGTGGTGCTGTTGATCAGTTCGGACGTCCCGCCGTTGCTGTAAACGAATGCCGGTGTAGTGCTGGGGTTGGCTGGTACATAGGGGGCGACGGCGGGGTCCCACGTGTTGCCAGTCTTTCGGTAGCCCGTTCCTCGTCGCGCGGCGCCACGTGGGTTGATGGTGGTCTGTGCGAAGCCACCGCCCTGGTTGGAGGCTTGGTTTTCGGCGTTGTCCCAGGCAACCTCGCTGCTCAGATTGACCGACAGGCTTTCATTGGCACTCGAGGTCCAAGTCACCGCGACTTGCAGCAGCCGTTGGAGGGAACCCGCCACCGGGGTGCTGATCGTGGTGACCACGTTGAAGTTGGCGGTCGCACCAGCCACTGACACGCTGTCCGAGGCCTCCGTCGGCAAAGCGGCGGCGTACTGTGCCTGGGTCAGGTTGTTGCGGAGCCGCTCCAGTGCGCCCTCGGCCAGCAGCAACGCCTCCGCTCGGGCCCGGCTGTCGCCGGCTGAACTCAACACCATGGTGGTGATTTTGGAGATCGCCAGGGCCGCAAAGGCAACCACCAGCAAGGCCACAAGAGCCTCAATCAGGACGAAGCCGATCGCATGTTTGGGGTGTCTGTTCATGGTGTCGCCTTTAACCCGTGGGGTTACCAATCCCGCCAGCTGCCGGGAACTTTGCTCACTTTGCCAATGGTTTCCGCCTTTTTGGCTACCACGCCGTCGTAGACTATCAGCAGATTGCCGTTGAACGCGCTGGTGCCGTTGACGATCATGGAGCCGAAGACTTTGGGCGTACCGTTGCCTGAGATATTGCCGGCAATGAACACAATGCCGTTGATCACGGTGTTGCTGGACAAGGTCATGTTCCCGTTCACAATCAAGATCACCGGTTTCTCCTGTGAGCCCACCGGGTTGGGCAGGGTGTTGCCATCCAGGTTACCGTCCACCCAGATCACCGCATTGCCTGACGAGGCCACAGAGGTCAACTGGCTTTGGTTGATGTTGCTGCCGTCGAAGACATTGCTGGTGGACACCGAGGACTTGTACTCAGCCATGGGTTTGCCAAAAAACGTCGCAAAAAAGCCGTCGGTATCCAGTGAGGAAAGACGGGTGTCACCGGTGATGGTGTCGTGGCCGATGTTGTCGCCTTGCGTAGAGCAGGTGTAGCCGGTAGGCGGGTTGTTGCAGGCGGGGCTGTTGGCCTCGTTGCGTAAGTCGACGGGTGGGGTTCCCGTTTTGTCGCTGATGAAGGTTTTGCCGGTATTGCTCTGACCCAGAATGCTGTCACCTGTCCAGACGGTCAGGTCGTTGTCGTGGTTCAAGACCGAACCGCCACCGGTCAGTAGGTTGGTCGTGCCCTTGGAAATCAAGGGAGTCTGCAAACCGCCGCCCAGTGATGGGCCAGCGGCGAACAGTTGGGTCATCTTGTGCACTGCGGCGTTGTCGTCGCTCCAGCCGCAGGCAAATGCAACCACCCGTGTGAATTCGCTGGAAGGTGGCGTAAAGCCTACACCGCAACTCAATGTGGCTGGCGTGGCGGGGCACACCAGGGTGTCCAGGTTCGCGTTCTGAGCGCAGAAGACCGCCCTGGTGCTGCCAACGGTGACCGATGCCGCAGGCACTGCATCGACCACGTCGTCGTTGTTTCTGTCGATGCCACCGCCTTCCATGTAGGCAAGCGCAATGTCGAGCCCTGCTTGTGCGGCTGCTGCCGCTTGTCGATCACGCTGCTCGTTGGCTGCGAGCCGCTGCTCGTTGATCGCATTGCGGCTGGCGTAGATCATGGCCAGTCCAGTTAGCAAGACAATGATCAAAGTTACTGTCAGCGTGCTGATGCCTCTTTCTCGCTGCATGTGGCCACCGGAGAGAGCGATGAGATGTGTGCGTGTGCTCATGGCGGTGGCGCGCTGGTGCGGTTGTTGCGGATCAAGATGGTTTCCCGCACGGCGTTGTTTGCTGTGGAGCGTGTCAAGGTCGCGTCGCGGGCATGGTTCGCGGTCATGGAAATCTGGACTTGCCGCGTTTCCACGATGAACTGCGTGGCAGCGTTTGGTGCGGTAAAGCCCGTTGGGGGCGAATCACACGCGGATCCAGTACCGGCTGTGGTGGTCCACTGTGTGTAGGTGGTTGGATCGTCGGCCTTGAACGTCGCTATGGTGTACGCCAGGCAACGCGATCCGATGGTGTCAAAGTTCAAGGCCGTGACAGTGATTTCATTGGGGTCTGTGAGGTTTACCCAATTGCCATCTGTAGTACATGCGCCGGCTGCAGTGGAGGCAACACCTGCTGCTGGGCTGAGCATCTGAACCGTGTTGTTGTTGAGGCGAAATCCGAAAAAATCGACACCGGCGTCGGCCACGCCCACAGCGCCGCCGAGGAAAGTGGCGTCATATGCATACAGGATGCAGGAGCCAGATATCACGACATTGTTGGCCGCTGCCGTGAATACATTGGTCGTGCCCGCAGTGTTGACGGCGGTGTAACCGGCGCGCCGGATGTCGGCCGACATGATGTTGACAATTTCCCGCACATTCTGGTTGAAGCGGCTGACGCGCAGGCTATCTGTGGCACCGCGCGACCCACTCAAGTAGATAACCAGTGAACTGGCGAGTACCAGCAGACCCACTGTGATGCCAATCATCAACTCCAGCAGGGAGACGCCGCGCTGTCGGCGCAGGGTGGGCGTTAGACGCATGTTGCGTACCCCGCAATGGTGCCGCCGGGCGAACAGACACTGACCCGACCAGTGGTGCTCACATCTACCCGCAGAGTTTTGTTCATCGGTGAGGTCACCGTCACCGAACTCCCGCCGCCAACCGTGGCCACACCTCTGAACGAGAAGGTGTACAGGTTTGCCGTTGTGGCCACGCTGCATCCACCGCACTCGGTCGCAGTGACCATGTAGGGTGCACTGTTCGCACCTTGCACCAGTACGCAGGTGGAAGCATCGGTGCAAGCTGTCGTAGTGTTGGACAAGCCAACAAACCAAGCCGAGGGAGCCCCCGCGCTGACGGTGGCTGAGACGACCTTTGGGGTATTGCTGGCGGCCCGTTTCATGGCTTCTGATCGTGACAGACGCAGCACATCGGCAATCGATTCGGTTTGGTTTTTCAGCTTGCGCGTATCGATCATGTCACGCATGCTGGGCATGGCTGCTGCTGCCAAAATGCCCAAAACAGCGACGGTGACCAGCACCTCGATCATCGATATGCCCATGGTGTAACGCTTGTTCATGGCAGCACCTGATTTACTTGGGCCAGCAAGCTGTCGAACTGGGCGTGCGGGTGATGCTTGAACCGTTGTGTACCACCACTAATGATGTGCACGTGGTGTCTGTGTAGGTGGGTGTGGCGGTCAAGGTATAACCCGTGGCACTGGTTGCGGAGACGGCCAAGGTGAAATGGCCCCCCTGGCTGGTGCATGTACCAGAAGATGGGCAAGCGCCAACAAGTGATGCCGTCGCGTTTGCGTATGTGGCGTTGCTGACCCTGAACTTTTCTTGCGCAACTTCAGCGGCTCCGATCAAGGCGCGACCATCATCCCGTTTGCCTTTGCGCACGTATTCGGCGAACGAGGGATAGGCGATCGAGGCCAGGATGCCGACGATGGCCACAGTGACCATCAACTCTATCAAGGTAAAGCCCCTGTGACTTATGGGTGCGATGATCATGGCTTAAATGATAAAGTTTGTTAGTTGATGAATTGTCCTGATTTCCTCTTTGTTAATCCATGCAAAAGTGATCCGTCAGTCGTTTTTGAATGACCGCTGGTCTTGCGGGTGACGCAAAACGGTCCGTTCAGGGTGCGGGCACAATGACGTTTAACCTGTGCGCAGATTGACTTTTATGACTTCACTCAACCCCAAAACCTACGACCCCACCCCCTCCCAATCCGTCGCCTTCCTCGGCCTGGGTGTCATGGGCTACCCCATGGCCGGCCACCTGGTGCAGGCGGGGCACCGCGTGAGCGTGTACAACCGCTCGCCCGCCAAGGCACAGGCGTTCGTGGCCGAGTTCGGAGCGGCTACGTCGAGCGCGGCCACGCCGCGCGAAGCTGCGGCCGGTGCCGACATCGTTTTCTGCTGCGTGGGCAACGACAACGACCTGCGCTCGGTGGTCCTGGGCGCCGGCGGCGCCTTGGCGGGCATGAAGCCCGGCGCGGTGCTGGTGGACCACACCACCGCCTCGGCTGACGTGGCGCGCGAGCTTTACACCGCAGCCCGCAACCTGGGCCTGCAGTTTGTGGACGCGCCGGTGTCGGGCGGCCAGGCGGGTGCCCAGAACGGCGCGCTGACCGTGATGTGTGGTGGCGATGCGGCGGCGTTTGATGCGGTGCGCCCGGTGGCCATGGCGTTTTCTCGCGCCTTCACGCTGATGGGCGCCAGCGGCGCCGGCCAACTGACCAAGATGGTCAACCAGATCTGCATTGCCGGACTGGTGCAGGGCCTGAGCGAGGCCGTGGCCTTTGGTCAGAATGCCGGGCTGGACATGAACCAGGTGCTGGACGTGATCGGCAAGGGCGCCGCGCAAAGCTGGCAGATGGACAACCGCGGCAAGACCATGGTGGCCGACAAGTTCGACTTTGGTTTTGCGGTGGACTGGATGCGCAAAGACCTCGGCTTGGTGCTGGACGAAGCCAAGCGCAACGGTTCGCGCTTGCCGGTCACGGCGCTGGTGGACCAGTTCTACGCTGACGTGCAGAAGATGGGCGGCCAGCGCTGGGACACGTCCAGCCTGATCAAGCGACTGAAGTGACGCTGGTTTTTTTCTGCTGCGGGTGGCCGCTGTACAAAAGTGTCAGCATCGTTTCTGTTGCCACAATGTAGCTACATTGTGGTACTGTGTAGGCTCCTGAAGGAGTCAACATGCTTACCGTCGATGTTCGTTCCCGAGTTGAGCCCGAGCTGAAGGAAGAGGCGGCTGCGATCTTGAAAGCTGCCGGCCTCGATGTGAGCACGGCCATCCGACTTTTTCTGCGCAGTGTTGTCGAGAAGGGTGGTCTGCCCATGGAATTGCCGCGGGCAAATCCAACCACCTTGGCTGCCATCAAAGATGCGCGGCGTGGCCACACAACCCGGACCACGCTTGAGGACTTTTGACCGTGGCGCGCGCGCTTGAGGAGACCCGCCAGTTCAAGCGGGACAAGAAGCGCGTCAAAGGCTCAGGTCGCTACGACTGGGAGAAGATGCGAGCGGCGGTCAGGGAGCTGATGAACGACAGACCGCTGGAGCAAAAATACTGAGACCATGAACTCTCTGGGCTGTACGCCGGTGTGCGTGAATGCCACGTGGAGCCAGATTGGTTGCTCATTTACGAACGCGTGGGAACGCTTGAGAGCGGTTGCCTCAAGCTCATACGGACCGGTTCGCACAGCGAGTTGTTCTGATGAACGCGGGTTGCGACGAGGCGTCGCGGAGTTTCTACGCTGGCGTGGGGTACCAGTCCTGTGCCGATGTGCAGCCAACGCTGGGACACGTCCAGCCTGATCAAGCGCTTGAAGTGACGGCAGTGTGTTGCCCCTGCCTGCGGCAGGTGTTTCTGCGGAGGCCGAGCCTTTGACTGGTATGCGCCTTGGGCGTATAGTTTGGTCATGTTCACCGTTGTCGAAAGTCCCATATTTCAAAGGCTCTGGCCAAAATATTGGGACGAAGACGAGCGTGCAGGATTTGCGACGTTTGTTGCGCTCAACCCTGTCGCGGGTTCTGTGATTCGCGGCTCAGGTGGTGTCCGCAAGCCCCGTTGGGCGCGAGATGGACCAGGCAAGTCCAGTGGCGTGAGGATTGTTTACCTGGTTCGCAACGGGGCAGGGGAGGTCTACTTGCTCACGCTCTACGCCAAATCTGATTCAGAGAACATTTCGCTCAGCACACTCAAGGAGATTCGCCGTGCCCTCGAAATCTAGCAAGTTGCAAGACAGCGAAATCGCGGCCTTTGAGGCGCAGCGGGACATCGGCGCCGAGATCCTGCAATCCATCCTGGATATGAAAGCGGGCAAAGGCAAGGTGGTGGTTTCTGCCGCTGCGCAGGCGCGAGAGGCCACGGGCTTGTCTCAATCCCAGTTTGCCCAGCTGCTCGGTGTTTCGGTTCGCACCTTGCAAGGGTGGGAGCAAGGGCGCAAGCAACCCAGCGGGGCCGCGCGTACCTTGCTGGCCATTGCGCGCACCAACCCGAAGGCGGTTCTGGCGGTGTCGGTGCCGTAAGGTTGCTCTGCGCTACCGCCTGCGGGCCGGTCTCACTGCGCCGGTCGGTTCTCCGCCGGCGCCTGCTGAGTGGTGCCAGCCTGAATGCGGCGCAGCTCGTCGTCGCTGATGATGTCCAGCACCCGCACCACACGCGTCACGCCGCTGATGTTGCGTGACACTTCGGTGGCTTTGTCGGCTTCGCGCTGCGTCACGCGGCCCATGAGGTAGACCGAGCCGCGTTCGGTGACCACCTTGAAGGCGTTGGCCGACAAGTCCTTGATGTCCACCAGGCCGGCCTTGACCTTGCCGGTGATCAGGGTGTCGTTGGCCTGCTGCGTGAGCGACGGGCTGGCGGTGATGGACAACTCGTTCACCAGGCCTTGCACGTTGTCCACTTGGGAGACGATTTCTTCAGCCAGGGCCTTGTCGCGGGCATTGGCCACTTCGCCGGTCAGCAGGGCGCGGCGGTTGTAGCTGGTCACGTTGATGCGGGCGCGGGTGCCCATCTGGTCGCGCAGGCGGTTGGCCGAGCGCAGTTCGATGCCCTGGTCTTCGAGCTGCGTACCCGAGGTGCGGCGGTCGGTGGCCACCAGCACGCCGGTGCCCACGGCGCCGCCCACCAGCAGGGGGGCGCAGGCGCTCAGGGTGGCACCCAGCAGGGCAGCGGTCAACACGGTACGGACAGGGAAGGTGAAGCTCATGCGGAGGTCTCCGGTTCGGGGCTGTCGCCCAACAGTTGTGCATCGACGCCATCGAGCAGGCAGTGCAGCGTGAGCAGCTGCACCTCCTGCGCGCGCGCCAGGCGTTCGTGTGGCACGCTGACCAGCACGTCGGTGTCTTTGAGGGCCGCGCCCAGCGGGCCGGGGCGTGGGCCGGTGATGGCCACCACCGTCATGTCGCGTTCGTGGGCGGCGGTCACGGCGTCGCGCAGCGATTCGCCGTTGCTGCCCACGGCCAGCACCAGCAGCAGATCGCCGGCCTGGCCCAGCGCGCGCACCTGGCGGGCAAATACCGCGCGCGGCTCAAAGCCCTGGGCCAGCCCGGTCAGCACCGTGGTGTCGGCGCTCAAGGCGGTGGCGGCCAGCTCCGGGCGGTCGCGCTCGAAGCGGCCCACAAAACTGGCCGTGAAGTATTGGGCCGCTGCCGCCGAGCCGCCCAGGCCGCAGGCCAGCACTTTGCTGCCGCTCGTCACGCAGGCCAGCACGGCATTGACGGCGGCCTCCACCGGCGCGGCCAGCAATTGGGCGCATTGGTAGTTGAGGTCGGCGCTGTCGATGAAGTGCTGCTGTATGCGTTGGGAAAGCATGTTGGGACGGGTGCGGTGAGGGTGGGCGCTGCTGCGCTGCCGCAAAGGCCTGAATGATAGCGGGGCTCAGGCGTCGCCTGCGTCAAAGGCCGCGCGTATCCAGTCAAGCGCGGGTAAAGCCGGGTGACTGTTTGCATCACCCTGCACCAGCACCACGTCAAAGCGGCAGGGTGGCACCTGGGGCAGGCGCATCAGAAAGTGCCGCGCGGCGAACACGATGCGGCGCTGCTTGGTGGCGCCCACGCTGGCCGCCGCGCCTCCGTGCGAGGCGCTGGCGCGCCGGCGCACCTCCACAAACACCAGCGTGCCGCCTGGCTCGCGCATAATCAAATCGATCTCGCCGCCGCCGCGTCCGGGTGTGCGAAAGTTGCGCGCCACCAGCCGCAAACCGGCCGCCAGCAAGTGCGCCAGCGCCGCGTCTTCAGCGGCGTCACCCACCGCCTTGGTGCTGGGGCCGCTGTTCTTGTTCTTGAATCGGGGCCATTCCATTGTCTGCCGCCTTTCTCCCTGCCCGCAGCGCCGCCGAGGCCGCTGCCGGTGCCCAGCATTATCCGCAGGCCAGCGTCTACATGGTGGCCACGCCCATCGGCAACCTGGCCGACCTGAGCCTGCGCGCCCTGCATGTGCTGGGCCTGGTGGACGCCATCGCCTGCGAAGACACCCGCCACACCGCCGGCTTGCTGCAGGCCTTTGGCCTGCACAAGCCGCTGCTGGCCCTGCACCAGCACAACGAACGCGAAGCCGCGCAGCTGGTGATTGAACGCCTGCGCCGGGGCGAGCGTGTGGCCTTTGTGAGCGACGCCGGCACGCCCGGCGTGAGCGACCCCGGCGCGCGCCTGTGCGCCGAAGCGCAGGCGCAAGGTTTCCGGTGTGTACCGGTGCCGGGTGCCAGCAGCGTGACCACGCTACTCAGCGTGGCCGGCCTCACCGAAGGCGAGGGCCGTTTTGCCTTTGTGGGCTTTTTGCCGCCCAAGGGCGCCGAACGCCAGCGCGCCCTGGACCAACTGGCCCAGCAGCCTTTGGCCAGCGTGTTGCTGGAAGCGCCGCACCGCATGGCCGCGCTCGCCAAAGACCTGGCCGTGCTGGGCGAGCGCCGCCTGACCGTGGGCCGCGAGCTGACCAAGCAGTTTGAAGAGGTCGAGCAGCTGCGTTGTGATGGCCTGGCCACGTGGTTGGCGGCCGATGCGTCACATGGCCGGGGCGAATTCGCGCTGTTGCTGCACCCGCCTGTGGTGGTGGCGGCCGACGCCGAGGGCGTTTTGCCACCCGCCACGGCGCGCGCACTGGACCTGCTGTTGCAGGAGCTGCCCCTGAAAACCGCCGTGCGCCTGTGCGCCGAGATCACCGGCACACCGCGCAACGCGGTGTACCAGGCGGCACTGGCGCGTCGCCAGCAGTCTGGCGAAGAAGACGCCTGATCAGCGCTCGGTGGCGGCCGGCGGCAGGCTGTGCCCGCCAGCGCTGTCGCGCACCTCGCGCACCTGCACGTCCACCACCTCGTCGGTGGCGGTGGAGGCGGCGCCACGGCGGCCCGGCCACACGCGTTCACGGGCGTAGGTCTGAAACTGGTGCACATAGACCGGGCGCACCGGGCGCACCGGGCGGCGCCCGCGCAGCACGGCCCACACCACGCCGACCAGCAGCAGCACCGCCACCACGGCGGCCAGCAGCAAGCCCAGGGCGGCGGCAAACAGCCAGAAGATCAGACCCAGCACGGCGCTGAACAGACGGCCCAGCGCGTTGAATACATCGTTCATCAAATCTCGCGCCTGGTGGGCGCGTCAAATGGGCATGAGACATGCAATTGTGGGCGAAAAGCGGCATCACAAGCACCGCCTGTCATGTCATGACCCGCTGCTATGCTCATTGTTCCCTGGAGCACCCATGAAACGCCTGTCGCAGTATTTTCTCCGTGGCCTGGTCACCATCCTGCCGGTGGGTGTGACGCTGTACCTGCTCTACATCTTCCTGGCCTGGTCGGAGGCGCTGGCCATGTGGGTCATCCGCCCGCTGGTGGGCGATGTGTACCTGCCCGGCATGGGCCTGGTGCTGGGGGTGCTGGGCATCTTTGTGCTGGGCGTGATCGTCTCGCAACCCTTCATGGGGCGGCTGCTCACGCTGTTTGAATTTCCGTTCACCAACCTGCCGGTGGTCAAGAGCATCTACTCCTCGCTCAAGAGTTTTGCCGACTACTTTTCGCCCAGCCACGAACACAGCCCGCAGCAGGTGGTGGCGCTGCGAATGCCCGATCAGCCGCTGGAGATCGTGGGCATGGTCACGCGCCAGTCGCTGGACGACCTGCCCGCCGGCCTGCTGCGCGGCGACCGCGTGGCCGTGTATCTGCCCATGGGTTACATGATCGGTGGCTACACCGTGTTTGTGCCGCGCGATTGGGTCACGCCCATCGACATGTCGGTGGAAGAGGCCATGCGCCAGTCGCTGATCGCCTGGATGGCGCTGAACCAAGGAAAACAAGCATGAGCATCCGCAACCTCGACGCCCTGTTTGCCCCCAACACCGTGGCCGTTTTCGGCGCCTCCGAGCGCCCCGGCAGCGTGGGCGCCACCATCTGGCGCAACCTGCGCGCCGATTTCAGCGGCCAGTTGCTGGGCGTCAACCCCAAACGCAGCCACATCGACGGCGTGCCGGTGTACGCCCGCGCCGCCGACCTGCCCGCCGTGCCCGACCTGGCCGTCATCTGCACGCCTGCGGTCAGCGTGCCGGGCCTGATTGAAGAACTGGGCCGCCTGGGCACGCGCGCCGCCGTGGTGGTGACGGCCGGGCTGGACAAGGCGCAGAAGCAGCGCATGCTGGACGCCGCGCGTCGCCACACCTTGCGCATCCTGGGGCCCAACTGCATCGGCATGCTGGTGCCCCACTGGGGGCTCAACGCCAGCTTCGCCCACATCGGCGCCATGAAGGGCGACATCGCCTTCGTGTCGCAATCGGGCGCGCTGGTCACCGCCATGCTGGACTGGGCCGGCTCGCGTGGCATCGGCTTCTCGCACTTCGTCTCGCTGGGCGAACACGCCGACGTGGACTTTGGCGACATGCTGGACTACCTCGGCAGCGACCCGCGCACCCGCGCCATCCTGCTCTACATCGAAAGCATCGAGTCGCCGCGCAAGTTCATGTCGGCCGCGCGCGCGGCGGCGCGCAATAAGCCGGTCATCGTGGTCAAGGCCGGGCGCTCGGCTCAGGGGCAGAAAGCGGCGGCCTCGCACACGGGTGCGCTGGCCGGGTCGGACGACGTGTTCGACGCCGCCATCTCCCGCGCCGGCATGTTGCGCGTGTTCACACTGCAGCATTTGTTTCTGGCGGCCGAGCTGCTGGCGCGTTTTCGCGACAACAAGAGCGAACGCATGGTCATCCTCACCAACGGCGGCGGCGCCGGCGTGATGGCTGCCGACGCCGCCGCCCACGCGGGCGTGGAGCTGACCGAACTCGACGAGGCCATGCTGGCGCGGCTGGACGCCGTGCTGCCGGCCAACTGGTCGCGCGGCAACCCGGTGGACATCATTGGCGACGCGCCCACCCAGCGTTATGTGGACGCACTCACCGCGCTGCGCGAAGACCGCCACAGCGCCGTGTTGTTCGTGCAGGCGCCCACCGCCATCGTGCCCAGCACCGACATTGCCCGTGCCCTGCTGCCGCTGGCCACACTCAAGCCCTCGCGGCTGATGGGCTGCTGGTTGGGGCATGACGCCGTCAACGAGGCGCGCAGTATCTTCCGCCAGGCCGGTGTGCCCGATTACGACACGCCCGAAGAAGCGGTGCGCGCCTTCAGCTTTCTGCAGGCCTACCGCCGCCACCAGGAGGAGCTGCTGCAAACCCCGTCGGCCGCGCCGCTGGGCCCGGTGGCCGACCTGGGCGCCATACGCGCCATCGTGCAAGACGTGCTGGGCAGTGGCCGCGAGCTGCTGAGCGAACCCGAAGCCAAGGCCTTGTTGCACGCCGCCGGCTTGCCGGTGGTGCCCACGCGGGTGGTGGCGGCCGACCCCGAGGCCGCCGCGCGCGAGGCCCAGGCGCTGGGTTTTCCGGTGGTCATCAAGATTTTGTCGCACCAGATTTCGCACAAGTCCGACGTGGGCGGCGTGCGCCTGAACCTGGCCAACGCCGACGAGGTGCGCGAAGCCGCCCGCGCCATGCTGGCCCGCGTGGCCGCCGAGCGCCCCGGTGCGGCGGTGGAGGGCTTCACCGTGCAGCCCATGGTCAAGCTGCGCCAGGCCACCGAGCTCATCGTCGGCGCCAGTGTCGACCCGCTGTTCGGTCCGGTGATCCTGTTTGGGCAGGGCGGCACGGCGGTGGAGGTGGTGGCCGACCGCGCGCTGGCGCTGCCGCCGCTCAATGGGCCGCTGGCGCAGGCGCTGATCGCGCGCACCCGGGTGGCCAAGCTGCTGCGCGGTTACCGCGACCAGCCGCCCGCCGACATGGCCGCCATCGAGCGCGTGCTGGTGGCCATCTCGCAGCTGCTGGCCGATGTGCCCGAGATCGCCGAACTCGACATCAACCCGCTGGTGGTGAACGCCGATGGCGCGGTGGCGCTGGACGCGCGTGTGCGGGTGAGCGCGTTGCGCCCGGCGGGTGCGGCCAACTTCGCCATCCGCCCTTACCCGGTGGAGCAGGAGGAGCGCATCAGCCACCTGGGCCGCGAACTGCTGCTGCGCCCCATACGCCCTGAGGACGAGTTGCAGCACCGCGCCTTCATCGAAAAGCTGTCGCCCGAGGACGTGCGCCTGCGTGTGTTCTACAGCCGCCGCACCATCGAGCATTCCGAGCTGGCGCGGCTCACCCAGATCGACTACGCCCGCGAGGTCGCCTTCATTGCGGAAGGCGAGCTGCCCGGTGGCGGCTTTGAGACCCTGGGCACGGTGCGCGCCGGCATCGACCCCGACAACGACAGCGCGGAGTTCGGCGTCATCGTGCGCTCCGACATCAAGGGCGGTGGCCTGGGCCACATGTTGATGGACAAGCTGATCCGCACCCTGCGCGCGAACGGCACGCAGCGCATTGTGGGCAGCGTGCTGAAAGAGAACAGCCGCATGCGGGGGCTGGCCAAGCGCCTGGGTTTTGCCGAGTCGCCGTCCGACGACGATCCGGGGCTGGTGCACATCGAACTGCCGTTGCAAACAACGGGCGCCCAGGAACCCTGAGCGCAGGCTGGGATCGCAACGGTTTCCCTCTTGCCGGAGTGCTGCGATGAATCTGCCCTTGTCCCGCCGCCGTTTGTTGCTTGGTGCCGCGTCCGTGGTGGCTGCGCCCGCGGTGCTCACACCCGCGCTGGCCCAGCCCGGGCGGCTGCCCACGCCGTCGCAGACCGAAGGCCCCTTCTACCCGCTGGACCTGCCCGACGACACCGACTTTGACCTGCTGCGCAATGGTGCCGCCACCTACGCACAGGGCACGCCCACCTGGGTGGACGGTGTGGTGCTTGATACCGCCGGCGTGCCGGTGCGCGGCGCCCAGGTGGAAATCTGGCAGTGTGACCACCAGGGCCACTACCACCACCCCGGTGACGGCGGGCGCGCCGACCAGGCCTTCCAGGGTTTTGGCCGCGTGGCGGTGGACGCGCAAGGCGCCTACCGCTTTCGCACCCTGCGCCCGGTGGCCTACAGCTCGCGCACGCCGCACATCCACGTCAAGGTGAAGCTGGGCGAACGCGCCGTGCTGACCACCCAGTTGTATGTGCAAGGCGACCCCGGCAACGAGCGCGACTTTTTGTGGCGCCGCCTGCGCAGCGACGCCGAACGCGCCGCGCTGACCGTGCCATTTGTGCCCGGTGCCGACGGCCTGCGTGCGCGATTCCCCATCGTGCTCGCGCTTTGACCCCGCCAGCCATGCCCGTGGGCCGATCCTGAGAAGATCGCGCCATGGATTCCTTGTCTCAACTGGCGCTGGGCGCCGCCGTGGGTGTGGCCGTGATGGGCCGGCGCACCGCTTTGTGGAAGTCGGCCGCCTGGGGCGCAGCCCTGGGCACGCTGCCCGACCTGGACGTGTTCGTGGACCACGGCGACGCCCTGCTCAACATGGTGCTGCACCGGGCCGAAAGCCACGCGCTGTTCTGGCTGACGCTGATCGCGCCGCTGGTGGGTGCGGGCATTGCGCGCCTGCACGGTGAGTGGCCCCACTGGCGGCGTTGGTGGCTGGCCGCCTGGCTCGTGCTCGTCACCCACCCGCTGCTGGACACCATGACGGTGTACGGCACCCAGCTCGCGCTGCCTTTCAGCAACCACCCGTTTGGCGTCGGCAGCATCTTCATCATCGACCCGCTCTACACCCTGCCTTTGTTGTTCGGGCTGGTGCTGGCTCTGGTGTGGCAACGCCGCCATGGCGACCGTGCCCTGCGCGCCAACGCCTGGGGTCTGGCGCTCAGCACCGCCTACCTGGTCTGGGGCGTGGCCGCACAACAGCACGTGACGTCGCTCGCGCAGGCCTCGCTGGCGCGCCAGGGGCTACAGGCGCAGGCGCTGCTGGTCACGCCCACCGCCTTCAACACCGTGTTGTGGCGGGTGGTGGCCACCACACCCACGCACTACCATGAGGGCTTTTATTCGCTGCTCGACGAAGGCGCGGAACCGACGTGGGAAGCGTTCGACCGTGGCCCGGCGCTGCTGGCCGCCTACGCCGACAACGCCACATTCCAGCGCCTCCACACCTTTGCCAAAGGCCTGGTGGCCATGCGCGCGGTGGACGGGCGGGCGCACGTGAGCGACCTGCGCATGGGCCAGACGCTGACCTACACCTTCACCTTCGACATCGGCCCCGCCGCCGGGCCCAGCCTGGCGCCCCAGCCGGCGCTGGCGCGGGGTGGGCGGGTCGATGTGGCGCGCGCGCTGCCCTGGCTGTGGGCACGCTTGCAGGGCCAGGTGCTGCCGCCACCGCGCTGAAGCAGCCGGCGCGGTTTGGAGGCACCTCCCTAATTCTTTTGCTGCACTGCAACAAAAAACGCTTGCATAAGTTCGGGGAAACCCTATACTTCGAGTCATGTTGCAGTGCAGCAAAGCCGAATCCCCGGCGATGAACGCGAAGCAACACCCTCAACCCCTTTTGAAGGAAACCACCATGCTGACCGTTGAACAAATCGCCGCCGCCCAACAAGCCCAACTGAACACCGTTTTTGGCTTCGGTGCCAAGGCCGTGGAAAGCGCTGAAAAAGTGATCGAGCTGAACCTGCAAGCCTCCAAGGCCCTGCTGGCCGACAGCGCCGAGTACACCAAGAGCCTGCTGTCTGCCAAGGACGCCCAGGAATTCCTGAAGGTCCAGACCGGCTTTGTGCAGCCCCTGGCCGAGAAGTCTGCCGCCTACGGCCGTCACCTGTACGACATCGCCGCCGGTGCCAACGCCGAGTTCACCCAGGCCGCCGAAGCCCAGACCGCCAGCGCCCAGAAGCAGTTCGCCTCGGCCGTTGAAGCCGCTGTGAAGAACGTGCCCCAGGGTGGCGAAGCCGCTGTGGCCGCCATCAAGAACGCCATGACCGGCGCCAACAGCGCGTTCGAACAAGTGCAAAAGGTTGTGAAGCAAGCCACCGAAGTGGCCGAGTCCAACTTCAAGGCCGTGACCGCCACCGCCACCAAGGCCGCCAAGGCCAAGTGAGCGTGAAGCGCCGCTCGCGGCGCTTGTGCATCCAAGGTTGAAGAAGCCGCATCCCTCACGGGGTGCGGCTTTTTTTTCGTTTGAACGAGATGCTTCGCATCAAGTGAGATGCAAAATGGCATCTATTTTGATGAGGACATTGCCGTGAGAACCACCGTGACCATCGATGATGCGTTGTACGACCGGGCGCTGGAAATGGCCGACCCGACCATGGACAAGGCCGACCTGTTCCGTGAGGCCATCAAGACCTTTGTGCGGGTGCAGGCCGCCAAGCGCCTGGCCGCCTTGGGTGCTGCTGCACCCGACATGCCGGACGTGCCGCGCCGCGCCGAGGAAGCCAGCGCGTGACGGGCGTGCTGGTGGACACCTCGGTGTGGGTGGATCACTTCCGGCAGCACAACGGCGATCTGGTGCAACTGCTGCTGCAAGACAGGGTGCTGGTGCACCCCTGGGTGCTGGGCGAACTCGCCTGCGGCACGCCGCCCAAGCGCACGCGGACGCTGGCCGATCTGGCGTGTCTGGCCCCCAGTCAACATGCCAGCGTGCCCGAGTTGATGGCGTTCGTCGAGCGGGAGCGGCTGTTTGGGTATGGGTGCGGTCTCGTGGACCTCACGCTGCTGGCGTCTGTGCTGATGACGCCAGGTGCCCACCTCTGGACCCTGGACAAACGGCTGGGTGCTCTGGCTGAGCGCTTTGGTGTGTCCTACGTCGACGCGAAGCACTGAACGGCTGTCGCATCTTGGACCGCGCCGGCCAGCGCCGGGCCACACAATCCCGCGCATGATCGAACTGCGCGCTCCCCTGCAAGCCCAACTGGTTCAATGGCTGGTGAAACCCGGTGACGTGGTGGCCGCCGGTCAGCCTGTGGTGATTCTGGAGGCCATGAAGATGGAACACGAGCTGCGGGCCGAATGCGCGCTGCGCGTGGCGGACATCTTGGTGGCCGAAGGTGAAACGGTGCAAGAACACGCGCTGCTGATGCGCGCCGCCGCAGCGACCGCTGCTGAAAACACAACACCCGGCGCGACCGCCATCCCGCCAGACCAGGGCCCGCGACCCGACCTGCAACGCGTTTTTGATCGCCATGCGCTCACGCTCGACGCCGCCCGTCCCGAAGCCATGGCCAAGCGCCATGCCCTGGGGCAGCGCAGCGCGCGCGAGTTCATCGATGCCGTGTGTGAACCCGGCAGCTTCATCGAATACGGCGCGCTGGCGGTGGCCGCGCAACGCAGCCGCCGCAGCGAGGACGATCTGCAGAAAAACACCCCCGCCGATGGCCTGGTGGGCGGTTTGGCCCAGGTGGGCACCGGCCCGGCCGTGGTGATGGCCTACGACGCCACCGTGCTGGCCGGCACCCAGGGCATGCGCAACCACCAGAAGACCGACCGCCTGCTGGGCGTGGCGCTGGCGCAAAAACTGCCGGTGCTGTTGTGGGCCGAAGGCGGCGGTGGCCGGCCGGGCGACGTGGACATGCCCATCGTGGCCGGCCTGCACGTGGGGACGTTCGCGGCGCTGGCGCGCCTGAGTGGCCAGGTGCCGCTGATCGGTGCCACCGGTGGGCGCTGTTTTGCGGGAAATGCGGCCTTGCTGGGTTGCTGCGACATCGTGATCGCCACCCGCAGCAGCAACATCGGCATGGGCGGCCCGGCCATGGTGGAAGGTGGGGGCCTGGGCGTGTTCAAGCCCGAACAGATTGGCCCCAGCGGCGTGCAACACGCCAATGGCGTGATCGACGTGCTGGTGGACGACGAGGTGCAGGCCGCGCAGGTGGCGCGCCAGGCGCTGTCCTACTTTCAAGGTGCTCAAGCGGCTGGTGAGGCCCCCGACGCCTTGGCCCTGCGCGACGTGGTACCGGAGAACCGCCTGCGTGCCTACGACAGCCGCGCCGCCGTCAACGGCCTGGCCGATGGGGGTTCGGTGCTGTGGCTGCGCGAGGGTTTTGGCCGCAGCGTGCACACCGCGCTGGCGCGCATCCAGGGCCGGCCGGTGGGCGTGCTGGCCAACAACCCGCAGCACCTGGGCGGTGCGGTCGATGCCGACGCCGCTGAAAAACTCACCCGCTTCCTGCGCCTGTGCGACACCCATGGCCTGCCCATCGTGAGCCTGGTGGACACGCCGGGCTTCATGGTGGGCCCCGAGGCCGAAGCCACCGGCCTGGTCCGCCGTGTGGGCGATCTGTTTGTGCAGGCGGCGCGCCTGCGGGTGCCCTTTTTCAGCGTGGTGCTGCGCAAGGGCTACGGCCTGGGGGCCATGGCGATGGCGGCCGGGGGCTTTCACGCGCCGGTGTTCAACGTGGCCTGGCCCACCGGCGAGTTCGGCGCCATGGGGTTGGAAGGCGCGGTGCGCCTGGGTTTTCGCAAGGAGCTCGAAGCCGTGCCCGACGGCCCGGAGCGCGAGGCCTTGTACGAGCGGCTGGTGGCGCAGCAGTACGCTGCGGGCAGCGCCATGAACATGGCCGCCACGCTGGAAATCGACGCCGTGATCGACCCGGCCGACACGCGGCGTTGGCTGTTGCAGGGGCTTCAGGCCAGCGGTTGGGCCGCGTCGGGCAGCGCGAAGTAAAAACAGCTGCCTTCGCCCGGCGTGCTCTCGGCCCAGATGTGGCCGCCGTGGCGCTCCAGAATGCGGCGGCACAGGGCCAGACCGATGCCGGTGCCTTCGAATTCGCTGGCGCGGTGCAGGCGCTGGAACACGCCAAACAGGCGGTGCGCCTGGCGCGGGTCAAAGCCCACGCCGTTGTCGCGCACCCAGTACACGCAGCCGCGCTCGGCGTCTTGCTGCCAACCCACTTGCACGGCCGAGCGCTCGCGTTGGCGCGAGTACTTCAGCGCGTTGCCCAGCAGGTTGTCCCACACCTGGCTGATCAGCAGCGGGTCGCCCAGCACGGCGGGCAGGTCGGGCGCCACGGTCCAGTCCACCTGCTGCGCGCCGATGTCGTGCGTGAGGCGGTTGATGCTGGCGCTGACCTGGGTGGCCATGCCCACCTCGCGCTTTTGCAGCGGCGCCAGGCCCAGGCGCGAAAACGCGAGCAGGCCTTCGATGAGCGCGACCATGCGCTGGGCGGCGTCGGCGATGGTGGCGAGGTGTTTGGTGGTGGTCGCGTCGGCCTGTTCGCCCAGGTGTTCCTGCAGGATGGCGATGAAGCTGGTGATGTGGCGCAGCGGCGCGCGCAGGTCGTGTGACACCGAGCTGGAAAAGGATTCCAGGTCGCGGTTGGCTTCCAGCAGTTGGCGGGTGCGCTCCTGCACACGCACTTCCAGCGTCTGGTTCAGGTCTTGCAGCAGTTCTTGCAGGCGCCGCACCTCGGTCATGTCGCGTGTGAGGGCCGAAAAGCCCAGCGGCCGCCCGGTGCCGGCCTCGCGCAGCGCGGTCAGCACCGTGTGGCCCCAGAAGCGGCTGCCGTCCCGGCGCTGGCGCCAGCCGGTGCTCTCAAACTGCCCAAACAGCGCGGCGCGCTCCAGCGCCAATTCGTTGTCCAGGCGCTCGTCTTCGCGCACATCGGGCGCGTCAAAGCCGCGTGCGTCGCTGCCCAGGATGTCGGCCGCGGCATAACCGAGCAGCCGCTCGGCGCTGGATGTCCACTCGCTCACGCGGCCCTCGGTGTCCAGGAAGTAGACCGCGTGGTCGCGCAGGCCGTCGAGCATCAGGCGCAGGCGCAATTCGCCATCCGACAGGCGCTCGCCGAGGTTGGCGCTTGTCGGCGTGTGGGTGGTGGCGGGCGTTTCGGGCAGGCGGTGGGCGCTGATGTCGGCGATGTGGCAATACAGGCCCAGCACGCGCGAGCCGTCCACGTCGGGCACCAGCTGCCCGCTGGCCACCCAATGGCCGCGCTGGGCGTGGCCCACCCGCGCTTCAAAGGCCTGCGGAATGCCGCGCAGCGCCTGCGCCAGGCCGGGCAACATGGCCTCCAGCAGCTCCGGCGCAAACACCTGCTGCACGCTCAGCCCGGCAGCGCTGTCTGCCGGCAAGGGCAGGTGGCGCAACTGCGCCCGGTTGGCGTAGTGGCAGACCAAGTGGTGGTCAAAGTAACTCACCAGGCCCGGCAGGTGGTCCAGCAGCCGGGCCAGAAAGTCCGGCCCGCGCAGCCGCTCGGATTCGGCCGGCGACAGCAAGGCCGCCGGTTCGTTGAACAGCTCGGTGAAAAAGTCCTCGGGCAGGTGGTCGGCTGCTTCGGGCAGGCTCATGTGTGGGACTGTAACCGACGGCTTGCCGCGCAGATCGCGTCCGTGCCACTGATTGGGTCAACCAAAAGTTAGTGATGTTTACTTGCTCGCTTTTTGAGGCGTACAGTCAGACCATCACGTCAGTGAGTGAGTTGTCTTTTTGGAGTGCGAGTTTAGATTCGTCGACCGAAAAGCAAATAAGCAATTGGAATCATGGCTAGGATCAATGCGGCCAACGCCCATTCTGATAATGCCGGAACAGGAAGGGCTTGGTTGTTTTCGGACCCGTATAGCCAAGTCAGTGGGCCCGTAGGAAGTGCACGAGATGAAGATGAATCCATTACTGCCGATTCACATGAGTCTGGTATGCCTGTTGGGGCGGTCGCAATGTTGCTGCACGTGACATTTTGAACTGATCTGGCACCAAGAAATAAATATGAAAGTCTATCTACTGATGAATGCGATCCATTATTTCCAGAAAGCCATTTAAGCAGCAAAATGTTTGGATTGATAATTTTTCCGTTGCTATCCGTTGAGATGCGAAACACGTGAATTCTGGCATTTGGGTCGCTCGAATTGTAAGTGTTAATTCCATCTGAAAACGAATATGAAATCACCAGCGGTGAAATGTCTTGGTTGCTAAGGTTTGACGCAAAGGGCGAGGCAACAATAAACGAGCCGCTCTGCCTGCTTTGCAGCCCATAATTGACGCAAAGTTGATTGGTGTGGCAATTCGAAAAATTCGTGACCGAGACGTAGTTCTCCGTGTGTACCGAATATTGGATGTTCTGGGCATTGGTTGGCTTTATGACCCCAATAATTAGGATTGCAAAGAATATCCAAGCTTTCATGATTAATCGCGCGTAGTTTTTTGAGATGGTATATCATCTCGGTCAAGCGAATGCGCAAATAAAGTCAATGACAAACTTTGATGTTTCTCTTTTGTGGAGGAGGGGGTTCGGCTTTCAGGGGCTCTCGCATTTGCTTTTGCCAAGTATTGAAGCAGCCCAACAACAAAGGCGCGAAAAGTCCAGTCTGCCCAAGCGAGAGCCCTGTTGGAGTTTTCCATCGTCGACCGAATCGTGTTGCTACACGGTCCGGCAGTGTGGGCTACCTAGAATCTCGGCAAATCCCCAAACTTGAGCTGTCCGCCCCGCACCAGCTCCTTGCCGTATTCGGCGCAGCGCTGCAGGGTGGGGATGACCTTGCCGGGGTTGAGCAGTTCGGCGGGGTCGAAGGCGCGTTTGAGGGCGAACATCTGTTCGTTCTCGGCGGCGCTGAACTGCACACACATGCTGTTGAGCTTCTCGACGCCGACGCCGTGTTCGCCGGTGACGGTGCCACCCATGGCCACGCTGGTTTCCAGGATGTCGGCGCCGAAGAGTTCGCAGCGGTGCAGCTGGTCGGGGTCGTTGGCGTCGAACAAAATCAGCGGGTGCAGGTTGCCGTCGCCGGCATGGAACACGTTGGCGCAGCGCAGGCCGTACTTCTTTTCCATCTCGGCAATGGCCAGCAGGATGTCGGCCACGCGTTTGCGCGGGATGGTGGAGTCCATGCACATGTAGTCGGGGCTGATGCGGCCACTCGCCGGGAAGGCGTTCTTGCGCCCGCTCCAGAACTTCAGGCGTTCGGCCTCGTTCTGGCTGACGGTGATGGCGGTGGCGCCGCAGCCGCGCAGCACCTCGCTCATGCGGCCGATTTCTTCTTCCACTTCTTCGGGCGTGCCGTCGCTTTCGCACAGCAAAATCGCTTCGGCGCTGAGGTCGTAGCCGGCGTGCACGAAGTCTTCCACCGCCGCCGTCATGGGCTTGTCCATCATTTCCAGCCCGGCCGGGATGATGCCGGCGGCAATCACCGCCGCCACCGCGTCGCCGGCCTTTCGCACGTCGTCGAAGCTGGCCATGATGCAGCGCGCCAGCTGAGGCTTGGGCACCAGCTTGACGGTGACCTCGGTGGTCACGGCCAGCATGCCTTCGCTGCCGATCAGCACGCTGAGCAGGTCGTAGCCGGGCACGTCGAGCGCGTCGCTGCCGAATTCAATCGGCTCGCCCTCGACGGAGAATCCGCGCACCTTGAGCACGTTGTGCACCGTCAGGCCGTACTTGAGGCAGTGCACGCCGCCCGAATTTTCGGCCACGTTGCCGCCGATGGTGCAGGCGATCTGGCTGCTGGGGTCGGGCGCGTAGTACAGGCCGTGGGGCGCAGCGGCTTCGCTGATGGCCAG
>JAUYSB010000285.1 GCA_030696525.1 Hydrogenophaga sp. | reverse complement strand
AAATGCCCGTTTGGTGCCGTTGTCAGAAGGTGAGTTCCACCTCGACGACTACGTCAACTATGTTCAGGAATTTATTCGCCACCTGCAATCCAAGTACGGCAATTGCCATGTCATGAGCGTGTGCCAGCCCACCGTGCCGGTGCTGGCAGCGGTGTCGTTGATGGCCTCGCGCGGCGAGACCACGCCGCTGTCCATGACCATGATGGGTGGCCCCATTGACGCCAGCAAGTCGCCCACGGCGGTGAACAACCTGGCCACGCAGCGCAGCCACGCCTGGTTCGAGCACAACGTGATCTACCGCGTGCCCAGCAACTTCCCCGGCGCCGGCCGCCGCGTCTACCCGGGCTTCCTGCAGCACACCGGCTTTGTGGCCATGAACCCGGACCGCCACGCCACCAGCCACTACGACTACTTTGCCGACCTGATCAAGGGCGACAACGACAGCGTTGACGCGCACCGCAAGTTCTACGACGAGTACAACGCGGTGCTCGACATGGACGCCGACTACTACCTGGAAACCATCGAGACCGTGTTCCAGGAGTTCAAGCTGGTCAACGGCACCTGGGACGTGAAGAACCTCAAGGGGCAGTTGGAGCGCGTGCGCCCGCAGGACATCACCCAGACCGGCCTGCTGACGGTCGAAGGCGAGCTCGATGACATCTCGGGCTCGGGCCAAACCGCCGCCGCGCACGACCTGTGCACCGGCATCGACAAAAAGCACCAGATGCACCTGGAAGCCAAGGGCGCGGGCCACTACGGCATTTTCAGCGGCCGCCGCTGGCGCGAAATGGTCTACCCGGTGGTCAAGGCCTTCATCGTGGCGCACCAGCCCCGAACGACAGCGCCCATCAACGCGCTGGCGGTGACGCAGGCCGTGGCCAAGCCAGCCGTGAAGGCGCCCGCCAAAAAGGCCACGGCGCCGGCGCGCAAGAAAGCGCCCACGGCCAAGTGAGCACCGAGCTGCTGGCGGCGCTGCTCAACGACGCGCTGCCCCAGACCCAGTGCACCCGCTGCGGCTACCCCGACTGCGCGGGTTACGCCCAGGCGCTGGCTGTGGGCGAGGCCGACATCAACCAGTGCCCGCCGGGCGGCGAACAAGGCGTCGCGCGGCTGGCCGCCCTGACCGGCCGCCCCGCGGCCCCGCTGAACCCGGTCAATGGCCTTGAAGGCCCCTTGCGTCTGGCCGTCATCGACGAGGACTGGTGCATCGGCTGCACGCTGTGCATCAAGGCCTGCCCCACCGACGCCATCATCGGCGCCAACAAGCGCATGCACACCGTGGTCGAGGTCTGGTGCACCGGCTGCGAGCTGTGCATCCCCGTCTGCCCGGTGGACTGCATTGCACTGCGGGTGGTGGACAACAACGCCAGCGGCTGGGCCGCCTGGTCGCCCGAGCAGGCGCAGCAGGCGCGCCAGCGCTACGCCGCCCACCAGACACGCGTGGCGCGTGAAGCCATCGAACACCAGGCCCGCAAGACCGAAGAGGCACAGGCCAAGCTGGCCGACCTGGCCGGCCATTCCAAGATCACCGACGCCCAGGTGCTGGAGCGCAAAAAAGCCTTCATTGAAGCCGCGCTGGCCAAGGCGCGGGCGCGCCAGGGCGGTTGAAGCTTCGCGTTTTTTCTTCGTGATTTTTCGGTTTGATCGATACAATCGATTTTCAAGCCACCGCCGGAACCGCGTGTGAAACCCACCGAGCTGCCCGCCAAACCCTATCTGACGCCCAACGAGGTTGCGGCGTGGATGATGGTGTCGCCCATCACCGTGCGCGGCTGGGCACAGAAGGGTTTGCTGCAAGCCGAGGTCACGCCGGGCGGCCACCGGCGCTTTCGGCGTGAGGAGGTGGAGCGTTTTGCGCGCCAGTGGAACCCGGCTGGCAACAAGGGGCCGATGCGCATCCTGATCGCCGACGACGACCCGGCGGTGGTCGGCTTCCTCAAGGAATGGCTGGAAGACGAGCGCTACAACACCCGGGTGGAAACCGCCTTCGACGGCTTCGAGGCCGGTCTCAAGGTGCACAGCTTCGTGCCCGACGTGGTCTTGCTCGACGTCATGATGCCGGGCCTCAAGGGCACCGAGGTGTGCCGCCAGATCAAGCAGATGCCGGGCAACGCCGACCTGCGCGTGATCGGCCTGACCGGCCACCTGAGCCCGGAGACCGAGCGCGCCCTGCTGGACGCCGGCGCCGAATGCTGCCTGACCAAGCCGGTGGACATGCCCCGGCTGCTGCGGCAACTCGGCCTGGACGCCTGAACCGCCGCAACCCAAGCGCGCAGGCCCCCGCTTGACCCCCGCGCCCGCCCCCACCACCAACCGCCGCCAGCACTGTGGCCTGCGCTGCCAGGTGGGCCTGGCGGTGCTGGCGCTGGGGCTGGTCACGCTGTGGGCCATGGCCCAGCCTCTGGGCGACTGGCACATCCCGCGCGTGCACTACCTGCCACTGCACACGCTGATGGAGCTGGCCTCGGTGTTTGTTGCGTTTCTGGTGTTCGCCACCGTCTGGCACACGCCCGACCGCGAGGTCTCGGGTTCGCTGGTGCTGCTGGCGCTGGCCCTGGCGGCTTCGGGCTGGCTGGACATCTTCCACACCCTGTCGTTTCGCGACATGCCGGTCTTCATCACACCCTCATCGTCGGAAAAAAGCATCGCCTTCTGGCTGGTGGCACGGGCCTGGGTGGCACTCAGCCTGCTGGCCTACAGCCTGTGGCCCGAGTTGCCCCCAATGCAAAAGCGCAGCCGCCATGCGCTGTTGTTCGGCGCCTGCGCCCTGGTGCTGTTCATCAGCTGGGGCATCATCTTCCACGAGCACGCCCTGCCCGACACCTTTGTGCCGGGCACCGGGCTGACGCCATTGAAGGTGGGCGTTGAACGGGCCATCACAGCCGTGCTGGCGCTGGCCGCCTGGCTGCTGTGGCGCCGCTCGGGCCAGGCGCGCCAGCTCTCGCTGGTGCTGCTGTTCGGCGCCACCATGCTGCTGCTCTACGGCGAGGTGTTTCTCACCCGCTACGCCCTGAGCAACGACCTGCAGAACATGCTGGGGCACATGTTCAAAGCACTGGCCTACCTCGTCATTTACTGGGGCCTGATGGTGGTGACCGTGCGCCGCCCCTACCAGGCGCTGGCCGAGCAGACCCTGGCCTTGCAGACAGCCAACGAGACCCTGCGCGCGCAGGCCCTGGCGCTGGACAGCACGGTCACGCCCATCGGCGTGTTCGATGCGCAGGGCAACGTGCTCTGGCGCAACCGCGCCTCGCACGAACTGCTGCCTTCGAGCAGCCTGCCCGATCAGGCCCCGCTCAACCTGTTCAAGCCGCCGGCCATCACCGATGCGGCGGTGGCCCAGGCCATGCGCCAGTCGGCCGACCAGGGGAGCATCTGGAGCGGTGTGGTGCCGGTGATCGACGGCACGGGCCGCCGCCGCCAGGTGCGGCGGGTGGTCACCCCGCTGAGCGGTCCGAACGGCAAGCCCCAGGGCTACATCTCGGTGTCGGAAGACGTGACCGACAGCCTGCAGGCGCAGTCGCGTTACCAGCGCGTGCTCGAAACCGCGCTCGACGGCTTCTGTGTGCTTGACGACCAAGGCCGGCTGCTCGAAACCAACCAGGCGCTGGCCACCATGTCGGGCTACAGCATGGCCGAGCTGGTGGGCAAGCCGATACGCGAACTGGACGCGACCACCGAGCCCGGCGCGTTTCGTGCCCGCAGCGAGCGGGTGCTGGCCACCGGTCACGACCTGTTTGACACGCACCACCGCCACAAGCAGGGCCACATCTATCCGGTCGAGGTGTCCATCACGCGCGACCCGCACAACGGGCATTTCTACGCCTTTGTGCGCGACACCTCGGAGCGCGACCGCGCCGATGCCGCCCGGCATGAGCTGGAGCGCCAGCTCCAGCAGGCGCAGAAGGTGCAGGCGCTGGGGCAACTCACCGGCGGCATCGCGCATGATTTCAACAACATCCTGACGGCCGTGCTGGGCTATTCAACGCTGGCCCTGGACCGCCTGGTGCCCGACAAGCAGAGCAAGCTGGCGCGCTACCTGGGCGAGGTGGTGTCGGCCAGCGAACGCGGGCGCGACCTGATCGCCAAGCTGATGCTGTTCACCCGCACCCAGGCCACGGCCGATGTGGCGGTGATCGCGCCGGCCGCCGTGCTGGACGAGGTGGTGGCCATGCTCAAGCCGTCCATACCGCCCGGCGTGGTGCTGGACATCCGCGTGGACGACGCCACACCGCTGCGCATCCACCCAGGCGAGCTCAACCAGGTGCTGGTCAACCTCATCCTCAACGCGCGCGACGCCATGGGCGCGCAGGGCCACATCGGCATCCACCTGCACCGGGTGACGGTGACAGAACCACTGCTGTGTGCCGCCAGCCACGAGCGCTTTGCCGGGCCCTTCCTGGCGCTGGACGTGACCGACAGCGGCAGCGGCATCCCGGCGGCCCACCTGCCGCGCCTGTTCGAACCCTTTTTCACCACCAAGGGCGTGGGCAAGGGCACCGGCCTGGGCCTGCCCATGGTCCAGGGCATCCTGCGGCGTGCCGGCGCCTTTGTGACGGTGTTGTCGCAGCCGGGCGTGGGCACACGCTTCCGGCTCTGCTTCCCGCTGCCGGACGCGCCGCTGACACAGGCCGAAGCGCCCCGGCCGGCGCCGCTGCGGGCCGCAGGCGCCGGCCGGCTGATCTGGGTGCTGGACGACCAGCCGGCAGTGGGACGCTACCTGCGCGAACTGTTGAGCGGCGAAGGCTACGAGGTGGCGGTGTTCGACACCCCACAACGGCTGCTGGACGCTTTTGACAGCCAGGGCCAGCGTGTGGCCGCGCTGATCACCGACCTGACCATGCCCGGCATGGACGGCCTGGCGCTGGCAGAGCGGGTGCACAGGCGCCAGCCGACCTTGCCCATCTTCCTGTGCACCGGCAACGGCGAGGGGCTGGACGCCCCCGAGCTGGCCGCCCGAGGCATACGTCAGGTGTTGCGCAAGCCGCTGGACATGCACAGCGTGCTGCAAGCGCTGGCCGACGCTTGGCCTGCGCCGCACTGACGCGAGCGGGCCGGCTCGGGCCCAGCTGACCAACGGCCAGCGAATTCGATCAAATCGATTGACCCGATTCTTTCGCTTTGTTAAGCTGCACGTTACCAAATTTGCATTTGGTCACACCCACCCGTTGAAACGGAGTCCGCATGTCCAACAGCCCTTCCGCCCCCCATGCCAGCGCCGGCGAGTACCTCAGCTTCCGCCTTGGGCGCGAGGAGTACGGCATCCCCATCCTCACGGTGCAGGAAATCCGGGGCTACAGCGAACCCACCCGCATCGCCAACTCGCCGGCCTTCATGAAGGGGGTGGTCAACCTGCGCGGGGTCATCGTGCCCATCGTGGACCTGCGCATCAAGTTCGGCCAGGAAACCACCTACAACGAGATCACCGCCACCATCGTGCTCAACATCGGCAAACGGGTGATCGGCATCGTGGTGGATTCGGTGTCCGACGTGATCGCCCTGCCGGCCGACGAAATCAAGCCGCCGCCGCAACTGGCCAGCGGCATCGACACCGCCTACGTCACCGGCATCGCCACCCAGACCCAGGGCGAGCAGCAGCGCATGCTGATCCTGGTGGACATCGAGCAGCTGATGTCCAGTGACGAACTCGGCCTGATCGAATCGGCCGCCACGGCCTGAAGGCTCCCGCCCCTTTCCCACCCCTCGAACGGCACACCATGAACAACCTCAAGATTTCCACCCGGCTGATCGTGCTGATTGGCCTGCTGTCGGCGCTGCTGATCGCCATCGGCGCCATCGGCCTGTGGGGCATGAGCGCCACCAACGCCTCGTTCAACACCGTTTACCAGGACCGCATGGTGCCGGTGGGCCAGCTGGCCGACGTGCAGCGCCTGGTGCTGCGCAACCGGCTGGAAGCGGCCTCGGCGATGCTGGACCCCAAGCCCGAAACGGTCACCAAGGAGCTGACGGCCATGGCCGCCAACACCAAGGAGATCAACGACCTGTGGGCCAAGTACATGTCCACCCAGCTCACGCCCGATGAAGCCAAGCTGGCCAAGGACTTCGAGGCGGCGCGCGAGCGCTTCACCAACGAGGCGTTTCGCCCCATCCAGGAGGCGCTGCGCAGCGGCAACATCGACGAGGCCAAACGCCTCAACACCGAAAAAGCCGAGGTGCTGTACGACGGTGTGCGCAAGAACATCGTGGCACTGGTCGATCTGCAGTTCGACGAAGGCAAAAAGGAGTACGAGGCCTCCATCGCGCGCTACGAACAAAGCCGCATGGGGGCCATCGCCGCCATCGTGCTGGGCATCGCCTTTGCGGCGGTCTTTGGCCTGGTGCTGATCCGCGGCATCTCGCGCTCGCTGACGCAAGCCTCCGAACTGTCCAAGGCGGTGGCCGAAGGCGACCTCACCCGCAACGTGGACACCAGCGGCAAGGACGAGGTGGCCGTGGTGCTGCAGTCGCTGGCCGCCATGCAGGCCAACCTGAGCCAGATCGTGACGCGGGTGCGCCAGGGTTCGGACTCGGTGTCGGTGGCCAGCAGCGAAATCGCCGAGGGCAACCAGGACTTGTCCAGCCGCACCGAAAGCCAGGCCAGCGCGCTGGAGGAAACGGCGGCCTCAATGGAGGAACTCAGCTCCACCGTGCGCCAGAACGCCGACAACGCGCGCCAGGCCAACCAGCTGGCCCAAAGCGCCTCCACCGTGGCGGTGCAAGGTGGTCAGGTGGTGTCGCAGGTGGTGGACACCATGAAGGGCATCAACGACAGCTCGCGCAAGATCGCTGACATCATTTCGGTCATCGACGGCATCGCCTTCCAGACCAACATCCTGGCCTTGAAC
>JAUYSB010000280.1 GCA_030696525.1 Hydrogenophaga sp. | reverse complement strand
TGCTGTGCCTGCACCTGGGCGCTGTGATGGCCCTGTTCGCCACCCTGCCCTACGGCAAATTTGCCCACGGCGTGTTCCGCACCGCTTCGCTCTTGCGCCATGCGGTGGAAAAACGCCGCCCCAACCCCATCGGCCTCGGTGCCGATTGACACCCACCCACCAAGGAGACATCACATGAACAAACGCCACATCCTCACCACCAGCGCCTGCGCGGCCCTGCTGGTGCTCGCCACGCCCTGGGCCCAGGCGCAGTCACCGGACTTTCCGCCCAAAAAGACGGTGACCATCGTGGTCGGCTTCGCGGCCGGCGGCGCGGCCGACGCGGCGGCCCGCATCATTGGCAAGAAGCTGGGCGACAACCTGGGCGTGCCGGTGGTCATCGACAACAAACCCGGCGCGGGCGGCAACATCGCCCACCAGTACGTGGCGCAGGGCAACGCCGATGGCAGCGTGCTGCTGTTCGGCTCGGTCGGCCCGCTGTCCATTGCCCAGCACCTGATGAAGCTGCCCTACGACCCGGTCAAGGACCTCGCGCCCATCACCATGGGCGTGAACTTTCCCAACGTGCTGGTGGTGCATGCCGGCACCAAGATCAAGAACTTTGCCGAATACATCGCGTTTGCCAAAGCCAACCCTGGCAAGCTCGACTACGCCTCCACCGGCAACGGCTCGGCCTCGCACCTGGCCGGCGAGTTGCTGGACGACATGGCCAAGATCGACACCCTGCACGTGCCCTACAAGGGCGGTGCGCCGGCCCTGCAGGATTTGCTCGGCGGCCGGGTGGCCGCGTATTTTTCGACCTTGAACACCGCGCAGCCGCACATGCAGAGCGGCAAGCTGATCCCGCTGGCGTCCACCGGCGCCAAGCGCCTGCCGCAACTGCCCCAGGTGCCCACCATCGCCGAGTCGGGCTACCCCGGTTACAGCGCCACCAACTGGTACGCCTTTGTGGCCTCGTCCAAAGTGCCCGCCCCGGTGCTGGAGCGCTGGAACACCGAGCTGGTCAAGGTGCTGAAAACCCCTGAGGTGGTGAGCGAACTCAACGCCCACGGCATGCCGCCCCAACCCGGCACCCGCGACGAACTCGCCAAGGAGATCGAGCGCGAATCCGTGACCTGGGGCCGCGTGATCCGCGACCGCAAGATCAGCGTGCAGTAAACAGCCCATACAACGAGGAGACACACCATGCGTTTCACATCCACCCTAACCCGCCGTGTGGTCGGCGGGTTGCTGCTGGCGCTGCTTGCCACCCAAAGCGCGCTGGCCGCCGACATCCGCGTCGTCACCTCCGGCGCCTTCACCGAGGCCTACAAAAAGCTGGTGCCCCTGTTCGAGGCGGCCACCGGCCACCGCGTCATCAGCTCGTACGGCGCCTCCATCGGCAACGCGCCCGATGCCATCCCCAGCCGCTTTGCGCGCGGCGAGGTGTTCGACATGGTCATCCTGTCCGAGGGCGGGTTGGAGGCGCTGATGCAGGGCGGCAAACTGGTGCCCGGCTCGCGGGTGGACATCGTGCGATCGCAGATCGGCGCCGCCGTGCGCAAGGGCACACCCAAACCCGACATCAGCACCGTGCCCGCGCTGCAGCAGGCGCTGCTCAACGCGTCGTCGGTGGCCTACTCGGCCAGCGCCAGCGGGACCTACCTGTCGAACGAGCTGTTCGCCAAACTGGGCGTGCAGGAGCGGCTGGCCCAGACCGGCAAAAAGATTTTGAGCGAGCGTGTGGGCGCGGTGGTGGCGCGGGGCGACGCCGAGCTGGGCTTCCAGCAGGTCAGCGAGCTGATCTACTTCAAGGAGCTGGACTTCATCGGCACCCTGCCCGACGAGGTGCAGCAGACCATCTTCTTCTCGGCCGGTTTGGTGCAGGGCGCACAACAGCCCGAGCTGGCGCGCCAGCTGCTGGGTTTCCTCACCTCGCCCGCCGTGGCCGACACGGTGCGCGCCACCGGCCTGGACCCGGTGGTACCTCGCGCCGAAGGCACGGCCAAGTGAACCCCAGCGCCCGCCCGGCCCCGCGCAGCCTGGGCGAGCTGTTCTGGGCTTTTTCCTGGCTCTCGCTCCAGGGCTTTGGCGGGGTGCTGGCGGTGGTGCACCGCGAGCTGGTGGACAAACGCCGCTGGCTGACCGAGGCCGAATTTCTGGAGGACTGGGCGGTGGCGCAGGTGATGCCCGGCCCCAACGTGTGCAACCTGGCCCTGATGTTTGGCGACCGCCGCGCCGGCTGGCGCGGCGCCGCCGTGGCCCTGGCCGGCCTGCTGGTGTTGCCCATGGGCGTGTTGCTGACGCTGGGCACGCTGTTCGCGCATTCTTCGGACCAGGCCGAGGTGGCGGGCGCGCTGCGCGGCATGGGCGCGGTGGCGGCCGGTTTGATGGCCGGCGCGGGCCTCAAGCTGCTGGGCAGCCTGCGCCAGCATGTGCTGGGTTTTGCGCTGGTGCTGCTGCTGGCCGCGCTGGCCTTCGTGGGCGTGGTGGTGTTGCAGCTGGCCTTGCACCTGATCGTGCTGGGTGTGGGCGGCCTGGCCTGCCTGCTCACCGGGCTGGCCCTGCACCGGGGACGCCAGCCATGAGCCTGGCCGACTGGACCCAGCTGCTGTTGTTTCACCTGTCGATCTCGCTGCTGGCAGTGGGCGGCGCCATCACCCTGGTGCCCGACATGCACCGCTTTCTGGCCAGCGAGCAGCACTGGCTCACCGACCTGCAGTTCAACCACGCCGTCACGCTGGCGCAGGCCGCGCCTGGCCCCAACGTGTTGTTTGTGGCCCTGGTGGGCTGGAACGTCGGCCACAACGCGGCCGGTCCCGACGCCGGCATGGCCGTCACAGCGATGCTGGCCATGGCCGGCGCGCTGATCGGCATGCTGGGCGTGCTGGCACCGAGTTCGCTGCTCACCATTTGGGCCACACGCTGGTGCCAGCGCCACCGCGATCGGCTGGGCGTGTTGGCCTTCCGCCAGGGCATGGCGCCCATCGTGGTGGGTGTGCTGCTGGCCACCAGCTGGCTGCTGGGCCGCGCCAGTGGCAGCCTCCGGCTGGACGCCGGCCTGTGGTTGCTCACGCTGGGCAGCAGCCTGCTGATCTGGCGCACCCGCCTGCACCTGCTGTGGATGCTGGCGGCGGGCGCCGCGCTGGGCGCCCTGGGCTGGGTTTAGGGCCTGTTCAGTTCCCAGCTACTTTCATCTTGGCGATGAGGATGGAGCCCACGGTCTTGGCGCCGTAGGCGTAGGCGTCGGCGCCGATGGCCTCGATCTGCTTGAACATGTCGCGCATGTTGCCGGCGATGGTGATTTCTTCCACCGGAAAGGCGATGACGCCGTTTTCCACCCAGTAGCCGGCCGCGCCACGCGAGTAGTCGCCGGTCACGTAGTTCACGCCCTGGCCCATGAGTTCGGTGACGAACAGGCCGGTGCCCAACTTGCGCAGCATCTCGTCGAGGTTGTCACCGGGCTGGGTCAGGCGGCTGGTCATGACCAGGTTGTGCGAGCCGCCGGCGTTGCCGGTGGTGCGCATGCCCAGCTTGCGCGCCGAGTAGGTGCTCAGAAAATAACCTTGCACCTTGCCGGCGCTGAGCACCTTGCGCTTGGCGGTGCGCACGCCCTCGTCGTCAAAGGGCGCGCTGCCCTTGCCACCCATCTGGAAGGGGTCTTCCACGATGTCGATGTGTTTGCTCAGCACCTGCTTGCCCAGGCTTTCATTCAGAAAGGTGGTCTTGCGGTACAGCGCACCGCCGCTGGTGGCCTGCACGTAGGCGCCCAGCAGGCCGGCGGCCAGTGGCGCCTCGAACAGCACCGGGCATTCGGTGGTGGCGATCTTGCGGCCATGCAGGCGCGCCAGCGCACGTTCGGCGGCGTAGCGGCCCACCGCCTCGGGGCTGGCCAGTTGTTCGGGCGCGCGCATGGAGCTGTACCAGGCGTCGCGCTGCATGTGCTTGCCCTTGCCCGCGATGGGCGCCACCGACAGGCTGTGGCGCGAACTGGCGTAGCCGCCGCTGAAGATGCCGGTCATGCGGCGGTGGCCGCCGCGCATGTGCTCGGCATAAAAATGCGACTGCTGCGCCGACACGCCTGCACCTTCGCTGTTGCTGATCTTCTTGCTGGTGGCAAAGGCCGCCGCCTCACAGGCCAGGGCAATGCGCGCCGCCTCGGCCGAATCGATGGCCCAGGGGTGGAACAGGTCGAGGTCGGGGTATTCGTCGGCCACATCCTCGGGATCGGGCAGGCCGGCCACCGGGTCTTCGGCGGTGAAGCGGGCAATGTCGTAGGCCGCCTGCACCGTTTGGCGCACGGCGTCGGGCGAGAAGTCGGAGGTGGACGCGTTGCCGCGCCGCTGGCCGAGGTAGACCGTCACGCCCAGCGACTTGTCGCGGTTGCGCTCCACGTTTTCCAGCTCGCCCTTGCGCACCGACACGCTCAGACCCGCGCCCTCGGACACTTCCACGCCGGCATCGGCCGCACCCAGGTGTTTGGCGTGGCTCAGCGCCACGTCGGCCAGGGCCTCGAACTGCGCCCGGGCGTACTGGAAACCAGGGCCAGGTTGTTGCGGATCGATGAACTGGGAAGGGGTGGCGGACGGCGAAACAGCGCGGGTGGGGGTTTTCTTCATGGCGCGGCTATGATACTTGCCGCTGTCCGCCGGGCCGCGAGGATTCCCCAAAGACCATGTCCCGAAAACCCACCAAAGGTTATTACGTCCGAGGCCACTTCGTGGCCGAGGGCAGCGAGCTCGACCTGGAGCTCAAGCGCGAACTCAAAGGTTCGGTCGAACTCAGCCGCACCGACCTCAAGAAAGAAAGCGATCGCCTGCAACTGCTGGGTGAGGCCCTGGTGAACCTGCGCGCCGACCTGCTGGCCAAGCTGGGCCTGTCCGACAAGCTGATGGACGCGCTGGCCGAGGCCAAGCGCATCACCAACTTTGAAGGCCGGCGCCGCCACATGCAGTTCATCGGCAAGCTGATGCGCCAACTCGACGAAGACACCGCGGCCGCCGCGCAGGCCGCACTGGACGAGCAGCACAAGGGCTCGGCCCAGGAGTCGTTGGTGCTGCACCAGGCCGAGCAGTGGCGCGACCGCCTGATCGCCGACGAAGACGCGCTGACCGACTGGCTGGCCGCCTTCCCCGACACCGATGTGCAGCGCCTGCGCACCCTCATCCGCCAGGCCCGCAAGGACGCCCAAGGCGTGAAAGAGCGCCCGGGCGAAGCGCTGCGCCACGGCAAGTCCTACCGTGAGATCTTCCGGTTGGTGCGTGCGGCCTTGCGCGGCGATGGCACCGAAGAAGACAGCGACGACGAATCCGATACCGACCATGAGTGAAGCGCCCCCAGCAGCCACGTTCGACGCCGTGCGCATCGGCATCGTCTCCATCAGCGACCGCGCCAGCAGCGGCGTGTACGAAGACAAAGGCTTGCCTGCCCTGCAAGACTGGCTGAGCCGCGCACTCAAAAACCCCATCAGCTTCGAGCCGCGCCTCATCCCCGACGAGCAGGCGCGCATCAGCCAGACGCTGATCGAGCTGGTGGACGCTGGCTGCGCCCTGGTGCTGACCACCGGCGGCACCGGCCCCGCGCTGCGCGACGTGACGCCCGAAGCCACGCTGGCCGTGGCGCACAAGGAAATGCCCGGTTTTGGCGAACAGATGCGCCAGATCAGCCTGGCCTTTGTGCCCACCGCCATCCTGTCGCGCCAGGTCGCCGTCATCCGCGCCAACAGCCTGATCATCAACCTGCCCGGCCAGCCCAAGGCGATTGCCGAAACGCTGGAAGGTCTGAAAAACGCCGACGGCACGCAGCGGATCAACGGCATCTTCGCCGCCGTGCCTTACTGCATCGACCTCATCGGCGGCCCCTACCTCGAAACCAACGACGACGTCTGCAAGGCCTTCCGGCCGAAGTCGGCAATGCGTCCGGCACGCTGAAAGCCCCGCCTCATGCCGGTCGTCCTGCGTCACAAAGGCTTCCGCTTTTTCTTCTACTCGAACGAAGGACATCCGCGCGAGGCGCTGCACATCCACGTGCGCAGTGCCGAGGGTGAGGCAAAATTCTGGTTATCGCCCGCTGTGCTGCTGGCAGACAGCGTGGGGTACGACGCCAAAACCCTGCGGGAACTGCACGGCGTGGTGGTCAACAACGCCGACTTGATTGAAAGGACCTGGCATGAACACTTCGCCTAAATCGGTGCGCATTGACGAAGACACCCTCTGGGTACTGCTGAGCGACGGACGCACCATCGCCGCCCCCTTGGCCTGGTTTCCGCGACTGCTCCACGCTTCGCCAGAGCAGCGTGCCGATGTGGAACTGAGCCCCAATGGGCTCCACTGGGACGCGCTGGACGAAGACATTTCCATCCAGGGCTTGCTGGCCGGCCATGCCGACCTGACCCGCAGCGGCGCTGCCTTACACGCCTGACACTTTTCACACCCATGCACATCACCAAAAACACCGTGGTCACCATGACCTTCAAGGTCACCGACGCCCAGGGCAAGCTGCTCGAAGACGGCAAGGCGCCACGCGCCTACCTGCACGGCGGTTATGGCAACACGCTGCCCCGCGTGGAAGCCGAGCTTGAAGGCAAGGAAGCCGGCTTTCAGACCACGCTGACGCTGGCACCCGAAGACGCCTTCGGCCCGCGCGACGAAAGCCTGGTGACCACCCTGCCCAAAAAGGATTTCCCGCCCGGCGTGAAAGTGGGTGGCGAGATCAAGGGCTACAACGACCAGGGCCACGAGCAGTGGTTCATCGTGAAGAAGATCAAGGGAGACACCGTGCACCTCGACGGCAACCACGCCTATGCCGGTCAGACGCTCAAGTTCGCGCTGAAAGTGATTTCAGTGCGCGCGGCCATCGCCGAAGAAATTGCGCATGGCCATGCCCACGGCGCGCACGGGCACCACCACTGAACCGGCTCACTTGCCGACCAGCTGATTGAGCTTCTCGGCTTCGAAGTGTTCTTCGCGCGCCGCGTCCTTGGGCACGCAGTCGCCGGTTTTCACGCAGTCCTGCAGGCGCTCGATGGCCTGCCACAGCATGGCGATCTGGTGTTCCTGGCCGGCGGCGTTGTCGATCAGGCCGCGCATGGCCTGGCTCAAGGGGTCGTCGTTCTGCGTCACGCCATAGGCTGAAAAACCCATCTTGGACGCCACCTCTTCGCGCTTGGCGTCGAGTTCGGCGGCAATGATGCGCGCCGGGTTGCCCACGGCGGTGGCCCCGGGCGGCACCGGCTTGGTCACCACCGCGTTGCTGCCCACCTTGGCGTTGTCGCCCACGGTGAAACCGCCCAACACCTGCGCACCCGCGCCCACCACCACATTGCGGCCCAGCGTGGGGTGGCGTTTGGCGCCTTTGGTCAGCGACGTGCCGCCCAGGGTGACACCCTGGTAGATGGTTGTGCCTTCGCCGATTTCGGCGGTTTCGCCGATCACCACGCCCATGCCGTGATCAATGAACACGCCGGGCGCGATGGTGGCGCCGGGGTGGATTTCGATGCCCGTCATCCAGCGCGAGATGTGCGAGATGAAACGCCCCAGCCACTTGAAACCGGCGTGCCAGCACGCGTGTGCGCGGCGGTGCAGAAACAGCGCATGCAGCCCGGGGTAGCAGGTCAGCACCTCCCAGGTGCTGCGCGCAGCGGGATCGTGGTCGAGGATGATGCGGATGTCCGCCCGGGTGCGTTCAAACATAGGGCTGACAGTCTATCGCTTCGCCTTGGCGGCGGTTTGTTGCACGGCGCGGGCGACACCACGCAGGATGTGGACTTCTTCCTCGGCCAGTTGCGCGCGGTTGAGCAACTGGTTCAGGCGCGGCATCAGCTTTTTGGGCGCGGCGGGGTCGAGAAAACCCACGTCCACCAGGGCCTGCTGCCAGTGGTCCAGCACGCCGGCCACCGCCTTGGCGTCGGCCGGCACCTGGGCCGGCGTGCCGGTGGGCGGCAGCTCAAAACCGCCCAGGGTCTCGCGCCATTCGTAGGCGATCAGCTGCACCGCTGCGGCCAGGTTCAAGGAGCCGAAATCGGGCACGGTCGGGATGCTCAGGCAGGTGTGGCAGCGGTACACGTCTTCGTTGGCCATGCCAAAACGTTCGCTGCCGAACAGAAAGGCCACGCCGGCCTGCGGTGGCGCACCGGGCGCCACCAGCGTGGGCAGGTGCTGGCGCGGGCTGCGCGTGGGCGGGCCGAAGTCGCGCGGCGTCATGGCCGTGGCGCACAGGTGGCTCATGCCGTCGAGCGCCTCGTCCAGCGTGTCCACGATGCGGGCCTTGGCCAGCACGTCGTTGGCGCCGCTGGCGCGTTGGATGGTTTCCTCGCGCCGCAACACGTTGGGCCAGCGCGGTTGCACCAGCACCAGGTCGTCGAAGCCCATCACTTTCATGGCGCGCGCGGTGCCGCCCACGTTGCCGGCGTGGCTGGTCTGGATCAGAATGAAGCGCGTTCTCATGGGCGACGGTAAAATACGCCATTGTCGCCGCCATCGAGTGGCCTCTTTTTTGTTCTTAAACAAGTCATGTCGTCCAATCTGCACCCCATGCTCAACGTGGCCATCAAGGCCGCCCGCACTGCCGGCACCATCATCAACCGCGCGGCGCTCGACGTCGAATCCGTGCGTGTGGCGGCCAAACAGACCAACGATTTCGTCACCGAAGTCGACAAGGCCGCTGAAGCCGCCATCATCGACACCCTGCTGACCGCCTACCCCGACCACGGCATCCTGGCCGAGGAGTCGGGCGAGAAGCCCGGCAAATTCGGTGGTGCAGACCACGTGTGGATCATCGATCCACTGGACGGCACGACCAACTTCATCCACGGCTTTCCGGTCTACTGCGTCAGCATCGCGCTGGCGGTCAAGGGCCGCATCGAACAGGCCGTGGTCTACGACCCCACCCGCAACGACCTCTTCTGCGCCACACGCGGGCGCGGCGCCTACCTCAACGACCGCCGCATCCGTGTGGCCAAGCGCACCACGCTGCGCGACACGCTGCTCTCCACCGGCTTCCCCTTCCGCCCGGGCGACCACTTCAAGACCTACATGGCCATGCTGGCCGACGTGATGCCCCTGTGCGCCGGCGTGCGCCGCCCCGGCTCGGCCGCGCTGGACCTGGCCTATGTGGCGGCCGGCTTCTCTGACGGCTTCTTCGAGATGGGCCTGAGTCCGTGGGACGTGGCCGCAGGCTCGCTGCTCGTGACCGAGGCCGGTGGCCTGGTGGGCAACTTCACCGGCGAAGCCGACTTCCTGGAGCAGAAGGAATGCCTGGCCGCCAACCCGCGCATCTACGGCCAGTTGGTCAACGTGGTGGGCAAGTACAGCAAGTTCGCCAGCGCGGGCGACAAGGCGGCCGTGCGCCAGGCCACGGCTTCGGCAGCGGCGGCGCCTGCAACCGCCGACGACAGCACCGATGCCGATGCCAACGACGACAGCCGCTCGCACGGCGAAGACGCGCCCTTCTGAACCGGGTCTGAACCGGGCCACCGCAGCGGTGGCTACAACAGCGGCGTGAAGTCGTCCATGGACGGCGAAGGCCGCCCGAACAGATAGCCCTGGAACTGGCGGCAGCCGTTGAGCGCCAGAAAGTCGCGCTGGCCCCGCGTCTCCACGCCCTCGGCCACCACGGTCAGGTCCAGGCTCTGCGCCAGCGTCAGGATGGTGCGCACGATGGCGGCGTCGTCGGGGTCATCGAGCACGTCGCGCACAAAACTCTGGTCGATCTTGAGCTGGTCCAGCGGCAGGCGCTTGAGGTAGCTCAAGGACGAGTAGCCGGTGCCGAAATCATCCAGCGAAAAACTCAAACCGCGCGCCTTGAGCTGGTTCATCTTGTCGGCGATTTCGTCGGCGTCGTGCAGGAACATGCTTTCGGTGAGTTCGAGCTTGAGCCGCGCCGGGTCGATGCCGGTGCGCGCCAGCGCCTCGCTGACCTGGCCCACAAAACCCGCGCTGCGAAACTCGCGCGCGCTGATGTTGACGGCCAGGCTCATGTGCGCCAGATCGGGCGAATCGGCCCAGTCGCGCAGGCACTCGCAGGCCCGCTCCAGCACCCACTGGCCCAGCGGAACGATCAGGCCGCTCTGTTCGGCCACCGGAATGAAATCCGCCGGCGACACCATGCCGCGCTGCGGATGCCGCCAGCGCACCAGGGCTTCGGCGCCCACCATCTGGCCGTGCACATTGACCACCGGCTGAAAGTACAAGGCCAGCTCGTCGCGCTGCAGGCCCACGCGCAGATCGGCTTCCAGCGACGCGCGGGCCAGCACCGCCGCCTGCATCTGCGGATCGAAGAAACGCAGCGTGTTGCGGCCCTCGATCTTGGCGCGGTACATGGCCAGGTCGGCGCGCTTGAGCAATTCGTCCACCGTGTCATCGGCCTGGCCAAACAGCGCCACACCGATGCTGGGCGAGCTGTTGTGCTCGCGCCCGGCCAGCACGTAGGGCTGGTTGAGCAGCGTCAGGATCTTGCGCCCGACCAGCTCGGCTTCGGATGCCGCCTGCCCCTCCTCGGCGTGCAGGCCTTCGAGCATCAACACGAACTCGTCACCGCCCAGTCGCGCCACGGTGTCGGCACCACGCAGCGCGCTCTGCAGGCGCTGCGCCACCAGCTGCAGCAGCTCGTCGCCGCGGTCGTGACCCAGGGTGTCGTTGAGGTCCTTGAAGTTGTCCAGGTCGATGAACAGCAACGCACCGTGTTCGCCCGCCCGCAGCGTGCTGGAGATGGCCACGGCCAGGCGGTCGAGCAGCAGGCGGCGGTTGGGCAGGCCCGTCAGCACGTCGTGGAACGCCAGCCGCTCGATTTCCTCCTCGGCGCGTTTGCGACCGGTCATGTCGTGCGCCAGCATCACAAAACGCTCGCTTTCGCCCAGCTGGGCCGGCTTGCGCGTGACCGACAACTCGAACCAGTGGGTGCCGTCGGCCAGGTCCAGCGCGTACTGCCGCCCGACCGAAGCGCCGCCCCGGCCAGCCTCGGCAATCGCGTCAAACACCACCGCGGCGGCCTGCGGCGTCAGCACGTCGTTGATGCTGCGGCCCAGCAGCTGATCGGGCGTCACCGCCAGCAATTGCGGGTTGTTGCTGCTCACGTAGACGTAGCGGCCTTCGGCGGTGATTTCAAACAGAGGGTCGGGAATCGCCTCCAGAATGGCCTGCAACCGGTTGCGTGCGGCCTGCACCTCCTGCTGCGCCTTCATGCGCGCGTCGATGTTGCGGCCCACACCGCGGTAGCCGGTGAAGCGGCCCTTGGCGTCGAACATGGGCGCGCCGCTGAGGCTGATCCAGAAGCTTTTGCCATTGAGGCCGAGGCGGTGGAGTTCGAGGTCGCGGAAGGTCTCGTGGGCTTCGAGCTGGCGGCGGTGTTCGACCCAGTCGGCCTCGCTCATGTTGAGCGCGCCGGACTCCCAGCGGGTTTTACCCAGGTAGGCCTCGGGCGGCATGCCTGAGCCTTCATCGAGTGCACCGGCCACATGCACAAATCGGAGCTGCGCGTCCTGCTCCCAGTACCAGTCGG
>JAUYSB010000248.1 GCA_030696525.1 Hydrogenophaga sp. | reverse complement strand
TCCACACCGAATCGATGGCTTCGCCTCGTACAGTGACGACCGCAGCGACGCCACCCGGCTCGCTGTCGCGCTCGGGCTGCCGCGCCTGCGCTCGGCGACCATGCAGTGGGGCGGCGGTGGCGGCGGCTGCTGCGCGGCGGTCGCCAATGGCGCGGCCGCGATTGCGACCGGGCAGGCCGACTGCGTCGTGGTGTTCCGCTCGCTCGCGCAAGGCCAGCACGGCCGCTTCGGGCAGGCCTCGGGCGCGGGCGCGGCGGCAGCCACGATCAGCGGCGAGCGCTCCTACCTGGCGCCCTATGGCGTGATCTCGCCGCCGCAGCGCTTTGCGATGCGCGTGCAGCGCTACATGCACGACCACGGCGTCCGCCAGGAAGCGCTGCGCGCCATCGCGCTGGCCTCCTACCATCACGCGCAGAACAATCCGCGCGCCGTGATGCACGGCAAGCCGCTGGATGCAGCGAAGTACGACGCGTCGCGCTGGATCGTGGAGCCGTTCCACCTGTTCGACTGCTGCATGGAGAACGACGGCGCCGCGGCGCTGGTCCTGATGGATGCCGAGCGCGCCGCCGACTGCGCGCAGAAGCCGGTGTTCCTGCTGGGCGCCGCGGCCGGCTCGGGCGAGCGGTTCGGAAGCACGGCCCACAACTCGACAGCCTACGCCTCGGCCAACTTCGGCACCGTCGCGCCGGAGCTCTATCGCATGGCGGGCCTCGGCCCGAAGGACGTCGGCGTGGTCCAGGCCTACGAAAACTTCACCGGCGGCGTGCTGATGGCGCTGGCGGAGCACGGCTTCTTCGCCCCCGAGGAAGCCAACGACTTCCTCACGCTCGACAACCTGGTCGCGCAAGGCGGACGGCTGCCGCTGAACACCAGCGGGGGCAACCTGGCCGAGTGCTACATACACGGCTTCGAGTTGCTGCTGGAAGCCGTGCGGCAGGTGCGGGGCACGTCGACCAACCAGGCGCAGCGCAACGACGTTGCGCTGGTCGTGGGCGGCCCGATGGTCTCGCCCGTCAGCGACCTGCTGCTCGGTTCGGCGAACGTCCTGTGAGCATGGCGATGCACAGCGAATCCTCCTACCTTCCCGCCGGTTTGCCGGTCCCTGTGGCCGAGCCCGACGGCTTGTCGGCGCCTTACTGGGGGGGGCTGCAGCAGGGCCGGCTGCTGGTCCAGCGTTGTGCTTCCTGCGGCTGCTGGCAGTTCGGTCCCGAGTGGATCTGCCACCGCTGCCATGCGTTCGATCCCGCGTGGGTCGAGGTGGCGCCCGAAGGACGCATCTACAGCTTCGAGCGCGTCTGGCATCCGGTGCATCCCGCGCTGAAGGAGCGCTGCCCGTACCTTGCCGTGCTGGTGGAACTGCCGCACGCGGGCAACGTGCGGATGGTGGGCAACCTGCTGGGTGATCCCCGCCAGGAGGTGAGCATCGGCGCGGAGGTCACCGGCGTGTTCGAACACCATCCGCAGGCCGCGCCGCCGTATTCGCTGCTGCAATGGCGCCTGCCCTGAACGGCGACGCGGCGGACCTTCTGGTCGTCGGCGCCGGTGCCGCCGGCATGACGGCCGCGCTGGTGGCGGCGCTCGAAGGCCGGCGCGTGATCCTGGCGGAAGCCACGCAGCAGGTGGGCGGAACCACCAGCACATCCGCCGGCACGTTGTGGGTGCCCGGCAACCCGCACGCGGCGCGCGCCGGTCACGGCGACACCGTGCAGCAGGCCGCCACGTACCTCCGGGCCCTGCTCGGGCCGGACGACGCGCGTGGCCGGCGGCAAGCTTTCCTCGACACGACGGCGGAGGCCCTCGCGTATCTCGAGGAACGCAGTTCGGTGGTGTTCGCCAGTGCCGGCAAGCATCCCGACTACCTGCCGCAGCCCGGTGCGGCCATCGCCGGCAGGGCCGTCGGACCGCTGCCTTTCGACGGACGAACGCTGGGAGCGGACTTCGCGCGCATCCGCCCGCCGCTGCCCGGGTTCATGCTGCTGGGCGGCATGATGGTCGGCAAGGCCGACATCCAGGCGCTGGTTGGCCGCTACGGTTCCTGGAAGGATTTCCTGCACAGCGCGCGCCTGGTGGCGCGCTACGCCGCCGACCGGCTGCGGCATCCGCGCGGCACCCGGCTGGTCATGGGCAACGCCCTGGTGGCTCGCTTGTTCCAGAGCCTGCTGGCGGCGAAGGTGGACGTTCGCTTCGGGTGGCGCTTGCGCGATCTCGAGGTGCACGAAGGACGAGTGGTCGGCGCCTCCTTCGACCAGGCGGATGGCGCGGTGCGGCACGTTGCCGCGCCCGCCGTCGTCCTGGCCACGGGCGGCGTCGGGCACCAAGCGGCGCTGCGACGCGAACTGGTGCCGGATGGCGACAGTTTCCGCTCACTGGCGGCGGAGTCCGTGCGCGGCGACGGCATGCTCGCCGCGCGGCGCGCCGGCGCCGCGATCGAACGGCACGCGCTCGGCAACCTGCTCTGGCAACCGGTGTCGGTGGTGCCGGGGACGTCCACCGCCGGCGGCCTGTTTCCGCACCTGTTCCTCGACCGCGCGAAGCCCGGATTGATCGCCGTCAATGTAGCGGGCCGCCGCTTCGTCGACGAGTCGCTGTCCTATCACCACTTCGTCGAAGGACTGCTGCCGCAAGGCCGCGCCTGGCTGGTCTGCGACGCGGCGTTCGTGCGGCGCTACGGATTGGGCGTCATACCGCCCGGCACGCGCAGGCTGGGGCGGTGGGTGCGCAACGGCTACATCGCCTGCGAGCCGACGCTCGCGGCACTGGGGCGGCGGGTGGGCATCGACGCGAGCGGACTGGCCGCAACGGTTGCACGCACGAACGGCTTTGCCGACACCGGTAGCGACCTCGACTTCGGCAAAGGCGGAACGGAAGTCGGCCGCTTCAACGGCGATCCGGCGCACGCACCGAATCCCTGCCTCGGCCCCATCGCGGCGCCGCCGTTCTGCGCCTTGGAGATCCACGCGGCCGATGCGGCTTCGAGCGCGGGCCTGGCGACCGACGGCGACGGCAAGGTCCTGGATGCGGGCGGCGCGCCCATCCCGGGGCTGTTCGCGTGCGGCAACGATGCGGCGTCCATCATGCAGGGCAGTTACCCGGGGCCCGGAGCGACGCTGGGGCCGGCCATCGTGTTCGGCTACCGCGTGGGTCGCAGCGCCGCCGCAGGCTAGCGCCGACCCGGACCGCATCAATCGAGGACGATGTTGCCTTTCTTGACCACGGCAGCCCATTGCGCCGCGTCCTTTTCGATGAACCGCGCGAACGCCTCGCTGCTGCTGCCCACCGGCTCGTACTCCATCGACCGGATGCGCTGCGCCACTTCCGGCAGTGCGACGATCCTCTGGATTTCGGCTGAAAGCCTGGCGGTGATCGGGGCCGGAGTGCCCGCCGGCACGAAGAACCCGCCCCAACCGGAAAGATTCGCCAGGGGGTAGCCTGCTTCCTCGAAGGTCGGCACGTCGGGAATCTTGCTCAGGCGCGCGGGCGCCGCGACGGCCAGGATGCGAACGTCCTTCAGCTGGCTCAAGTAGAAGCCCGGGGACCCGGTAGCCGCAGTCACGCGTCCGCCAAGCAGGTCGGGCAGCGGCTCTGCCTCGCCCTTGTACGCGACATGGATGAAGTTGGCCCCGGACTTCTGGCCGATGGCTTCGCTGATGATGTGTCCGGTCGAGCCGTTGCCCCAGGACGCGAGGCTCACGCGATGCTGGGGTTCCCTGGCCATGCGGACCAGGCCGTCGAGCGATTTGGCGGGGTTGTCGCCCCTGACCGCCAGCACCACCGGCATGGTCGCTACCAGGGATACCGGGGTGAGGTCCTGCAGGCGGTAAGGGGTCGCACGGCGCAAGACGGTGTTCTGCACGACGGACGCAAGGCTCAGCAGGACGGTGTAGCCGTCCGGCGGGGCCTTCGCCACGGCCGTGGCTGCCAGCATGCCCGCCGCGCCGGCCCGGGATTCGACCACCACCGGTTGCTGCCACGCCGTGCCCAGCTTTTCACCGATGACGCGTCCCAGCGCGTCCAGGCTGCCTCCTGCCGGCGCGGAGAGGATGAAGCGGATCGGCCGCTCGGGATAGGTGCCGGTCTGGGCGTTGGCGGGCGTGCTCGAGGGGGTCTCCTCGTTTTCAGTGCAATAAGTGACGGTACGCAAAGCTAGCACTGGCGCGGGGGTGGTCTGGGTAGACCGTTGATTTCATTGACTTTCCTGTTCGCTTTGTAAACGGGTATGGTGGCCTCCCACTTTTGAG
>JAUYSB010000223.1 GCA_030696525.1 Hydrogenophaga sp. | reverse complement strand
CAACCAGGACTTTTCGCATGAACCGACGCCCGCACGCCTTGGCCGCCCCTGTCGCCACGCCTCACCGCCCCTTGTGGCGCGCCCTGGTGCAAGCGGGCCTCTCCCTGAGCCTGGCGGGCGCCGCCCTGCCCGGCCTGGCCCAGAGCCTGGGCACGCTGTACAGCTCAGCGCGAGACTTTGACGCCACCTACCTGTCGGCACGCTCGCTCTACCAGGCCAACCTGGCCAAAGCCGAACAGGCGCGTGCCGGCCTGCGCCCGCAAGCCGCGCTGAGCGCCGGTGCCAACGTCGCCAACATCGACAGCAGCCTCACCGGCAACCGCGACACCAACAGCCAGAACGCGGCCCTCTCGGCCAGCCTGCCGTTGTACCGCCCGGCCACCCAGATCGCGTTCGAGCAAGGTCAGAAATCGCTGGAGGTGGCGGAAGGCCAGTTGCTGGCAGCCGAACACGACCTGATCGTGCGCAGCTCGCAAGCCTATTTCGACGTGCTGGCCGCGCAGGACACGCTCACCTTCGTGAAGGCGCAAAAAACCGCCGTGGCCGAACAGCTGGCCGCCGCCAAGCGCAACTTCGAGGTCGGCACCTCCACCATCACCGATTCGCGCGAAGCCCAGGCCCGCTTCGACCTGGTGGTGGCGCAAGAGATCGCGGCCGAAAACGATTTGCGCGTCAAGCGGTTGGCGCTGGACCAGCTGGTGGGCCGCAGCGGCACCGCGCCGCTGCCGCTGGCCGCCCCAGTCAACCTGCCGGCCATCGCGCCAGACGACGTGGCGCCCTGGGTGGCGCAGTCGGAAAACGCCCACCCCGGCATCCGCCAGGCGCGTGCGGCGCTGGACATCGCGGCGCTGGAGACTCGGCGCGCGCAGGCCGGCAAAAAGCCCACGGTGGACCTGACCGGCCAGTACCAGCTCGCCCGCTCGCCCAGCACCTCGGCCCTGTCGTCGGGCAATGTGCGCACCAACACCGCCAGCGTGGGTGTGCAGTTCAACCTGCCGCTGTACACCGGCGGCGCGCTGGAAAACCGCATCGTCGAAGCGGCGGCGCTGGAAGACAAAGCCCGCACCGACCTCGAAGCCGCCCGCCGCAACGTGGCGCAGGCCACCCGCGCGGCGTTTTTTGGTGTGGTGTCCGGCCTGGGCCAGGTCAAGGCGTTGGAAGCCGCCGAGGCCTCCAGCCAGAGCGCGCTGGACGCCAACAAGCTGGGTTACCAGGTGGGTGTGCGCATCAACATCGACGTGCTCAACGCGCAAAGCCAGTTGTTCCAGACCAAACGCGATCTGGCCGTGGCGCGCTACAACGTGCTGGTCGGCACGCTGCGTTTGAAGCAGGCCGGTGGGGTGTTGAAGGCCGAGGATCTGGCGGCCATTGACGCGTTGTTGGCCAAATAACTTTCGCTGGTTTGACATCGCGGATCGGGGCGGCTGGGTGCCCTGTTCCGCTCATGTCCCCCGGGCGCTGCGCGCCCTCCGCCTTTACTTCGCTGCACAGGGCAGCATGCCACCCCGATCTGAAACGCTGTACGCTCGCCACCGTTGGCGCGCCAGCGTGCAGGCGGCCTGAGTGACAGGCCTGGCTGGCGCAGCGGCATAAAGGCGGAGGAGGCGAAGCCGACGGGGGACAGCCGCGGAGCCAGTCAGGCCTGTCGCTCAGGCCCAGCAGCAACAGCCGCAAGCACGACATCGACCGTACGCAACACAGCCCCTCGCCCACCGTCAACCAGCGCCACCGCACCCTGCCGGGCCGCCGCCAAACGCACTCCATCGCGCAAGAGTTCCACCGCCAACCCACAGGCCTCGCCCATGTCGGCCACACGCAGCGCCGCACCACAAGCCTCGGCCCGTTCGGCCGCTTCCGAAAAGTTGAAGGTGTGGGGGCCCATGAGCACCGGGCAGCCGCAGGCCGCCGCCTCGATCAGGTTCTGCCCGCCCAAGGGTGCAAAACTGCCGCCCAACAAGGCAACGTCGGCCAGGCCGTAATACAGCGCCATTTCGCCCAAGGAGTCGCCCAGCCACACGTCGGCTTGCCAGTCTGCGGGAGACGGCCCTGCCTCAGCCCAATGACTGCGCCGGGAAACCGTCATGCCCGCGCCCGCCAGCAAAGCCGCCACCTCGTCAAAACGCTGCGGGTGGCGCGGCACCAGCAGCCACAACACACCGGGCCGGCGTTGGGCGAGCCACAGCGACTCCTCGCCCTCGCGCGAGCTGGCCAGCATGGCCACCGGGCGCGCCTGGGGCGCCTCGCGCCAAACCCGCGCCAACGCCAATTGCGCGGCATGGGGCGTGGCGTCGAACTTGAGGTTGCCGAACACACCCGCCACCGGCGCGCCGAGCTGGCGCAGTCTTTGGGCATCGGCATCGGTCTGGGCGTACACCGCGTGCAGCGCGCCGTAAGTGGCCTGCGACAAGGTCTTGAGGCGCAGCGCCTGCTTCAGCGACTTGTCGCTCAGGCGCGCGTTGACCAGCAGCAGCGGCACCCTCGCCGTGCGGCAGGCCTGCGTCAGGCAGGGCCAGACCTCGGTTTCCAGCAGCACGCCCACGGCGGGACGGAAATGCTGGACAAAACGGCGCGTGGCGCCCGGCGTGTCCCAGGGCAGCCAGGCTTGCCGGTCGCCGGGGCGCAGCAGGCGCTGGCCCTCGGCGCGGCCGGTGGCGGTGCCGTGGGTCAGCAGCAGGCGCAAGCCGGGGTGTTGTTCGCGCAGCGCCGCGATCAAGGGCGTGGCGGCACGGGTTTCGCCCAAGGAGACCGCATGCACCCACACCCACCCGTTCGACCCGGCCTCGTCACCGTAGTGGCCGAAACGCTCGTCCACCGCGTCCAGGTAGCCCGGCTCGGCCTGACCGCGCCGGCGCAGCTTGCGCCGCAGCAGCGGCTGGGCCAAGGTGGTCAACAGGCCATAGGCCAACAAGGCCAGGCGCTGCACCAGCGTCATGCGCGGTCGAACAGTTGGCTGTAGACACGGCCGATGCCGGCCGCCTCCTGCGCCAGCGAAAAACGCGCGGTCACGCGTTGGCGCGCGGCCTCACCCATGGCCAGCGCGCGCTGCGGGTCGGCCATCACGCGTTGCACCGCGTCGGCCAGGGCAGGAGCATCGCCGGTGTCCACCAGCTCGCCGGTTTCGCCGGGCACCGCCAACTGATCGAACGCGCCGGTGCGCGAACAGACCACGGCACAGCCGGTGGCCGCCGCCTCGAAGGGCGTGAGGCCAAAGGGTTCGTAGCGCGGGCAGGCCACACACAGCAGGCAGCGCTGGTACCAGCGGTGCACTTCGGCCGCCGGCACCTCGCCCAAAAACACGATGCGCTCACTCAGGCCAGCGGCGGCGATCTTCTCGCGCAAGGCCTTCTCGTAAGCCTGGTGCTGGGGCTGGGCCAGGCCGGCGATGACGGCGGTGGCGTCGGGCAAATGCGGCAGCGCGGCAATCATGGCGTCCACAAACACGTCGCTGCCTTTGTCGGGCCGCACGCGACCAAAGGTGCCTATGCCGTAGTGGCCAGGCAAGCCGCTGTCGGCCCAGGCATGGCGCTTGTCGGGCGGGGGTGCAAAACGCAACAGGTCGATGCCGTGCGGCACGACGGCCGTGGTGTTGGGCACAAAGCTGGCCGCCAGCGGCGTGGTGGAGATCACCGCGTCCATGCGCGAAATCAGCCAGCGCGGAAAACGCCCGTGCAGGTGCTGGGCAGCAGAAGTGAACACCAGCTTGATGGGGAGACGCAACACGTCGCGCGCCCACAGGCCGGCCATCATTTCGTGGTCGCGGCGCACGTGCCAGATGCGGAATGGCCGCCCGGCCGGTGGCTTGCGCGACAGCGCGATGGCCTGCTTGAGCGTCATCCCCGGCACGCCGTGGGGCAGCGGCGTGCCGCAATAGGCCAGGCGCCACTGGCCCAGCTGGATGGGCACCAGCGCGTTGACCGTGGCCGAAACGCCCGTGTAGCGCTTCTTGAGGTTGAAGACGATGACCTCGGGGTCGTCGCTGGGGCGCGGTGTTGCCATCAGTGTGCGGCCTGCTGGATGACGGCGTCGGGCTTGACCGACGTGAGCAAGGCCATCATGCGCGCCTCGATGCGGTGCAGGGCCTCGGGCGTCTGGCCCTCGAAGCGCAGCACCAGCACCGGCGTGGTGTTGCTGGCGCGGATCAGGCCAAAACCATCGGGCCAATCGACACGCAGACCATCGATGGTGGACACCTGGGCCGGTGCTTCGAAGCGGGTCTGCTGCAGCTTGGCCACCAGGGCGTGCGGCTCGCCCTCGGCACAGGCGACGTTGAGTTCGGGCGTGCTGTGGCTGGTGGGCAGGGCTTCGAGCACGGCCGACGGGTTGGCGTGGCGGCTCAAAATTTCAAGCAGGCGGGCGCCCGCGTAGCTGCCGTCGTCGAAACCATACCAGCGCTCCTTGAAGAAGATGTGGCCGCTCATCTCGCCACCCAGCGGCGCATCGACTTCTTTCATCTTGGCCTTGATCAGCGAGTGGCCGGTCTTGAACATCAGCGGCACGCCGCCGGCCGCTGCGATGGCGGGTGCCAGGCGCTGGGTGCATTTGACGTCGAACAGGATGGTGCCGCCGGGCACGCGCGAGAGCACGTCCTGCGCGAACAGCATCATCTGGCGGTCGGGGAAGATGTTCTCGCCGCTTTTGGTGACGATGCCCAGCCGGTCGCCGTCGCCATCAAAAGCCAGGCCCAGTTCGGCGTCAGACGCTTGCAGCGCTTCGATCAGCCAGCGCAGGTTTTCGGGTTTGCTCGGGTCGGGGTGGTGGTTGGGGAACTCGCCATCGACTTCGCTGAACAACTCGATCACCTCGCAGCCCAGGGCGCGGAACAGCGCGGGTGCCGAGGCGCCGGCCACGCCGTTGCCACAGTCCATCACGATCTTGATGGGCCGGGCCAGCTTCACGTCGCCCACGATGCGCTCACGGTAGGTGTCGCCCACGTCCAGCGTGCGCGCCTGGCCCGGCGCACGGGTGGGCAGGTCGCCCGTTTCCATGCGGCGGCGCAAACCCTGGATGTCGTCACCGTAAATGGCGCGGCCGGCCATCACCATCTTGAAGCCGTTGTAGTTCTTGGGGTTGTGGCTGCCGGTCACCTGGATGCCGCTGCGGCAGGCGGTGCTGGCCGCGAAGTACAGCATGGGCGTGGTCACCATGCCCACATCGATCACGTCCACACCGGCTTCGGTCAGCCCCTGGATCAGCGCCTGGGCCAGGCTGGGGCTGCTGATGCGGCCATCGCGCCCCACGGCCACCGTGGTTTCGCCTTGCGCCAGGGCTTCGGCACCAAAGGCCCGGCCCAAGGCATGGGCCACCTCGGTGTTGAGGGCGTCGGGCACGACGCCACGGATGTCGTAGGCCTTGAAGATAGCGGGTTGGACTTGCATGAAACAGTGTGCGGTTGAAACGGCTTGCGCATTGTAGGCAGGCACTCCCGCCACCCGGCCAACCGAACGGACCATGGCTCGGGCACAACCGCATGTCCGAAAACGGCGATTTTTCTTCTGCGGCCCTTCTATGATGAGCCCATGGACTCGCTGGACCCCGACGCCTGCTACCTGGCCCTCAAGGCCAGGGACAACCGCTTTGACGGTGTGTTTTTCACTGGCGTGACCAGCACTGGCATCTACTGCCGGCCGGTCTGCCGGGTGCGCACGCCCAAGGCCGACAACTGCCGCTTTTTTGGCCACGCCGCGCAGGCCGAAGCGGCGGGTTTTCGCCCCTGCCTGCGCTGCCGGCCGGAGCTGGCGCCGGCCAGCGGCAACCACGTGGCGGCCTGGAGCACCGAAGACGCCAGCCAGCTGCTGGCGCTGGACGCGGCCCGGCTGCTGCGCGACGCCGCCGATGGCCACACCGAAGCGGGCAGCGTGGCCCAGGTGGCGCAGCGCCTGGGCGTGAGCGAGCGCCACCTGCGCCGCATCTTCACCGCCCACTGGGGCACCAGCCCGCTGCAGTACGTGCAGACGCTGCGCCTGCTCAGCGCCAAGCTGCTGCTGACCGACACGCGTTTGCCGGTGTCCACCGTAGCTGCACTGAGCGGCTTCGCCTCGCAACGGCGTTTTCACGCCGCGTGGCACGAACGTTATGGCCTGAACCCCTTGCAACTGCGCCTCCGTCCCGGCACTGGCACTGCCACCGCCGGCGACACCTCGGGCGGCTTCCAGTTCAAGCTGGCCTACCGGCCACCGCTGGACGTGGCCCACCTGCTGAGCTTTCTGGGCCAGCGCGCCATGGTGGGCGTCGAATGGGTGGACATGGCGCAGGCACAGTGGGGCAGCACCCTCACCGTGCGCCAAGGCACACAAACACACGCCGGATGGGTCATGGCGCGCTTCGATGCGCGCCAACCACTCGTGCACCTGCAGGTGGCCGATGGCCTGGCGCCGGTGCTGCGGCAGGTGCTGCAACGGGTGCGGCACGTGCTGGACCTGGACCTGCAGCCCGACCGCGTGCACGCGGTGTTGCACGCCACCTTTCCCGACGCGGCCGGCCAGCGCCTGCCCGGCGCGCTGGATGGCTTTGCGCAAGCCGTGCGGGCCGTGCTGGGTCAGCAAATCACCGTCAAGGCGGCACGCACCCTGGCGCAGCGGCTGGTCAAGCGCTGGGGCACGCCCATCGTCACGCCCTGGCCCGGCCTCACCCACCTGTTTCCCGCGCCCGAGGTGCTGGCACTCACCAGCGAGCAGGACCTGGGCGAACAGGGCATCACGCGCCAGCGGCAAGCGGCCATCCGCGCCCTGGCGCTGGGGGTGGCCAGCGGTTCGCTGCAGCTCGACACCGCCGCGCCGCCCGCCGCCACCATGGCCGCACTCAAAGCCCTGCCCGGCATTGGCGACTGGACCGCCCACTACATCGCCATGCGCGCCCTGCACTGGCCCGACGCCTTTCCCGCTGGCGACGTGGCCCTGCACCACGCGCTGGGTCTGAGCCACCTGGGCCTGCGCGAGGCCACGCGCGAAGCCGAACGCCGCGCGCAAGCCTGGCGGCCCTGGCGCGCCTACGCCGTCGTGCGTGCCTGGCACACCGCTGCACTTGCCCCCAAGGAAACACCATGAAAAGCGCACAACACGTGATCGCCCACGCCCGCATCGCCAGCCCCTTGGGCCACTTGCTGCTGGCCGCCAGCGAGCAAGGCCTGTGTGGCCTGTGGTTTGAGGAGCAGAAACACCTGCCGCCCTGGCTGCCCGCCCAGTGGGACGACGGCCCGCCCAGCCACCCGGTGTTGCGGGCCGCCGCAGAACAACTGGCAGACTACTTCAGCGGCACGCGCGAGGCTTTCGAGCTGCCGCTGGACCTGCGCCACGGCACGCCTTTTCAATCTGCGGTCTGGCAAGCCATGGTGGCCATCCCCATGCGCGGCTCGCTGAGCTACGGCGCACTGGCGCGCCAGATCGGCCGCCCCGCCGCCGTGCGCGCCGTGGGGGCCGCCGTGGGCCGCAACCCGGTCGGTATCATCGTGCCCTGCCACCGCGTCATGGGCGCGGACGGCAGCCTCACCGGCTACGCCGGTGGCCTGTGGCGCAAGACCGCGCTGCTGCGCCTGGAAAGCGGCCACCCGGCCCCCGTGCCTGCGGGCACCACACACGATCTGTTTTCATGAAATCCACTGTTGCGGCCGAGTTCGTGCTGCTGGCCGCACTCTGGGGCGCCTCCTTCATGTTCATGCGTTTTGGCGCCGCGGAATTTGGCGCCTGGGCCGCCGCCGGCTGTCGCGTCGGGCTGGCCGCGCTGGTGCTGCTGCCGCTGCTGTGGCGCAGCGGGCAGCTCGGCCTGTTGCGCCAGCGGGCCGGTGCGCTGTTCGTGTCAGGCCTGCTGAGTTCGGCCATCCCTTTTGCGCTCTATTCCTATGCGGTGATGTCGATTTCCACCGGCCTGTCCGCCATCCTCAACGCCACCACACCGCTGTTCGGCGCCCTGGTGGCCTGGTTGTGGCTGCAGGACCGGCCCGACAGGAACCGGCTGCTGGGCCTGGCCCTGGGTTTTGCCGGCGTGGCCTTGTTGTCCTGGGAAAAAGCCAGTTTCAAGGCCGGCGGCACCGGGTGGGCCGTGCTGGCCTGCCTGGGCGCCACGCTGTGTTATGGCGTGGCCGCCAACTACGCCAAGCGATGTCTGGCCGGTGTGCCGCCCCTGGTCAACGCCACCGGCAGCCAGATCGGCGCCACCGTGGGCCTGGCCGTGCCCACCCTGCTGTTCTGGCCCGAACAGGCCCCCAGCGCCCAGGCCTGGCTGGCGATTGTGGCGTTGGCGGTGTTCTGCAGCGCGCTGGCCTACATCCTCTATTTCCGGCTGATTGCCCATGCCGGGCCGTCCAAGGCGGTGACGGTGACCTTCCTGATCCCGCTGTTCGCGGTGTTCTACGGCACGCTGTTCCTGGGCGAATCCCTGACCGGCTGGATGGTCGTGTGTGGTGCCGTGATCTTGCTGGGCATTGCCCTGGCCACCGGCTTGTTGCGGCTGCTGCCCACTCAAAAAATGGCCTGACTGTCAAAATGTTTAAAATCAAATGCTAAAAACTCAGCTTTGTAACGAGTAATTACATTTTGAGAAACAGTTATTAACACTCTCAGCAATTGATGCTATGTTTGCTCCCAGATTCGGCACACAGCCGAACCAGGGAGAAACCGCCATGTCATGGCTTGAACTGATTCGTTACGAGCTGGGGCCCATCCCCATGTTCATGTGGCAGTACGCTGCCGTGCTCGGCCTGCTGGCCCTGATCCTGGTGTTGACGCGGCCCATGCGCATTTCCGCGCAACAGGCCGGCATGTTGTACGCCGTGGTGCTGGCGGTGGCCGGTTATGGCATCAGCGCGCTGCTGCACATCTACCTGCCACCCCCGTCCAGCGCCCCCATACGCTACGACATGCTGTTCCTGGCGGGCATGCTGGGCGGCTGGCGAGGTGGCTTGGTGGCTTATGTGCTGATTTTTGGTGCGCGCCTGCAGTTTGCGGGCACGGTGCAAGGGGTGTACACCGGCATCGACATGGCCATTGTCACGCTCGGCGGCATCTGGGCCCACCACTGGTACCGCCACCTCGAACTGGCCGACGTCGGCGTGCGGCACGTGCTCTGGATGTGGGCCATACGCTCGTTGACGCTAGTGGCCTCCGGCCTGCTGCTGCTGGGGCTGCACCAGTTGCCCAAGGAGTGGGTGAGCTTCGATCTCCTGCCCTACAAAAATTCGCTCGGCTCGCTGGTGCGCAAGGTGCTGATGGCCGGCCCGGCGCTGGTTTTTTTCGCCAGCGTTTTTGCGATCTTCCGGCTCGACGCCCAGGACCGCAGGCGCCAGCGCCACGACTGGCACAACAGCCGCAAGGACTCGCTGACCCAGCTGCCCAACCGGCGCGCACTCAGCGAATACCTGGGCCACAACTTCAGCCGCACCACGCCCCACAAAATGGCCATGATCAGCATAGGCGTGAACAACCACACCCAGATGCTGCTCTCACAAGGGCACGGCTGGGGCGACAAATTCCTGCAACGGCTCGCCACCTCGGTGCACGAGGAACCCTTGAGTTCGATGCTGCAGGCCTACGAGGTGCGTGCGTTTCAGTTCACCGATCTGAGCCTGGTGCTGGTGCTCACGGGCGTCACCCCAGCCGAACTCGACAGCAGCGGCCTGGCCAACCGGCTGCACCAGGAACTGAGCCTGAAAATGCATGGCCTGTCGGACACCGGTCCCGCACCAGCGCTGACCATGACCGTGGCCACCTGCGACGCGCTGCGCCACAACGACGCCGCCAGCGCGCTGCGTGACCTCGGTCTCTACCTGCACGCGCAAGGGCAGGACGTGCGCAATGTGAGCTTTTTGCACACCAGTTTTGCCCACGTGGCACGCCGCGAGGTGCAACTGCTGGCCAGCCTGGGCGACTGGATTGACGCCAACGGCCCGCCCATGTCCTACATGCCCAAGTGCGACCTGCGCACCCGCGAGGTGCTGGGCGCCGAGGCGCTGCTGCGTTTTCGCGACGGGCATGGGCAACATGTGCCTCCTGGGCAGGTGCTGGTGCTGGCGGCACGCCACAAACTGCTGGCCGCGTTCGAGTGGAGCACCATCGAACGCGTGTGCCGCGACTACCACCTATGGGCCCTCACCGGTGGTGCGCGTCCGCTGTCGGTCAACATCTCCAGCGCGTCACTGGTCACCGCCGACTTTGCGCTACGGCTGCTGGAGCTGCTCAAACGCTTTGGCCTGCCCAGCCACGCGGTGGTGCTCGAACTCACCGAGTACGACCCGGTGCCCGACATAGACACCGTGCGAGAAAACGCCCGGCTGCTGCACGAAGGTGGCATCAAACTCTCGCTCGACGATTTCGGCAGCGGCTATTCAGGGCTCACGGTGCTGGCGCGCTTTCAGTTCGCCGAACTCAAGGTGGACCACACCATGGTGGCGCTGATCGGCAACCCGAGGATGCGCTCGGCCATACAGCTGGCGCTGGAATCGGCACAGCGCTACAACGCCACCTTTGTGGCCGAAGGCGTGGAAACCTGGGGCCAGCTGGACGAGTTGCACGCCTTGGGCATCACCCAGGGCCAGGGCCACCTGCTGTCGCGGGAAATGAGCATCGAAGCCCTGATCCAGTTTTCCGCCAGCACGCGCGCACAGCCCGAGGCGCCGCAGCACCTGCTGGCCGCATGATGGCGTGGCGGCACCAAAACAAAAGCCCCGCAAGTCAATGACTTGCGGGGCTTCTGAATGCTTTGGCGGAGTGGACGGGACTCGAACCCGCGACCCCCGGCGTGACAGGCCGGTATTCTAACCAACTGAACTACCACTCCTGGCAGGCAGCATTCGCCGGTCAACTCTCATCAACCAGCCAAGCGCTACAACTTGGCGACCCTACGGGGATTCGAACCCCGGTACTCACCGTGAAAGGGTGATGTCCTAGGCCTCTAGACGATAGGGTCAAAACCTTGGAACTTTCCAGTTTGTTCGGCTGTCTTTCGACTTCCGAAGCCCAGCATTCTAGCACGTCAAAACTATGTTTCTCTGTGCTTTGTTGGTGGAGGTAAGCGGGATCGAACCGCTGACCTCTTGCATGCCATGCAAGCGCTCTCCCAGCTGAGCTATACCCCCAACAAGACTGCTGTTCGCAGATCACTTTTTCATTCAGTTTTCACTGTTTGTCGTTGCGACCTAGCGAGCCTCAAATTATAGTGGACTTTTTACGCTTTTTGCAAGCGGCCCACAATTTTTTCGCGATCGTGCTGTTCGAGCACCGCGTCCAGCGAGGGTGTGTTGGGCGTGCCCATGACCAGCACCCGCACCGGCATGGCCAATTGCGGCATCTTGATGCCGTGTTCGGCCAGCGTCTCCTTGAGGGCCGCAGCGATCGACGCCTTGTCCCAAACGCAGGCCTGCAAGCGCGCGGCCAGCGAGGCGATGGCGGGCTTGACCGCATCGGTCACGTGCTGGGCCAGGTCCTCGGCCTTCGGGTTGACGTCCGCGTAGTGCGCCTGTGCCCAGTCGGCCAGGGCCACGGTGGTGTCGCAGCGGTCTTTGTAGAGGGCGCACAGCGCGGGCAGGCGGGCGTCGGCGGTGATGCCACGCTTGGCCAGTTGCTCGGCCACCAGTGGCGCCAGCACGGTGTTGTCCAGCGCCTTGAGGTGTTGGGCGTTGACCCAGCGCAGCTTGGCTTCGTCAAAGCGGCCGGCGCTGCTGCCCAGGTGGTCGAGGTTGAACCAGCCCAGAAACTGCTCGCGGCTGAAAATCTCGTCGTCGCCGTGGCTCCAGCCCAGGCGCGCGAGGTAGTTGACCATGGCGTCGGGCAGGTAGCCTTCTTCGCGGTACTGCGTGACGGGCTTGGCGCCGTTGCGCTTGCTCATCTTCTCGCCCTGCTCGTTCAGCACGGTGGGCAGGTGGGCATACACCGGCGGCTCTTTGCCCAGGGCCTTGAAAATGTTGATCTGCCGCGGCGTGTTGTTCACATGGTCGTCGCCCCGGATCACGTGGGTGATGTCCATGTCGATGTCGTCCACCACGACACAGAAGTTGTAGGTCGGCGTGCCATCGGGGCGCGCGATCACCAGGTCGTCGAGTTCGTCGTTGCTGAACTCGACCCGACCCTTGACCTTGTCTTCCCAAACGACCGAGCCGCCCTGCGGGTTCTTGAAGCGCAGCACGGGTTTGACGCCTTCGGGGATGGCGGGCAACACCTTGCCCGGCTCGGGCCGCCAGGTGCCGTCGTAACGCGGCTTTTCCTTGTTCGCCATCTGGCGCTCGCGCAGCGCGTCCAGCTCGGCCACGCTCATGTAGCAGGGGTAGACCAGGCCTTTTTCCACCATCTCGGCCAGCACCACCTTGTAGCGGTCCATGCGCTGCATTTGGTAGAACGGGCCTTCGTCGTGGTCCAGGCCCAGCCACTTCATGCCTTCGATGATCACGTCCACCGCGGCCTGGCTGGAGCGCTCCAGGTCGGTGTCTTCGATGCGCAGGATGAAGGTGCCACCGCTGGCGCGGGCAAACGCCCACGGGTACAGCGCCGAGCGGATGTTGCCCAGGTGGATGAAACCGGTGGGCGATGGGGCAAAACGGGTGCGAACCGGTGAGGTTTGAGTCATATTCAGTAACTGCTGAGACCACGCTGCAGATCGGCGGTCACGTCGTCAAAATGTTCCAGGCCCACGGCCACGCGCACCAGCCCCTGACCGATGCCGGCCGCCTGGCGCTGCGCCTCGGTGAGGCGGCCGTGCGAGGTGCTGGCGGGGTGGGCACACAGGGTTTTGGTGTCGCCCAGGTTGGTGGACAGCGACAGCACCCGCAGCGAGTCGAGCACATGGAAAGCGCGCTGGCGGGCCTGGTCGGGGTCGGCCGCTTTCACGTCGAACGACAACACCGCGCCACCCAAGCCCGACTGCTGGCGCATGGCCAGCGCGTGCTGCGGGTGGCTGGCCAGGCCGGGGTAGAACACGCGGGCCACGGCGGGGTGCGATTCCAGCCACTGCGCCAGGGCAAAGGCCTTCTCGGTTTGCGCGCGCATGCGGATGTCCAGCGTCTCCAGCCCCTTGAGCACCACCCAGGCATTGAAAGGCGCCAGTGTCATGCCGGCGCTCTTGAGCACGGGCAAAAACTTTTCGGTCACCATCTGCTGGCTTGCGCACAGGGCGCCGGCCATCACGCGGCCCTGGCCGTCGAGGTACTTGGTGCCCGAGTGCATGACGATGTCGGCACCAAAACGCATGGGCTTTTGCAGCGCGGGCGTGGCAAAACAGTTGTCCACCGCCAGCAGCGCGCCGGCGTTGTGGGCGATGTCGGCCAGGGCCTGGATGTCGCACACCTCGGTCAGCGGGTTGGTGGGCGTTTCGGCAAACAGCAGGCGGGTGTTGGGCTTCACCACCGCCTGCCAGGCGCTCACGTCGGTCTGCGACACAAAGCTGGACTCGACGCCGAACTTGGCCAGGTCGGCGCCGATCAGCTTGATGGTGGAGCCGAACATGGATTGCGAGCAGATCACGTGGTCGCCGGCCTTGAGCAGGCCCATGCACATCATCAGAATGGCCGACATGCCCGATGCGGTGGACATGCAGGCCTCCGCGCCTTCCATGGCCGCCAGACGGCGCTCGAAGCTGGCCACGGTGGGGTTGCCGTAACGGCCGTAGGTGAAGCCTTCTTCGTCACCGGCAAAACGCCGTGCCGACGCTTCGGCGCTGGGCTGCACGTAGCCGCTGGTGAGGTACAGGGCCTCTGAGTTTTCGCCGTACTGCGATCGCTCCACCGCTTCGCGCACGGCCAACGTATCGGGATGCAAAGGGCGCGTCATCGTTCAGCCCTCTTGCGAATTGGGCAACGCCAGGCGCGAGGTGTCGTCCTCGCCCTCTTCCGTGCCCACGCGTTTTTCGTTCAGGCGCACGATGTCGTCCGAGGTCACGTCGCCGGTCACGTACACGCCGTCGAAACACGAGGCATCAAAGCCGGCCAGCGACGGGTTCAGCGACCCGATGGCCTTTTTCATCGCGTCCACGTCCTGGTAGATCAGCGCATCACAGCCAATGATCTGGCGGATCTCGTCGATGCTGCGGCCGTGCGCCACCAGCTCGCTTTTGGTTGGCATATCGATGCCATAGACGTTGGGGTAACGCACCGGCGGCGCGGCGCTGGCCATGTAGACCTTGCGGGCGCCGGCGTCGCGCGCCATCTGCACAATTTCTTTCGACGTTGTGCCACGCACGATGGAGTCGTCCACCAGCAGCACGTTGCGGCCCTTGAATTCGCTGCCGATGACGTTGAGCTTCTGGCGCACCGACTTCTTGCGCACCGCCTGGCCCGGCATGATGAAGGTGCGGCCGACGTAGCGGTTTTTCACAAAACCTTCGCGGTAAGGGATGCCCAGCAGCTGCGCCAGCTGCATGGCGCTGGGGCGGCTGGATTCGGGGATGGGAATGACGACGTCGATCTCGTTGGGCGGCACGGTGGAGATCACGCGCTTGGCCAGGGTCTCGCCCATGTTCAGGCGCGCCTGGTACACCGAGATGCCATCCATCACCGAATCGGGCCGCGCCAGGTAGACGAACTCGAACACACAGGGGTAGTGCTGCGGCGCGTCCGCACACTGCTGGCTGTGCAGCTGGCCGTCCAGGGTGACAAACACCGCTTCGCCCGGTGCCACATCGCGCTCGAACACAAAACCGGCGCCTTCCAGCGCCACCGATTCGCTGGCCACCATGAAGGCGCCGTCGGCATTGCGGCCAATACACAGCGGGCGGATGCCAAACGGGTCGCGGAAGGCCAGCAGGCCGTGGCCGGCGATCAGCGAAATGACGGCATACGAGCCCTTGATGCGCTTGTGGACCGCATGCACGGCCTTGAACACGTCCTCCACCTGCAGCGGCACGCCACGGGTGGATTTTTCGATTTCGTGGGCCACCACGTTGAGCAGCACCTCGGAGTCGCTCTCGGTGTTGATGTGGCGGTGGTCGGTCTGGAACAGCTCGTGTTTGAGCGCGTGGGCGTTGGTCAGGTTGCCGTTGTGCACCAGCACCAGGCCGAAGGGCGCGTTCACGTAGAACGGCTGCGCTTCCTCTTCACTGAAGGCATTGCCAGCCGTGGGGTAGCGCACCTGGCCCAGTCCACAGAG
>JAUYSB010000212.1 GCA_030696525.1 Hydrogenophaga sp. | reverse complement strand
CCATCCGCTTCGAGCTGATCGCGGTCAACCTCGACCAGAAGCAACCCGGCTTTCCCGAGCACATCCTGCCCGAGTACCTGGCCCAAGTGGGCGTGCCCTTCCACATCGAGAACCAGGACACCTATTCCATCGTCAAGAAGGTGATCCCCGAAGGCAAGACCATGTGCAGCCTGTGCAGCCGACTGCGCCGGGGCATTCTGTACCGCGTCGCGGGCGAGCTGGGCGCGACCAAAATCGCGCTGGGCCACCACCGCGACGACATGCTGCAGACCCTGCTGCTCAACATGTTCTTCGGCGCCAAGCTCAAAGGCATGCCGCCCAAGCTGGTGAGCGACAACGGCGAACACGTGGTGATCCGCCCGCTGGCCTACGTGGCCGAAAAAGACCTGATCCGCTGGGCCCAGGTGCGCGAATTCCCCATCATCCCCTGCACCCTGTGTGGCAGCCAGGAGAACCTGCAGCGCGTGCAGGTGGGCAACATGCTGCGCGAGTGGGAGAAAAAATTCCCCGGCCGCGTCGAGAACATGGCCACCGCGCTGCAAAACGTGGTGCCCAGCCACTTGATGGACCGGGGCCTGCACGACTTCGCCAGCCTGAAAGCCACCGGCGTGCCCGACGAAGACGGCGACAAGGCCTTCGACGACGAGCCCTTGCCCGGCGCGCCCAGCCTGCCCCGGCAGCAGGTGATCTCGTTGGTGCAGGAGGCCTGACGCCATGCGCCGCGCCCTGCTTGCCATGTTGCTGGCCGCGGCGGCCCTGCTCGGCGGCTGCGCCAGCGTGATGCTGGTGGACAACCAGGTGCAAAGCTTCCCGCAGTGGCCGGCCAACGCACCCCAGCGCGGCGAACGTTTTGCCTTCGACCGCCTGCCCTCGCAGCGCACGGAAGCGCCCAGCCCGCTGCAAGACGGGCTGGAACTGGCGGTGCGCGACGCGCTGGTGGCCTGGGGCCTGCAGCTGCCAACCGGCCAGGAGGGCGTGCGCTGGCTGGTGCAGGTGAGCGCTGGCGGCCAGCGCCTGCCGCGGGCGCCCTGGGAGAACCCCTGGGAGCGGCCCAACTGGAGCATTTCCGGCGGCATAGGCGGGCGCCACGGCGGCATCGCGCTGGGTTTCCCGCTGATGATCGCGGACAACCCCTACCACCTGCGCGAGATCACGGTGGTGGTGCGCGAGGCCGCCAGCGGCCGTGTGGTTTTTGAAACCCGCGCCAAACACGATGGCCGCTGGCCCGACAGCCGCGCGCTGTGGAACGCCATGGTGTCGGCCGCGCTGCGCGACTTCCCCACGCCCGTGGCCGGGGTGCGCCAGGTCAACGTCGAAATACCACGCTGAAGCCCCCCTACGGCGGGTCGGCGGCCTCGCGCACGGCCGCCACAAAGGCTGAACGCGCGGCGTTGGCCTGGGTCTCGCGCCAGATGCAGTAGGCGTGGGACTCGGCCGCCGCGTCTGGCACCTCGCCCGCCAACGGCACAAACACCGCCCCCTGCAGCTGCGCCCGCTTGAGCGAGGCGGGCACCAGCGCCACGCCCAGCCCCTGCGACACCAGCGAGACCACGCTGAGCCAGTGACGCACCTCATGCCGCACCTCGGGGAGGAAACCCGCCGCCGCGCACACCGCCAGGATGCGCTCGTGGTAATCGGGCGACACGCTGCGCGCGAACAGCACAAAAGGCTGGTCCTGCAGCGTGGCCAGGTCGATGCGGCGCTTGCGCGCCAGCGGGTGGTCGGCCGGCAGGCAGCACACAAAGGGTTCGCGTGCGTACAGCAGCTGCGAAAAATCGCTGGGCAGGCGCGTGTTGTGCACAAAACCGATATCGAGCTGGCCGTGGGCGATTTCGATCAACTGGTCCTGCGAATTGAGTTCGCGCAGCACCAGCCGCAGTCGCGGATGCGCCTCCTGAAAACGCCGCAGCAACTGCGGCAAGCCCCGGTACAACATGGCGCCCACAAAACCCAGTTGCAGCCGCCCCTCCAGCCCGCGCGCCACGTCGCGCGCGTGGCGCGCGGCCTCCTGGGCCTGCTCCAGCAAGGCGCGGGCGCGCGGCACCAAGGCCTCGCCGGCCGGCGTCAGGCGCACGCCCCGGCTGTTGCGCTCGAACAGCTGCGCGCCCACCGAGGCCTCCAGTTGCTGGATGTTGAGCGACAGCGGTGGCTGCGAGATGGCCAGCCGCTGGGCAGCGCGGCTGAAGTGCAGCTCCTCGGCCAGCACCAGGAAGTAGCGCAGGTGACGGAATTCCATGAATACAAATCCTGTATGAATCAAGCCATATTCAATATTGGACAAGTATTGTTGATCGACCGACCATTGGGCGCAAGGAGACAAGCCCCATGCGTTCACCGGTTCTTGCGCCCACCGCGGCCGCCACCAAACACCCCGTGCCCGACGCGCACGGCACCAACCTCTACAGCGCCGACCCGCAACTCGCGGCCCTGCTGTCGGTCTACCTGCCGCCCGCGCTGCTGGACCACCTCCAGCCGCACCTGCACGAACTCGGCGCCCTGGCCGGTGGCCACCTCGACGACCTGGCCAGCACCGCCGACAAACACCCGCCCGAGCTGCAACACCGCACCCGCACCGGCATCGACGACCAGCGCGTGCTCAAGCACCCGGCCTACGTGGCGATGGAGCGCCTGGCCTTTGGCCGCTTCGGTCTGGCCGCCATCTCGCACCGGCAGGACGTGCTGGGCTGGCAGGGCCAGATGCCGGCGCTGGTGAAGTACGCGCTGACCTACCTGTTTGTGCAGGCCGAGTTCGGCCTGATGTGCCCGGTCTCCATGACCGATTCGCTCACCCGCACGCTCAAAAAATACGGCACGCCCGAGCTGGTGCAGCGCCACCTGCCGGCCCTCACCAGCCTGGACCTGGACAGCCTGGCCCAGGGCGCCATGTTCATGACCGAGCAGGGCGCCGGCTCCGACATCGCCGCCACGGCCACCCTGGCGCGGCCCGACCCCGACATGCCCGGCGCCTGGCTGCTCAGCGGCGACAAATGGTTTTGCTCCAACCCCGATGCCGCCCTGGCCATGGTGCTGGCGCGGGTGGAGGGCGACCCGGCGGGCATGAAGGGCGTGTCGCTGTTCCTGCTGCCACGCGACCTGGACGACGGCTCGCACAACCGCTATCACATCATCCGCCTCAAGGACAAGCTGGGCACACGCTCCATGGCCAGCGGCGAGATCCGCCTCGAAGGCGCGCGCGCCTGGCTGGTGGGCGAACGTGGCCGGGGCTTCGCGCAGATGGCCGACATGGTCAACAACTCGCGCCTGTCCAATGGCGTGCGCGCCGCCGGCCTGATGCGCCGCGCCACCACCGAGGCCCTGCACATCGCCCGCGAACGCGAGGCCTTTGGCAAACGCCTGATCGACCTGCCGCTGATGCAGCGTTCGCTGCTCAAGCTGCTGCTGCCCACCGAACAGGCGCGCAGCATGGTGTTCCAGACCGCCGAGGCGCTGCGCCGCGCCGACGCGGGTGAGCCCGGCGCCTACGCGCTGGCGCGCATCCTCACGCCGCTGATCAAGTTCCGCGCCTGCCGTGATGCGCGCAAGGTCACCGGCGACGCCATGGAGGTGCGCGGCGGCTGCGGCTACATCGAAGAATGGAGCGACCCGCGCCTGGTGCGCGACGCCCACCTCGGCTCGATCTGGGAAGGCACCAGCAACATCGTGGCGCTGGACGTGTTGCGCGCGGTCAGACGTGAGCAGTCGCTGGACGCGCTGGACAAGCACCTGCGTGGCCTGTTGGCCGAACTCGACGCCGACGACAGCTTGCGCCGCGACCTCGAAATGGCCCTGGAACGCGCCAGACGCCTGACCGAAACCGCCTGCGCCGACGGCGGCGAAGCCCTGGCGCGCCGGGCCGCGTCCAGCCTCTACCACCTCACCACCGCCACCGCCATGGCCTGGGAAGCGCAGCGCCTGCGCAGCCCCGAGCGCCGCACCCTGGCCCAGCTGGTGTTGCGACACCGCTTGCTGCCCAGCGACCCGCTGGCACCCGACTCACCGTTGTCACACGAAGCACTGGCCTTGCTGGCCTGAATTTTTCACAACAAAAACCCAAGGAGACTCCCATGAAAAACCGACGCCACATCCTCACCGCCCTGGGCGCGGCCTGCCTGGCCGCAGGCGCCTTCGCGCAAACCGCGCCCTTCCCGAACAAGACGCTCAGCCTGGTCGTGCCCTACGCGCCCGGTGGCCCCACCGACGCGATGGCCCGCACCCTGGCCACCGCCCTCAAACCGGTGCTGGGTCAGACCGTGATCGTGGAAAACAAGGC
>JAUYSB010000106.1 GCA_030696525.1 Hydrogenophaga sp. | reverse complement strand
TGGCGCGCAGCAGGCTGTCGGCCTGCACATGGGGCAGGGCCAGCAGCACCTGGTCGAAGCCACCGTACACATGCTGGGCGTCGGCCGGGCCTTCGGTGCGCAGCTGCCAACGGGTGGCATCGAGCGCGTCGCGCTCGATGTGGGTGACGCGGGTCTCCAGCAGGGTCTCGGCGCTCAGGCTGCCGTCGTTCAGCGGCTGGGCCCAGTGGCGCACCAGCGCGTTCATGCTGGGGGCACCCACAAAGTGGGCCTCGCTGGGCGGCGGCGCGCTGGCCAGCACATGGCCCAGCTCATCGAGCACGCGCACGGTGTTGGCGCTCCAGGGCCGCGCAAGGGCTGGCACGGTCTTGAGCAAGGTCACAAAACGCGGGTCGCGCACGGTGAAGTACTGGGCGCCGTGGTCGAAGTCGCCAAACTCGGTGTGGCGCGTGGCCATGCGGCCGCCAAAACCACGGCTTTTTTCCAGCAGGGTCACGCGGTGGCCGGCCTGCACCAGGGTGCGGGCACACACCACGCCGGCGATGCCGGCACCGATGACGGCGATGTGTCGCTGTCGGGCCGCCGTCGCGGTGGCGTCCGGCGGGCGGGTGGCTTTGGGGGCGGAGGGGCGCTTCTTGTTCATGGTCACCGTGTGGAGTTGTTGAGGTCACTGTAACAGCCGCCGCGTCAGCTGCGGTGGTGGTTTTCCAGCAAGGCCTGGCGGGTGTTGCGGTGGCGCAATTGGTCCAGCCACCAACTCAGCGCGCGGCCTTCGTCTTTGCGGTCGGGGCTGGTGACGCGCCATGCGTAGGCCACGCGCACCACACGGGTGGGGCGGGCCACGGGTTTGACCACCAGCAGGCCGGCGTCGATGTAGGGCTGCACCAGCGGTTGTGGCAGAAAGCCGCAGCCCAGGCCGCGCAGCTGCGCCTCCAGCTTGTGCTGCATGGTGGGCACGGTCAGCACGTCCTGCCCCGGCAGGATGCCCAGGCTGACGCTGCGCCCGCGCTGGGTCGAATCGGCCACGGCCACCACGCGGTGCGGCTGCAGCTGGGCGTCGCTGAGCTTGCCCTCCACGGCGGCCAGCGGGTGGTGTGGTGCCACCACAAAAATGAAGGGCAGGTGGCCCATGTCGGCCAGCGCAATGCCGGTGGACGGCGTGAGGTCGGCGGCCACGCCCAGGGCCAGGTCGGCGCTGCCGTTGAGCACACTTTCCCAGGTGCCGGTCAGGGTTTCGGCGCGCAGCTTCAGGCGGGTGGGCGCGCCCAGTGCGTAAAAGGCCTCGCACAGCTCGAACAGGGTGCTGCGCGCGATGATGGCGTCGGCCGCGATGGTGAGCTGGGGCTCCCAGCCGGTGGCGATGCGCTTGACGCGCTGGGCCACCGCGTCCAGCTCCAGCAGCAGGTGTTCGCCGGCGCGCAGCAGCTCGGCACCGGCGGGTGTGAGCTGGGCGCGGCGGGCGCTGCGGTCGAACAGCAACACGTCAAGCGCGTCCTCCACCTGGCGCACGCGGTAGGTCAGGGCGCTGGGCACCAGGCCGAGTTCGCGCGCGGCCGCCGCCATGCTGCCCTGGCGTGCCACGGTCTCGATGAGCTTGAGGTTCTCGGGTGAGAGCGCGCTGCGTGGGTTTTGCATGATGGGCAAAATTCTATTCAATTGTTTTGAATGATGGCGTCAAAGCCGCAGCCCCCGGCGGGTGGCTCGAAGGCCTACAGTCACATACATCGATCACCCACACGAAGGAGAACACAGATGCTCACGCTGAGACGATCCCAGGAACGCGGCTACGCCGACCACGGCTGGCTCAAGAGTTTTCACTCCTTCTCGTTTGCCGGTTATTACGATCAGGCCCACATGGGCTGGGGCAAGCTGCGGGTCATCAACGAAGACCGCATCGCCCCTGGCACCGGTTTTGGCACCCACGGCCACCGCGACATGGAGATCATCAGCTACGTGCTCTCGGGCGAGCTGGCGCACAAGGACAGCATGGGCAACGTCAAAGGCATCCCGCCCGGCGACGTGCAGCGCATGAGCGCCGGCACCGGCGTGATGCACAGCGAGTTCAACCACGCGCCCAACCAGCAGACGCACTTTCTGCAGATCTGGATCGAACCCAAGTTCACCGGCATCAAACCTGGCTACGAGCAGAAGACCTTTGCTGAGGCCGAGAAGCGCGGCCGCTTGCGCCTGGTGGCCTCGCCCACCGGCGCCGAAGGCTCGGTCAGCATGAACGCCGATGCGGCGCTGTACGCGGGCCTGTTTGACGGCGACGAGCAGGCCGAGCTGGCGCTGAACCCGGCGCGCAAGGCCTACGTGCACCTGGTGCGCGGCAGCCTGGTCGTCAACGGCGAGGTGCTGCAAGGCGGCGATGCTGCGCTGATCGAGGGCGAATCGCGGCTGACGCTGACCCAGGGCCAGGACGCCGAGGTGCTGGTGTTCGAGTTGGCGCCCTGAACGGGGCTTAACATCCGGGGATGAAATTCATCTCCGTGCTGCCCGGGGCCGACTGGCTGGCGCTGGTCTGTTTTGCCGCCTTGTGGGCCGGCTACGCCTGGTTTGCCAAGGCCTGGGGCGCCAGAAGGCCGTCGCTGCTGGGCACCACCAACCGCTACCGCGGCTTCTGGATGCTGCAGGCCACGTCGCGCGACCCGCGCATGCTGGATGGCCTGATCACCCAGAGCCTGTCGCAGACGCCGGCCTTCTTCTGCTCCACCTCCATCCTCATCATCGGCGGCCTGTTTGCGGTGCTCGGCACCACCGAAAAAGCCGCCGAGATGGTCAGCGAGATGCCATTCGCACAGGCCACCTCGCTGGCGGTGCTGGAGCTCAAGATCCTGGTCTTGCTGGCGGTGTTCGTCTACGCGTTTTTTCGTTTTTCGTGGTCCATGCGGCAGTACACCTTCGTTTCGCTGCTGATCGGTGGCCTGCCCGACCCCAAGGACTTCGCGTCGGGCCAGTTCGACCGGGAGCGGTTTGTGCAGCGTGCCGCCGACATGGTGGGCGCCGCTGCCGAAACCTTCAACGACGGCCTGCGCGCCTACTACTTCTCCTTCGCCGCCCTGGCCTGGTTTTTTTCGCCCCTGGCCATGGTCGGCGGCACCCTGCTGGTGGTGCTCATCCTCTACCGCCGCGAGTTTCATTCCGAGGTGCTGGGGATTCTCAGGGAGTGAGGTGCCGGCACCTGTCGCCCACCCGCGCCGAGGCCTGCGAAACCCGGGTGGGCCGGTGACAACCGCTGATGGAGCCGGTCCTTGGACAGGCCCGGGGCGAACGGAATCAGGTGGAACCGTGTTGTCTTGACGATGCCCTGGGCATTGGCCACACTGTCCGCATGATGCGTTGTGCTGTGTGGGCCCGCTGTGCCGTGATGTGTCTGCTGCCGCTGGCCTTGTGGGGTTGCGGGCAGGCCTCTGACGCGCCCGCGCCGGCCGCCCCGGCTTCAAATCTGCCGACGGCGCCCCTGGTGGCGCCCGCACCTGACCCCACCACCACAGCGCCTGGACTGCCCGCCGACGTGGTCGAGTTCAAGTCATCGCGCGACAGCTGCGACCAGCTGCGCGGCGAAGAAGCCAGCGACGACAAGCGCGCGGCCGAGTTGGACACTTTGCTGGACCGCTACTGCAAGGGCACGGACGCCGCACTGGCGGCGCTGCGCACCCGGTACGCCGGGCGCGCCGATGTGCTGGAGGCCTTGAAGGACTACGAGGCTGGGATCGAATAAACCGGGATGCCAAGGAGGCAGGCATGGCGAAGATTGCGCAATCGGTGGGGCATGGCGGCGCCAATCGCGAGGCGGATGTGCGTGTGGTGCAGGGCTTGCTCAACCGCTACGTGCGCCTGCTGGGCCTCAAGGCCCTGAAGGTGGACGGCCGCATCGGCCCGGCCACGGTGGGTGCGATCCGCGCGTTCCAGCACAAGCTGGTGGGGCTCAAGCCGGTGGACGGCCGGGTGGACCCCAACGGGCGGACCTGGAAGCTGCTGCTGGCCCACCTCTCGCCCTACAAGCCGGCGCCGGGCTCGGTGTCGGCGGCGCGGCTCAGCGGGGCGAGCTGGTTCCGCGCCCAGCAGGCCAAGTACCCCAACAGCGATTCGCTGACCACGCTGGACAGCAGCTTCAGGAAAAAAGTGGAGGCCTTTCTGGCCGCGCTCAAGGCCGCCGGGGTTGCGGTGCGCATCAGCTCGACGCGGCGCAACAAGCACCGCGCCTACGTGATGCACCACTGCTGGATGATTGCCAAGGGCAAGCTGTCGGCGGCCGAGGTGCCGCTGGACCCGGAGTGCGACATCGTGTGGGACCACGGCAGCACGGCGGCGTCGGTGGACGCGGCCAAGGACATGGTCGAGTGTTTTGCGCTGCGCTACCAGCCCTCGTTGAACTCACGCCACATCGCGGGCCGCGCCATCGACATGACGCTGTCGTGGCAGGGCGAGGTCAAGATCAAGGACGCGCTCGGCCGCGTGCACAGCCTGGCGAGTCCACACGACGGCTCCAACCCCACGCTGCACAAGGTGGCCGCCACCTATGGCGTGATCAAGAACCTCAACGACCCGCCGCACTGGTCTGACAACGGGCGCTGAAAGCCCGCCGCCTCAGCCCGGTGGGTGCAGTTCCAGCAGCACCGGCTGGTGGTGCGAGGCCTGGGTGTCGGCGCGCACCTGCACCGCACGCACGGCCGGGGCGAGGTCGGGGCTCACAAAGATGAAGTCGCACGCCACGGGCTCGGGGCCGTGGCTGCGGTCGTACAGGCGGAAGGTGGGTGGGTGCGGCGCCTGGCCATGGCAGACGCGCCAGGCGTCCTGCCACAGCGGCCGGTGCTGGTCGTCGGTGGCGGCCAGCAGTTGAGCGTAGGCGCTGTCTGTGGGCGCCATGTTGAAGTCGCCGCAGACGATGGCGCTGGCCGTGTGCGGCTTGGCCTGGAACGGGGTGCCGGCGCCGCCGCCCACGGGCGGCGTGGCGGCCAGTCGGGCCGCCTGGCGCTGCAGCTCGCACAGCGCCAGCACCTGCGCCGTGCGCTGCAGCGCGCTGTAATACTCCAGATGGGTGGTCATCACGCGCAGCAGCCGTTCCCCGTGTTGCACGGTGACGCTGGTGCACATGCGCGGCATGGACGGCTGGCGCGGATCGGCCGGCCAGGGCAGGCTGTGGTGCTGCACCTGTTGCACCGGCAGCCGGGTGGCGATGAGGTTGCCGAACTGCTGCAGCCGCCCGTGGGGGCCGCGTTCGATGCAGGCGGCGCCAAAGTGCACGTCAAAGCCGGGCAGCAGCGCCCTCAGCCAGGCCACCTGGTCCATGGCGCCCACGCCCGGCAGGCCGGGGCAGTCGACGGCGATTTCCTGCAGGCACAGCACATCGAAATCGGCCATCTCGCGCGCATGTTCAATGATGCGCGCCGGGCTGCTCTGGCCGTCCAGGCCCAGGCACCATTGGGTGTTCCAGGTGATGAGTTTCATGGTGGGGCTCATTTGATGCCCGCCCGCATGAAGCTCTGCACAAACTGGCGCTGAAAGAGCAGAAAGCCGATCAGCAGCGGGGCCGAGGTCATGAGGGTGGCGGCGGTGATGATGGACCAGTCTATGCCCTGGTCGGTGGATGAGAACACCTGCAGACCCACGGTGAGCGGACGCGACTCGGGCGTGTTGGTGATGATGACCGGCCACAGGAAGTTGTTCCAGTGGTGGCTGACCGACACCAGCGCGAAGGCCAGGTACACCGGGCGCGCCAGCGGCACGAACACACGCAGCAGGATTTGCAGCGGGCTGGCGCCCTCCACGCGGGCGGCTTCTTCGAGTTCGCGCGGCACGCCCAGAAAGGTCTGCCGCAGCAGGAAGATGGCGAACGCCGAGGCAAAGTAGGGCAGGCCCACGGCCAGCAGGGTGTCCACCAGGTCGAGCCGGGCCATGCTGGCGTAGTTGCCCACCAGCAGGATGTCGGGCATGACCATGAGCTGCACCAGCACCAGCGCAAACAGCACTGAGCGGCCGGGAAACTCGAAGCGCGCAAAGGCGTAGGCCGCCAGCGTGCTGAGCACCAGCTGGGCGCACAGGATCATGGTCACCAGCAGCACGGTGTTGAGGAAGTAGCGTGCAAAGGGCGCGGCCGCCCACGCGCGGGCGAAGTTGTCGAGCGTGAGCGGTGCGTCCCACACGAAACGGGTCGAGTACTCGCCGGGGTGGAAGGCGGTCCACACCGCGTAGAGCAGGGGCAGCACCCAGAGCAGACCCAGCGCCCAGGCGGCCAGGGTGTCGAGCCGGCCGGGGCCGTACAGCTGCGCGCCGGAGGGGCTCATTGGTAGTGCACCCGCTTGTCGATGACGGCAAACTGCAGCCACGCCACCGCGCCCAGCAGGGCAAGCAGCACCACGGTCAGCGCCGCGGCGTAGGCGGTGTCCCAGAACTTGAAGCCGACCTCAAACAGGTGGTAGAGCAGCAGGGTGGTGGCGTTGTCGGGCCCGCCGCGCGTCATGACCACGATGTGGTCGATCATGCGAAACGCGTTGATGACCGCGTTGACCAGCACGAACAGCGTGGTGGGCATGAGCAGCGGCCACTGCACCCGGCGGAAGAACTGCCAGCGCGACGCGCCTTCGATGGCGGCCGCCTCGGCCAGGCTGGGGCTCAGGCCCTGCAGGGCCGCGAGGTAGAAGATCATGAAGAAGCCGGCTTCCTTCCACACCGCCACCAGCGTGACCGCGCCCAGTGCGGTGCTGGGGTCGCCCAGCCAGTTGTGCGAAGGCAGGCCCAGCGCGCCGGTGAGCTGCTCCAGCAGCCCATAGCCCGGCGTGTAGAAAAACAGCCAGATGTTGGCGACCGCGATCATGGGCAGCACCGTGGGTGTGAAGTAGGCCATGCGCAGCCAGGTGCGCCCAGCCATGTGGCCATTGACCCACACCGCCATGCACAGCGCCAGCGCAATCGACGCCGGGATGGTGCCCAGCGCGAACCACAGGTTGTTGCGCAGCGCACGCCAGAAGGTGGGGTCGTCCACCATCACGGCGTAGTTCTCCAGCCCCACCCGCACCGCCGCTCGGGCGCCTCTGGGCGTGGAGAAAAAGCTGTCCACCACCGACTGCAGCGCTGGCAGGTGGGTGAAGCCGAACAGCAGCACCAGCGCCGGGAGCAGCAACAGGTAGGCGTGGACCGCGCGCTGGTTCATGGGGCGTGCGCCGGCTTATTTGTAGCTGCGCAGCAGGCGGTCGGCTTCGCGCTGTGCGTCGCGCATGGCATCGGCCGGTGTCTTGGCGCCGGTCAGGGCGGCCTGCAGGCCGTCGTTGAGGGCCTTGGTCACGCGCTGGTTGTCGTGGGTCGAGAACTCGGCCAGCGCAAAGGGCAGCTGGTCGCGTGCCACCAGGGCGGGCGGGAACGCCTTGCCGTAGTCGCGCAGGGTGGCGGTGTCGTAGGCGGCGGGCGACACGGCCACGTAGCCGGTGTCCATGCTCCAGCGCGCGGCGCGCTCGGGCTGTGTGATCCACTTGATGAACTTGAACGCGGCTTCCTGCTGCGCAGGCGTGGACTTCTTGAAGATGTAGAAGTTGCCACCGCCGGTGGGCGAGCCCTTTTGTTTGCCGGCCGGCAGCATGGCCACACCAAAGTCGAACTTGGCGTTGTTGCGCACGTTGGTGAGGTTGCCGGTGGTGGTCCACATCATGGCCACGCGCTTTTCGAAAAAGTCCTTGGGCGTGGCGCCCCATTCGACGATGCCGCCCGGGTGCGCACCGCTCTTGGCCAGGTCCACCCAGTACTGCAGGGCCTGCACCACGGCGGGGTCGTCAAAACGCACGGTGTTGCCAGCGTCGTTGGCCAGTGCCACGCCGTTCTGGATGGCCAGCGCCTGGAACAGCCAGTAAGGGAAGCCGCTGGACGGGATCTGCACACCGAACTGGGTGGTCTTGCCGCTGGCGTCTTTCACGGTCAGTTTCTTGGCCATGTCGGCCATCTCGGCCCAGGTGGTGGGTGCCTTGTTGGGGTCAAGGCCGGCGGCCTTGAACAGCTCTTTGTTGTAGTACAGCACGATGGTGGAGCGCTGGAACGGCACGCCCCAGGTCTTGCCGCCGCTGCGGCTGTTGAGCATGAAGGCGGGGTAGAAGCTCTCCAGCCAGGCTTTGTCGTCGGCGGTCTTGACGAAGCTGTCGATGGGCACGATGGCGTCTTCGTCGATCAGCGTGAACATGTCGGTGGACAGCAGCACCGAGGTGACCGGTGGCTGCCCCGACTTGTGCGCGGTCAGCGCCTTGACGATGGTTTCCTGGTAGGTGCCGGCGTAGATGGGGTTGACCTTGATGCCGGGGTTGTCGCGCGCAAAGTCGGCGGCGTAGCCGTCGATGGTCTTGGTGATGGGGCCGCCTACGGCGACCGGGTAGAAGAAGGAAATCTCGACCGGCGCTTGCGCCAGCGCGGGTGCGGACAGGCCGGCTGTGGCCAGCGTGGAGATGAGCAGTCGGGTGAAGGTCTTGCGTTGCATGGTTCGCTTTCTTCGGTTGGATGTCAGGTGGAGGCGGGAGGGGAAAGGCGGCGCCCCTGGGCGTCAAAAAAATGGCTGTCGTGGGTGGCCCACTGCAGGTCCAGCTGCTGGCCCGGCGTGGCCACGGTGTGGCCGGGCGTGCGCACGGTCAGCGCGTGTGGCCCCAGCAGGCAGTGCAGCACCAGGTCGGCGCCCAGGTACTCGAGCGCGCGCACGCTCACACGCATGGCACCTGGCTGGCCCGGGTTGGCCAGGCGCAAGGCCTCAGGCCGCAGGCCCAGCCAGTGGGCGTTGGCGGGCCGTTCGATGTGGGGCGGCAGCGCACCGGTCGGCAACACGCTCATGGCCGGCGTGCCGATGAAACGCGCCGCAAACAGGGTGGCCGGCTCGGCATAGAGTGCGCGCGGTGGCGCCGCCTGTTCGATGCGGCCGGCGTTGAGCAGCAGCACCTGATCGGCCATGGCCATGGCCTCGGCCTGGTCATGGGTCACATAGACCACGGTCAGGCCCAGGCGCTGCTGCAGCTCGCGCAGTTCGGTGCGCATGTCCTGCCGCAGCTGGGCGTCGAGGTTGGACAGCGGCTCGTCCATCAGGCAGACCTGGGCGCGCGCCACCAGCGCGCGCGCCAGTGCCACGCGCTGCTGCTGCCCGCCCGAGAGCTGCGACGGCTTGCGCGACAGCAGCGGTGTCAAGCCCAGCAGCTCGGCGGCTTCGTGCAGGCGCTGGCGCGCTTCGGCCGCCGGCGTCTTGCGCACTTGCAGGCCAAAGCCGATGTTGTCGGCCACGCTGAGGTGCGGAAACAACGCGTAGTTCTGGAACACCATGGCGATGCCCCGCTGCGCTGGCGGCAGTGCGGTCACGTCGCGCCCGCCGATCAGCACCTGACCGCTGCTGGCGGTTTCCAGCCCGGCCAGGATGCGCAGGGTGGTGGACTTGCCGCAGCCCGACGGGCCCAGCAACACACAGAAGGTTCCAGCCGGAATGGACGCAGCAATGCCGTGCAGGGCGGTGCTGCCGCCCCAGTGTTTGGTGACACCGCGCAGTTCGATGGCGGCCATGGGTTCAGGCGATTGCGGTGGCGGTCGGTAGCCAGGGCAGGCACAGCGCCATGCCCAGCGAGCCGCTGGCCAGGCCAAGGCCCCAGCCCGCGAACACGTCGGACGGGAAATGCGCGCCGGCATAGACGCGCGCCCAGCCGGTGGCCAGAGTGAGCAGCACAGCGGCCGCCCACAGCGCGCTGGGGCCCGCAAGCACCCACAGCGCGCCACACACGCAGGCCATGCTGAGCGCGTGGCTGCTGGGCCAGCCGCCGCGTGCGCCTTGTTGCAGGTGGTTGGGGCTCAGGCCCAGGTGGTAGGGGCGGGGCGCGCCGTGGCGGTGGGCCAGGCGTTTGCCGGCGTACTGTGTGGCGCCTGCCAGCAGCAAGATCACCGTGGCGCTTGCCAACGGCGCGGCCGTCAACCACGTGGCCAGCAGCAGCACGATCAGCAGCAGGCCACTGCTGCCGCGTGCGATCAGCAGCGCCGCGTGCAGTGGCAGCGTTCGCGCCGCATGGCCGCCGCCCAGGCGGGCGAAGGCGCGCAAGTCCCATGCGCTGCGGCGGGCCTGGCCGAAGGCGCCCGGCACGTTGTTGTGCAGGTCGGCGGGTGTCATGCGGGCTGGCCCAGTGCGGTGGTGGCGCGTGCGTCCAGCGCCAGCAACACGGGCCAGAGGTCGGCCACGGTGTCCACCCAGGCGTCGGGCTGGGCTGCGGCCAGTTCGTCGCGGGCGCGCATGCGCACCAGGTCGCGTTCGGGTTCGCCCATGGCGAACCACTGCGCTTCGCTCAGGCCGGCGGCGTTGCCGCTGGCCAGCACGGCCACGGTCCAGGCGCCGGCGTTGCGGCCTTCGAGCAGGCCGGGCAGGGTGTCGTCCACTTTCACCGCGCGTTGGGGGGCGATGCCGCCCAGCACCTGCAGCGTGTGCAACATGCCGGCCGCCGAGGGGCGCGATTCGGGCAGGTCGCCGGCGCACACCAGGTTGTCGGGCGCAAAACCTTGCGCGGCGGCCAGCGGCACCACGGTGTCCATGATGGGGCGGTTGTAGCCGGTGGTGGAGCCGATCTTGAGGCCGGCCGCGCGCAGGCGGGCCACCATGTCGGCGGCACCGGCGATCAGCGTGGCGTGTTGCTTGACCGACTCGGCGTTCATGGGGGTGAACTCCTCGTACAGCGCGTCCACGTCGCTATCGCTGAAGGGGCGGCCGTGGGCGTTTTGCCAGGCGGCGGCAATGCGCGGCTGCTGGCCCAGGGCCTGGATGTGGTGCCACTTGGGCAGGCCCATGGGGCCACGCGCCTCGGCGATGCTGATGGCCACGTTGTGGCGCGCGAACAGCTCGACAAACGCGCCCATGGGCGCCTGGCTGCCGAAGTCGATGACGGTGCCGGCCCAGTCGAAAACCACGGCCTGGAGGGTGTTGAAAGTCATGGGTGTGTTCCTGTCACCAGTTGGCAAAAACGTCTTCGGCGATGCCAAAGGCCGTGCTGGCCCCGGTGCCGCTGCTGACCACCACCACGCGGGTAGCGGCGTCGGGGGCTTCGATCACGCAGTCGCGCCCCGCGCCCGTGGGGTAGTAGCCCACCCAGCGCTCCACCAGCTCGCACTGGCCGAGCTGCAGGGTTTCGCGCAGGTGCTGCAGGATGCGGCGGTCCACCGCCTCGCTGCCAAAGGGGTCGGGCGTGGCGTGGTTGTGGTGCGAGTCGCCCACCACCAGCGTGCCGTCGGCGCTTTGCACCGCGATCAGGTGGATGCCGTCGTCCAGGCTCTGCGGCACTTCGTCGCACAACTGGGCCAGCAGCGGCGCTGCTTCGGGCAGCGCGGCGTAGCCGGTGTAGCGCACCAGGCTCAGGTCGCTCATCACGGCGGCGTGCAGCCTGAAGCCGGGTTCGGGGCGCACGCGCAGCATCTGCAGGCGCGTGAGCGCCATGCCGTGGTGTTGCAGGTGCGGCTGGGCCACGCCAGTCAGTTCGGTGCCGGGGCAGATCACCACACGCTCGGCATGCAGCACGCGGGTGGCGGTTTGCACCACAGGTGCGGCCGCGTGTTGCACGGCTTCACCCCAGAAAAATTGCACACCGTGGGCTTGCGCCAGCCAGGCGGTGATCTGCGGGATGGCCTCGCGCGACTCCACCCGCAATTCGTGTGGGCTGTAGAGCGCGCCGGCCGCGCCATCGGTGCGCAGTTCGGGCGCCAGGTCGGCCGCCTGCGCGGCGGTGTGCAGCGTGCATTCGGCGCCCATGTCGGTGTCGGCAAAAGCTTCCACCACGGCCATGGCGGCCGGGCGCTGGGCCAGCAGCCACAGGCCCTTGTGCAAGACCGGGATGCCGGCTTGCGGCGCCAGCTCGGCCCACAGATCGCGGCTGCGGCGGGCGCGCCGCCAGGTGTCGCCCGCGCCCTGGCCGGTGACGGTGACAAAGCCGAAGTTGCGTATGGAGGCGCCGACGCAGCGGTGGTGGCGGTCCACCACGGCCACGCGCAAGCCGCGCCGCGCGCCCATCCAGGCGTGGGCCAGGCCAACGATGCCGGCGCCGACCACCAGCAGGTCAAAGTGTGTGTTGTTCGTCATGAGGTTTCAGCGCTGCCGCCACGCCTGGGTGCGTTGCAGCGCGAAGTGGGAGGCGAGGGCAAACAGGCCACGCACGGCGGCCGAGGTGAGGAAGATCAGCACCGCCATCGCAGCGGCCGGGGCGACGTCGCCGGCGTCGTCCATGTTGAGCACGGCCACCGAGGCCAGCTGCGTGTGTGGCGCGTACAAAAACACCACCGCCGACACCGTGGTCATGGCGTTGACAAAAAAGAAGCCCGCCACCTGCAGCAGCGCCGGCAGGCACACCGGCAGGTGCACCCGCCACAGGGTTTGCCATGCCGGCACGCCGAGCGATTCGGCCACCAGCTCGAACTCGCGATCCAGCTGGCGCAGCGCGGCCAGCAGCGTGAGGTGGGCCACCGAAAAGAAGTGCACCACGGTGCAGATGACCAGAATGGCCATGCTCGCGTACAGCCCTTGCAGCGGGTTGCCCGGTGTGTTGAAGAACAGGATGTAGCCCAGGCCCAGCGCCAGCCCGGGCACGGCCAGCGGCAGCGCCAGCACCAGGTTGAGGGCCTCCCGCAGGGCGCCGTGGTGGCGGGGTTTTTCCACCAGCCACGCGCTGGCGAAAGCGGCGGCGGTGCCCAGCAGCGCCACCAGGACGGCCAGGCGCAGCGAGTTGCCGTAGGTGGCCCAGCCGCCGCCGTCCATGTTGTCGAAGTCGTAGTTCTTGAAGCCGGGGGTCAGGTTGTAGGGCCAGTAGGTGGCCAAAGACGCAAACACCGCCACGGCGATGACCGCCAGCAGCGCCAGGGCGATCAGCACGCACACGGCCAGCAGCGTGTGGTCGCGCAGCGTGTGTGGGCGCGGCTGGAACACGCTGGCGCGCGCGCCCAGGCTGGCGGCCTGGCGGCGGCGGAAGTGGCGCTCCAAAAAGAAGGCCCCCACGGCCGGCAGCAGCAACCACACGCTGACCACGGCACCCATGCCGAAGTTCTGCTGGCCCACCACCTGGCGGTAGAGGTCGGTGGCCAGCACGTTGGCCTGCCCGCCAATCACCTTGGCCACGCCAAAGTCGGTGATGACCAGCACGAACACCACCACCAGCGCCATCATCAGGCCGTAGCGGCTGGCCGGCACGGTCACGGTCCAGAAGATGCGCCACGGCCCCGCGCCCAGCGTGCGCGCGGCTTCAGGCAGGCGGCCGTCGAGTGTGGCCAGACTGGTCAGCAACACCAGGAGTGCGTGCGGGAAGGTCCACAACACCGAGCCGATGACGATGCCGGTCTCGCCATAGATGCCACCGGGCAGCCAGCCCTTGAGCAGGCCCTGGTTGCCGAACAGGTAGACCAGGCTGATGGCCATGAGCAGCGAGGGCGCCAGCAGCGGCAGCAGGGCCACGGCGCGGAAGAAGCCTTTGCCGCGCATCTGGCTTTGTGTGAGCGCGAAGGCGTACACATAGGCCAGCCCCACACAGATCAGCGCCGACAGCGCGGACAGGCGCAGGCTGCGCCAGGCCGAATCGAGCAGGGCCGGGGTTTCCAGGTACTGCGCAAACAGGCTCAGGCCCAGCCACGCGCCGTCGGCCGTCCACAGGCTGCGTTGCAGCAGCGCCCACACCGGCAGCACCACAAACAGCAGGCCCAGGCCGAGCATGAGTGCGGTGGCCAGGCCGCTGAGGTGTTTGTCCTGCAGGCCGCTGGCGGCCATCTGGCCGGGCGCCGGTGCGCGCAGCTCAGCCATGGCCGAGCACACTCAGGGCGTTGGCCGGCAGGCGGGCCATCAGGCGCTCGCCCACGGCCCAGGGCAGTTGGCCGCCCAGGGGTGTGGGCAGTTCGGCGTCCAGCCCCAGGCCGAGGTCGGGCGCGCTCAGGCGCAGGCCCACGTAGGCGCCCGAGAAGCTGATCTCGGTGAGCTGCACGGGCACCTGGTTGTCGCTGTCGCTGGCGTCTTGCGCGCGCCGGTTGGGGGTGCGTTCGCTGGCCCAGTCGCGTTCGCACAGGCTCACCAGTTCGGGCCGTATGCCCAGCTTCACCGCGCGGCCGGTGGCCGTGGCGCCGGCCACCCGCAGCTGCCCCTGGCCCACCTGCACCACGCCGGGCGCGATGCACAGGCCGTCCCACACGTTCATGCGGCCCACGAAGCGGGCGGCGAATTCGCTGGCCGGCGCGGTGTACAGCGCCATGGGCTGGCTGTCCTGCACGATGTGGCCGTGGTCCATCAGCACCACGCGGTCGGCCAGGCCCAGGGCCTCGTCCTGGTCGTGTGTCACCATCACCGTGGGGATGCGCAGGTGGCGCTGCAGGCGGCGCAGCTCCTGCCGCAAGCCCACGCGCACCTGGGCGTCGAGCGCCGACAGCGGTTCGTCGAGCAGCAGCAGACGCGGCTGGGGCGCCAGCGCGCGGGCCAGTGCCACGCGCTGCTGCTGGCCGCCCGAGAGCTGTGACGGGTACTTGCCCGCATGGGCGGCCAGGCCGACCAGGTCCAGCATGTCGCGGCAGTGCTGCTCCATGTGTTCGCGGTCCATGCCGCGCAGGCCATAGGCCACGTTGCCCATGGCCGTGAGGTTGGGGAACAGCGCGTAGGACTGGAACACCACACCAAAACGGCGCTGCGCCGCCGGCCAGGTGGTGATGTCCTGCGCGCCCATGAACACGCGGCCGGCGTGGTCGGGCTCGATGCCGCAGAGGATGCGCAGCAGCGTGGTCTTGCCGCAGCCCGAAGGCCCGAGCAGGCAGACGAAGCTGTTGTCGGCCAGGTCCAGGTCGATGCCGTCGAGCACCGTTTGTGCGCCGTAGCGTTTGGTGATGCCGCGCAGGCGCAGCAGCGCCTGCGCGGCATCGGTCTCCCCGTGCTTGTCGTTGTTGTTCATGTGCTCAACCGGCGCGACTCACTTCTTCTCGGCCTTGCCTTCATAGCGGCGGCTCCATTCGGCCAGCACGCGTTCGCGGTTGCCGGCGGCCCAGTCAAAGTCGTTCTTGGCCAGCAGCTTTTCCACGTCTACTTCGATGTACTCCAGCGCTTCCTGCACACCGGGCAGGGCCACCACCGCAAAGTTCTTGGCGTACAGCTCGTTGGCCTTGCGGGTCACGGCCCAGTCGGCCAGGGCCTTGGCGGCGTCGGGCTTCTTGCTGGTTTTCATCACGCCGGTGGCTTCCATGTCCCAGCCCAGGCCTTCGCTGGGCAGAACGATGGCGATTGGTGCGCCTTCCTTCTTGGTCTTGTTGGCGCGGTATTCAAAGCTCAGGCCCACGGCGTATTCGCCCGCACCGGCCTGGCGGCAGGGCTTGCTGCCCGAGTGGGTGTAGGTGCCCATGTTCTGGTGCAGCGCGTCCATGTAGGCCCAGCCTTTTTGTTCGCCCATCATCTGCAACCAGGCCGCCACCATCAGGTAGCCGGTGCCCGAACTGGCCGGGTGCGGCATGGTGATCTGGCCCTTGTAGGCGGGCTGCGTCAGGTCGGCCCAGCTTTTCGGCACGGGCATGGCCTTCTTGCCGGCTTCAACGGTGTTGACGCACATGGCCGAGGACCACACGTTCATGCCCACCCAGGTGGGCTGGGCGCGCGGGTCGCGCATGTGGGGCTTGATGGCGTCCAGGCCCTTGGGGGCGTAGGGCAGCAACATGCCTTCCTTGTCGAGCAGCTTGAGCGAGGTGGCGGCCAGGCCCCACACCACATCGGCCTGCGGGTTGGCTTTTTCGGCCAGCAGCTTGGCCGTCACGATGCCGGTCGAGTCGCGCACGAACTTCAGTTCAATCTGCGGGTGGTCCTTCTCGAAACCTTCCTTGTAGGCCTTGATCTGGTCGGCTTCAAGTGCGGTGTACACCAGCAGTTCGGTCTTGCCCTGCGCCTGTGCGGCCAGCGGCAGGGCCAGGCTCAGCGCGGCGGCGCTGGTCATGAGGAAACGGCGGGTCAGTGGGGTGGTGTGCATGGGGCGCTCCGGTGGGGTGGGTGTCATCAGCCGGACATGGTGCGGCGCCAAGATGAAACATCCGTGACCGAAACAAGACAACATGACGACACACCCGGAACACCTGATGCAGCTGCTCAAACAGCGTGGCCACGAGCGCTACACCGGCGAGCCGGTGACGCACCTGCAACACGCCCTGCAGGCCGCCACGCTGGCCGAACGCGCGGGCGCCAGCGATGCGCTGGTGGTGGCCGCGCTGCTGCACGACATCGGCCACCTGTGGCATGGCCAACTCGGCACGCCCAGCGCCATCGGTGTGGACGACCGCCACGAGGCGCTGGCCGCCGAGGTGCTGGCGCGCTGTTTTGGCGATGAGGTGGTGTTGCCGGTGGCCTTGCACGTGGCGGCCAAACGCCGCCTGTGCCTGAACCCGGCCTACCTCAAGGTGCTGACCGAAGACTCGTTGCGCAGCCTGGTGCTGCAGGGTGGGCCGATGACCGAGGCGCAAGCCCAGGCCTTCGACGCTTTGCCCTTTGCGCAGGACGCGCTGCGCCTGCGCCACTGGGACGAAGGCGCCAAGCGGCCCGGCATGGACACCGAGCCGCTGGCGCATTTCTGGCCGCGTGTGGCGGCCTGTGCGCGGCTCAATACGTCAGGTTGAGCTGCAGCACGGCGGTGGTGCCGCTGGTTTCGTTGCCGACGATGAGCAGCGGCTTGCCGTTGGGCGAATCGGCGGCGGGCACGAAGGCCAGGCCCTCGGGGCCACGGTCGCCGGCAACGCCTTCGCGGGTGTTGAGGTAGGTCACGTACACCGGTGCCGACGGCGTGCTGACGTCGTACACCATCACGCCGCCCACGCGCTCCAGGCCGATGAAGGCAAAGGTCTTGTTGCCGATCTTGCCGATCGCCACGCCTTCGGGTTCAGGGCCTTTGCTGGTGCTGCGGCCGTCCAGGTCGTTGTTGCTGTTGCTGGCGTTGAAGCTGGCGTTGGGCAGGGCCACGGTGGCCTGCTCGAAGGCATCACCTGAGTCGAACACCGGCGTCACGCTGGCGGCATCCCACACGGTGAAGGAGCGCGCGCCATAGGTGTAGAGCTCGGTGCACTGGCCGGCGGCGTTTTTGCCGGTCACGTTGCCGTTGGGGGCGGCGGTCACGCGCAGGCGGCCCAGGTTGCTGTCGAGGATGAGCTGTTCGGCGTTGGTGAAAACGGTCGGGTCCAGGCCCTGGTCGCAATGGGCGCGGATGCGCACCTCTTCTTCAAAACCGTCGTACTCGCGCGCATCGCCCTCGTTGGCGGTGATCAGGTAGGTTGTGCCGGCCACCTGGTAGCTGGCGATGGCGTCGGGCAGGTACAGGCCTTTGGTGGGCACCGGCGCGATTTTGATGACCGGCGTGCCGCTGTTGGTGTTGCTGCCGCCGTCTTCGTCGCTCACGTCCATGCCCATGCCGGGCAGGCTGTGGTTCTTGGTGCCCAGGGGCTTGATGGCGGTGATGCTTTTGCTGGCGATGTCCACCACCGCCACAGCGTTGTTTTCCTGCAGGGTCACGTAGGCGGTGCGGCTGTCGGCCGAGACGGTGATGTACTCGGGCTCCAGGTCTTGCGCCACGGTGGCGCCGGGGCCGAAGATGCGCACGCCCGCTGCGCGCAGGCTGTCCATCTGGCCATTGAAGGCCGTGAAGCCGAGCTGCGTGACGGTGCGCGTGAGGCTGGTGGCCGTGGGCGACAGGCCGCTGACGGCGATCAGGCTGACGCTGCCTTCGGGGTCCACCGAGTCGGGCTGGTTGTAGCTGCTGGGTTCGCCCTCATTGGCCACCAGCAGGTGTTTGCCGTCGGGGCTGAAGGTCACCATGTCGGGCAGGGCGCCCACGGTGTCGGTGCCCAGCACGGCCAGGTCGCTGGCGCGCACCCAGGCCACGATGCCGTTGCCCTGTTTGGGGCTGGCTTCCACCGCGAGTGCCACGATGCCCTGGTGCACCGCCACGCTGTTGACGGCGCCGAGGTTGCTGCCCAGGCTGCTGGCCGCGATGCTGCTGATGAGCTTGGGCGAGGTCGGGTCCTTGAGGTCCAGCACGTCCACCGTGCCCAGCGCGCCGTTGACCACAAACAGGCGTTTGCTCAGCGGATCGAAGGCGGTGATCTCGGCCGAGGCTTCGCCGCTCTCGTGTGTGAAGCCGCCGATCTTGCTGAGCGTGAGGCTGGCGGGCGTGCGTTCATCGTCGTCACCACCGCCGCAGGCGGCGAGCAGGGTGGCGGTCACGAGGGACAGGGCAAAGAAACGGGCAGGGCGGATCAGGGTGTGCATGGTGAGCTTGGATTGGGATGGGGTGGGGAGACCGTGTCGGTTGTAGGTCGGTGGTGTGACGGCTGTGTGACAGGGCGCATGGCTGTTGGGTCAGTGCTGCGGCCAAAAAAAAGCCCCTCTCCGGCCCGCAAGCGCGTGCCAGTGGCAATCCCCGACGCCAGTTCAAACCCCGGCGGCACAAACACGATGATGGTCGAGCCGTGTTCGAACCAGCCCATCTCCTGGCCCTTGTCGTGGTCGGCGCTGCAGGTCATCACCTGGGGGCCGGGCCAGCGCAGGTGCAGCAACACGTTGAGGCAATGCAGGCGGATGCTGGCCACCAGGATGGCGGCCACCGGCACCAGCACCAGGGGGGCATTGCCGAAGGCGCTGAGCCGGGTTTCGATGACGGCGCGTTCGTTTTTGCAGAACAGCTTTTCCACCCGCTTGAGCGCAATGGGGTTGACGTTCCAGGTGTCGCCGCTGAGGTAGGTCACGCGGTCCACCACCAGGTCGTGCGGCGCATGGAAGCGGTGGTACATGGCCGAGGTCAGGCGCAGCGTCACGTAGCGGCCGCCCTGCATGGTGTGGGTAAGAGCATCGCTTTGCAGCAGCTCGCGCACCTGGTAGGGAAAGCCTTTGGCCTGCAGGATGTCGGCGCCGTTCACCTCGCCACACGCGCCCACGATCGCGTCGCTGGGCGAGCAGATCACGTCGGGCTGCGCGTCAAATGGGCGGGCGCCCGGCAAGAGCTGGCGCGTGAAGCAGGCGTGCAGGCTGTCAAAGCGCTGCTCGCGCGCGTCGCTCAGGTCCAGCTCGGTGAACAGCCGCCACACAGCGATGGACAGGCGCGTGAGCCACGGGCTGCGGATGCGGCTGAACCAGCCCATGAAGCGGGTCAGCGCCATGCGCGGCACCCGGTTGGTGAGCAGGAAGTTGAGGTCTTCCTGCAAGAGGATTTTTTCGCGCCAGCCGGGTTTGTTCATGGTTTTGTCAAAGCAGTTGCCTACAACTGTCACACCTTCACTTTGCAGGCGTGTGTCAGATGTCCACCGAATGGGTTTTGTCCGCCGGCGCCTTGGCTGCCGCGTTTCCCTGGCTGCACCGGCGCCTGTTGCTGTCGCGCGCCAAACACCGCTCGCTGGCCGGGCATTCGCGCCTGGCCAAACGCCTGGCGCGTTGGGTGCCGGGCTACAGCTACGGCGAGGCGCATTTTTTTGGGGCCGATGGCGCGCCGGCCAGTGTGGCGGCGCAGCGGCGTGCTGGCTTCTTTCGCCTGAGCGCCACGCTGCAGGGCATGGCGCCCCAAGGCCTGGCACTGACCACACAGGCGCGCGCGGGCTTACCCGATCTGCAGTTCACCGGCCGCTACCGTGTGCCTTTCCAGTTCAGCGAACTCGTGCGCCAGCACCTGCCGCTGCCGGCGTTCTGGGAACACGCGGACGGTGTGTCCTTGAGCGACCTCGACGGCAACCGCTTCCACGACCTCACGGGTTCTTACGGCGTCAACGTGTTCGGGGTGGACTTCTACAAGGCGACCATGGCCGAAGGCGCTGCGCTGGGCGCCACGCTCGGCCCGGTGCTGGGCGGCTACCACCCCTGTGTGGCCGACAACGTGGCGCGGCTCAAAAGCCTCTCGGGCATGGACGCGGTGAGCTTCCACATGTCGGGCACCGAAGCGGTGATGCAGGCCGTGCGCCTGGCCCGTTACCACACCGGCCGCAAGCGCCTGGTGCGTTTTTGTGGCGCGTACCACGGCTGGTGGGACGATGTTCAGCCCGGCCCCGGCAACCCCATGCCACCGGGCCACACCCTCACTCTGAAAGACATGGACGAGCGCGCGTTGCAGGTGCTGCGCACGCAGCGCGACATCGCCTGTGTGCTGGTCAACCCGCTGCAGGCCTTGCACCCCAATCGCAACGCGCCCGGCGACTCCACGCTGGTGAGCGCCCGCCAGAGCACACCCGCCACGCGCGCGGCCTACACCGAGTGGCTGCAGCGCCTGCGCGCGGTCTGCACCGAGCGCGGCATCGCACTCATCTTCGACGAGGTGTTTGTGGGCTTTCGTCTGGCGCGCGGTGGCGCGCAGGCGCACTACGGCGTGTTGGCCGACTTCGTCACCTACGGCAAAACCCTGGGCGGTGGCTTGCCGGTGGGCGTGGTGTGTGGCCGCGCCGCCTGGATGCAGCGCTACCGCCCCGATCGCCCGGCCGACATCTGTTTTGCGCGTGGCACCTTCAACGCCCACCCCTACGTGATGGGCGCCATGAACGCCTTTCTGCGCCGGCTCGACACCGACGAAGTGCGCGCGCTGTACGAGGGCCTGGATGAGCGCTGGCAACAGCGCCTGAACACCTTCAACCAGGGGCTGCAGCGGGCCGATGTGCCGGTGCGTGTGGCCGCCCTGTCCAGCATCTGGACGGTGAACTTCACCGCCCCCTCCCGTTACCACTGGATGCTGCAGTTCTACCTGCGCGAGCAAGGCCTGGCGCTGAGCTGGGTCGGCACCGGCCGCCTGGTGTTCACGCTGGCGCACACCGATGACGACATGGCCGACATCCAACGCCGTTTTGTGCTGGCGTGCCAGCAGATGCGCGGGGATGGCTGGTGGACCGTGCCCGCCGGCAAAACGGGCCGCGACTTCGGCCGCCAGATCCTCAAGGAGATGTGGCGGGCGCGCTGATCAGCGCTGGTGAGGGCCTGGGTCCATCCACTCGCCCCGCAGCAGGTGCAGCGGCGCGCGGTGGTAGAGCTTGATGTCGTGGAAGGGGTCGGTGAGGATCTTGGTCGCCCACACCACGCCGGTCATGAGGCTTTGCTGCATCCACAGCTGCGCCACGCGAAACAGCAGCCCGCCCACGCCCACCCACAACCACATCCAGCCGACGTTGCGCGCGAGTGCCTGCCAGGTGGAGTGGGGCTCGAACAGGCCGAACAGATCGGGCTGCCACACCAGCAGCAGCGGCGACGCGGCCCAGATGGCCATGAGCACCACCTTGCGCTGCAGGTTGTAGCCCACCTTGATGGCTTCCTTGTGTTCGTGGGTGGCCTGGTTGATGTGGTCGTAGCCCTTGGGCTCGAAGAAGAAGTGCCCGGCCTGGCGGCTGACCATGGACACCAGCCATGCCACCAGCGCGGCCAGCGCCGGGTCCTTGAACAGCAGCGCGTAGGCCACCAGAAAGCTCATGGCGCTGAGCAGGTGCAGGCTCTGGTTGATGCGGCTGTGGTGGTAGTAGCGGTGGTCGTCCCAGCGCTGTTCCTCAAGGGTCTGAATGAAGTTGTTCATGCGTGTCCTGTTCAGAGATGCGGGCCGGCGTGGCCCTGCGGCGGATGTTGGCGGCGCTGCGTGAAAACGCGGTGACAGGGCAGGGGTGTTCATGGCCCTGCCATGTGGCGCCAGATCGGTGGCCGGGCACTTGCCACACGGTTGTCACGCGGGGCCGCCAGCATGTTTGGCATGAACCCCAGCACCGACACCCTCATGGTCGAGCAACTGCCGCTGTCGCGCCCGTCGTTGCGGGTGGCGGTGGTGACCGAAACCTACCCGCCCGAAGTCAATGGCGTGGCCTTGACGGTGCAGCAACTGGTGCAACGCCTGCAGGCGCGCCACCACGCCATCCAGCTGGTGCGCCCGCGCCAGCCAGTGGGTGAGGGCGGCCCCGGCGACGTTGCGCTGGACGAGGTGCTGGGCCGGGGCCTGCCGATTCCGCGCTACCCGCAGCTGCGCCTGGGCCTGCCCATGAAACGGGTGTTGTTGTCGCACTGGACGCAGCGCCGGCCCGACCTGGTGCACGTGGCCACCGAAGGCCCGCTGGGCTGGTCGGCCCTGCAGGCCGCGCGCAAACTCAAGCTGCCGGTGAGCACCGATTTCCGCACCAACTTCCACGCCTACAGCCGGCACTACGGTGTGGGCTGGTTGCGCCAGCCGATCGCGGCCTACCTGCGCAAATTCCACAACCTGGCCCACTGCACCATGGTGCCCACGCCCGAGCTGCAGCGCGAGCTGGGCGCCATGGGTTTCGAGCGCCTGCTGGTGGTGGCGCGCGGGGTGGACACCGAACGTTTCAGCCCCGCCAAACGCAGCGAGGCCTTGCGCGCGCAGTGGGGCGTGGCGCCTGAACAGCCGGTGCTGCTGTCGGTGGGCCGGCTGGCGGCCGAGAAGAACCTTGATTTGCTGGTGCGATGCATGCACGCCATGCGCCAGGTCTGCCCTGCCCTGAAACTGGTGGTGGTGGGCGACGGCCCCGAGCGCGCCGCGCTGCAACAGGCCTGCCCCGACGCGCTGCTGGTGGGCTCGCTCAGCGGCGAGGCCCTGGCCCAGCACTACGCCAGCGCCGACCTGTTCCTGTTCACCAGCCTGACCGAAACCTATGGAAACGTCACTCCGGAGGCCTTGGCCAGTGGCCTGGCGTTGCTGGCCTTCGACTACGCCGCCGCCGCCGAACTGGTGCGCCACGGCGACAACGGTCTGCTGGTGCCCTTTGGCGACGCCGACGCCTTTGTGCGCCGCGCCACCGACCTGGCCGCCAGCCCTGCGCTGGCGCAGCACCTGCGCGAGCGCGCGCGCAGCACCACGCTGGCGCAGGACTGGTCGCAAATCGTCGGCCAGGTCGAAGGCATCTGGGAGCAGCTGGTGCTGCTGCCCGCTGGCGAGCCAACCCAGATCAGTTTGGGCGCGTTGCGCGGCTGGCGGCCAACGGCAGGCGCATGACACCGGCACGGCGCTGCCGACGCATGCCCCGGCCGCGCCAGATCAGGGCCCGCCCCAAACCCACCCGCACGGCGGCCGCGGGGTGCGGCGCGCGGCGTCAAGGGTGCAGCCGGCTGGCCGGGCGTGCCTGCGCTGCCGTGGCCAGCAGCGGCCCGTGGCTGGCGCGTGGCACGCGCACAGGGCGCGCAGCGCGGTTGCGCCGGCCTATGCCCTGGTAGACAAAACCCAGTTCCTGCATCTGCGCCGGGTCGAACAGGTTGCGGCCGTCAAAGACGACCGGCGCGCGCATGCGCTGCGCCATGGCCGCGAAGTCGGGGTGGTGAAAACACTTCCATTCGGTCAGCACCAGCAGGGCGTCCACATCGTGCAGCGCGTCCAGCGGCATGTCCACAAAGTGCAGCTGCGGGATGTCGGCGATGGGGCGCCCGAGGTCGGCCGCCAGGGCGCGCTGGGCCTCGCTGGTGGCCACCGGGTCGTGGGCCAGCAGCTCGGCGCCACGCGCCAGCAGCTCGGCAATCACGGTGCGGCTGGGCGCCTCGCGCATGTCGTTGGTGTTGGGCTTGAAGGCCAGGCCCCAGAGCCCGAAGCGCAGGCCGCGCAAATCGTTGCCAAAACGCGCGCAGACCTGCTGCACCAGCACCTGTTTCTGCGCCGCGTTGACGGCCTCGGTGGCCTCCACCAGGCGCATGCGCAGGCCCTGACTTGCGGCGCTGTGCACCAGCGCGCGCGTGTCCTTGGGGAAGCAGCTGCCGCCGTAGCCGGTGCCGGCGTACAGGAAGCTCGGGCCGATGCGGCTGTCGGCGCCCACGCCACGGCGCACGGCATCGATGTCGGCGCCCAGCGCGTCGGCCAGCAGCGCCATTTCGTTCATGAAGGAAATGCGCATGGCCAGCATGGCGTTGGACGCGTATTTGGTCAGCTCGGCGCTGGCCACGTCCATCCACACGGTGCGCTCGTGGTGGCGGTTGAAGGGCGCGTACAGCCGCGCCATGAGCGTGCGGGCGCGTTCGCCGGCCGCGCCCTCGGGCACGCCGATGACGATGCGGTCCGGGTGCATGAAGTCGTCGATGGCCGCGCCCTCCTTGAGGAACTCGGGGTTGGAGACCACCGCAAAGTCGTGCTGTCCGTGTTCACGCAGCGCCTGCTCCACCTGCTGCGCCGTGCCCACCGGCACGGTCGATTTGTTGACCACCACCTTGAAGCCGTCCATGTGGCGGCCGATTTGCTGAGCGACCGCCAGCACGTGCTGCAGGTCGGCCGAGCCGTCTTCCTGCGGTGGCGTGCCCACGGCAATGAAGATCACCTCGGCATGCGCCACCGCTGCCGGCAGCGCGGTGCTGAAACGCAGCCGGCCCGCGTGCTGGTTGCGTTGCACCCAGTCGTCGAGCCCGGGCTCGTAGATGGGCACGCCGCCGGCCTGCAACAAGGCCACCCGACCGTGGTCCCTGTCGATGCACACGACATCGTTGCCCAGCTCCGCCAGACAGGCCGCCGTCACCAGGCCCACGTAGCCCGCACCCACCACCGCAATCTTCATGATGTGTTCTCCATGTGTTCCACGCCATGGTGCGAACCGGGGGTGAAGTGCGCGTGGCAAACGGATGACAAGCCTGTGAAGCTGGCGGCCCTGGCGTTGCGGAACGTTCATGCGCCTGTCATTTGATTGACGCAAAAAAAGTGGGGGTCGCGGGCTATGCTTTCAGGGTTTCTACTGACTGCCGTGGCCCCTGCCGGTGCAAGGGCCACGGCACCCCAAAAAGGTTGTTCATGCGCGCCATCAAAAAAGCCCGACGTCTCATCGAAGCCCAGCCCAACGACGCGGCGGCCATCGTGTTGTCTCGTCTGGTGGTGGCGCTGGAGTCGGAAGTGCCTTTCGACCTCAGCGCCCTGTACCGACTTGACTACAAAGCTTTTGAGTTGGCACTGGAGGTGATCGCCGAATGGCGGCTGGACCGCTACTACAGCGGCAAGCTCAGGCTGCTGGGCGCGTCGGTCACGCTGACCGACCAGCACGCCGCTGCAAGCCCGCACGCGGGCCCAGGTGCCGCAGCCACCACCTGAGCTGGCGCCGGCCGGGTTCGCCCGTCGCAGGGCTCAGCGCGGCGCTGGCTGGGTGGCTGCAGCGCCCAGCAATTCGCGCACGGCCTGGTAGTCCGCGTCGTCGGCGCGAACGAACGGGCCTGTTCCGAGTTGCCGGTACATGCCCTCGAAGCCGGGCCTGGGCTTGAGGAAGGCATCGCGCACGCTGGCTTGCAGCTTGGGGCACAGGCGCTTGCGCACCACGTAGGGGTTGGTGGGGACGGCGGGTGAGCGCCAGAGCTCGCGCACGTCCTCGCGCTTGAGTGCGCCTGCGCGAACCGCTTCGTCAAGCCGCGTGCTGGAGACGAAGGCCGCGTCCACCTGGCCTTTGCGCAGGGAGGCCAGCGCGCGGTCGTGTGACCCCGCAAAGCTCACCTGGCCGAAATACGATTCAAGCGCTTGGCCGGTGAGGCGCAAAACGCCCGCGCGTGGCAACAAGGCGCCCGAGGTGCTCACCGGATCGGTCAGACCCACACGTTTGCCCTGGAGTTTGGCCAAGGTGTCCAGCCCGCTGTCCGCGTTGGTCAGCAGCAAGGCGTGGTAGCGCGCGGGTTGCTGGGGATCTGTGCCGTCTGCGCTGGAGAGTGCGGCAAAAACGCTGACGGCCGGTGCGCGTTCCATCAGCATCGCGTAGGACGCGGGCCCCAGTTCTGCGACGTCGACGGTGCCGCCCAGCAGCCCTTCAATGACCGCGCTGTACGAGCTTGGAAGGGTCAGCTCCACGCGGCGCTGCGTGCTTTGCCCAAGCGCTTGCAGCAGCGGCAACAGCGTGGTGCGCTGTTCCTGTGCCCTGGATTTGGGTATCAGCGCCACGCGCAGGCTGGTGGGGTCGTCGCATACGGCCGACCAGCTGGCGGAACACGCCAGCAGGCTGGCCAGCCCCGTCAGCCAGAGTCGGCGGCTGGTGCTCATACGTCGTGTCGGGTTCGGCATGTGGGCTCCCGTGTCATTGCGGGTGGATGTGGCGCTGCAGCAGCAGCCGTGAGGTGTCCTCGACCGGCTGAGGACGGCCCAGAAAATAGCCCTGGACTTCGTCGCAGCCGGCGGTCTTGAGGTAGACCAGCTGGTCCATCAGCTCCACGCCTTCGGCCACCACGCGCATGTCGAGGTTGTGGGCCAGTGTGATGATGGACGTCACGATCACGCCAACGTCGGCGCTGCTGCGCAGGTCGTTGATGAAGGAGCGGTCGATCTTGAGCTTGTCGATCGGCAACTGGCGGATCTGGCCCAGGCTGGAGAAGCCACTGCCGAAATCGTCGAGAGCGATGCCCACGCCCATGCGTTCGAGCTCGCGCAAGACTTTGGCCGCGATGTCGATCGGCTCCACCAGCGAGCTTTCGGTGATTTCGATCTCGATCTCGGACGCGGCCAGGTGGTGCTGCCGCAGCAAGGCGCCGATGCGGGTCGGCAGGCTGGGGTCGCGCAGCTGCTGCGGCGACACATTGAAGGCCAGCGGCACCAGGGGCAGTCCGTCGTCCCGCCACCGCACCTGTTGCGCGCAACAGGCCGACATCACCCAGTCGCCCAGTGCGCCGATCAGACCAGCCTGCTCGGCCAGTTCGATGAATTCGCCCGGATGGACCAGGCCAAACTCGGGGTGTTGCCAGCGCACCAGCGCCTCCAGACCGACCAGCCGCATGTCGCTGAGCTGGACCTTGGGCTGGAAGTGCAGCACCAGCTCGCCGTCCTGGATGGCGCGTGGCAGCTGGCGCTCCAGTGCGTAGCGCCGCGAACCAGACGGATTGAGGCTGGCGTCGTAGTAGGAATAGCGACCGCGACCCGCCCGTTTGGACTGGTACATGGCGGTGTCCGCGCTGCGGATCAGGCTGGTCACATCGTGGCCGTCGCGCGGAAACAGGGCAACCCCGATGCTGGGCGTGATGTGCAACTCGTGGCCGTCGAGATCGGGGTAGGGCTGGCTGAGCGCGGTGACCAGTTTGGTGGCGATCACGCTCACGTCGGACGTGGCGTCGACGCCAGTCACCAGCAGCGCAAATTCGTCTCCGCCGAGGCGACCCAGAATGTCGCCACTGCGCACCTGGTTCTGAAGGCGGGCAGCGACCTCCTGCAGCAGCAGGTCGCCCACGTGGTGGCCCAGGCTGTCGTTGATGGGCTTGAAACGGTCGAGGTCCAGGTAGAGCAGGGCGTAGTGTTTGCGGCTGCGCCGCGCCGCCGCCAGGTGGCTGCTTGCGAGCTGGTTGAACATGCGCCGGTTGTTCAAGCCCGTCAGGTGGTCTTGTGAGGCCAGGGCGAGCGCACGCGATTTTTCCTCTTCCAGCTGCACGATGAGCGCATGCTTTTCCTGGTCCGATCGGCTCAGCGCCTGGATCAGGGCCTGTTGCCGCCGCAGGCCTCGCAGCAGCAGCGAAGCCGCCAGCAGCAGCACCGCCGAGAGCAGTGCCAGGGTGATCCAGACACGCAGGCTGAAGCGTTCGTGTTCGGCCATGACCTCGCTCACGCTGCGGCTGACCACCACCTTGAAGGGGGTGTGCTGCGCCCGCTTGAAGGCGTGGAACTGGGCCTCTCCCCTGTGGCCCGTGGCCAGCACGCGGTGACCGTCGTTGGCGTCGCCGCCGCCCAGGCCTTCGAAGCGCTCGAGACGCGTGCGTTCGAGCAGGCCAGCGGCCCGCGCTTCGGCCAGCACCGTGTTGTCGGGCGCGAGCAGTCGAATCGAGCCGGTGTCGCCCAGTTCGACATCGCGGTACTGCTGAAGCAGGTAGCCCAAGTCGAGGTACAACAGCAGGTAGCCTGCGGTGTCCCCGGCGCTGCCAGGCACCGCATACAGCAGTGGCAGGGACCAGCTGTTGGCACCGCCATCGGGCGTGGCGATGACGGCTTCCACCGACCGCCCTTGCGCAAGCTGCAGGCGGGTGACGGCCGCCTGCAAAGGCGCGGCATCCTGCATGCCGTGCGGCGAAGGCGACGTCTGGAACTGCAGGTTGAGCGCTCGGTCGTACAGCGCTGCGCGCAGGAACACCTGATCGCTTGTCAGCCGGCTGGCGGTTCGCGTCACGGTGTCGGTTCTCTGGCCGTCAAACCAGTCGTCCACCGACAGTGCCAGCATGCGGCCACGGTCGACCACCTGGGTCAGGTTTTCGGACAGGATCACCGCCACGCTGCGCTGCTGTGCGAGCGCGTTAGATTCCAGCAGTTGCCGCTCGGATTCCGTGCGCTGCCAGGTGGCGGCCCAAATGACGAGCAGGGCCACGCTGGCCAGCGCCATGCCGCCCCAGGTCAGCGAAATGCGGCGCGACAGCGTGGCCAGGTGGCCGCCGGGCGCGTTGAGCGAGCCCGGCGACAGGTCCGGTAGGAACGATGGCACCGGGGTCAGTACACCGCCGGCACGATGATGTCGGCGGGCACCGGGTGGCGCAGGTAGTCGGGGTTGCGTTCGCGGGCCGGCAGCAACACCTCGGGGCGCTGCACTTCTTCGTAGTTGAATTGCGACAGCAGGTGGTGGATGCAGTTCAGGCGCGCCTTCTTCTTGTCGTCGGCCGGCACCACCCACCAGGGCGCTTCAGCGATGTGGGTGCGCTCCAGCATGGTTTCCTTGGCGCGGGTGTAGGCCTCCCAGCGGCGGCGCGATTCCAGGTCCATGGGGCTGAGCTTCCACTGCTTGAGTGGGTCGTGGATGCGGCCCAGGAAGCGCAGGTGCTGCTCGTCGTCGGTGATGGAAAACCAGTACTTGAGCACCTTGATGCCCGAGCGCACCAGCATGCGTTCGAACTCGGGCACCGAGCGGAAAAATTCCTCGTACTCGTCGTCGCTGCAAAAGCCCATCACCCGCTCGACGCCGGCGCGGTTGTACCAGCTGCGGTCGAACAGCACCATCTCGCCGGCCGCCGGCAGGTGGGTGGCGTAGCGCTGGAAGTACCACTGCGTGCGCTCGCGGTCGTTGGGCGCGGGCAGGGCCACCACGCGGCACACGCGTGGGTTCAGGCGCTGCGTGATGCGTTTGATGACGCCGCCCTTGCCGGCCGCGTCGCGCCCTTCGAAGAGGATCACCACCTTCTGTTTGCTCGCGGCCACCCAGTCCTGCAGCTTGACCAGTTCGGCCTGCAGCCGGAACAGCTCGCGGAAGTAGGCCATGCGCTGGGACTTGTCGGCGTCAGTGTCGCCCACGCCCAGGGCGCGGCTGGCGGCGTCCGGGTTGCGGTCCTCGATCTCGAGTTCGAGTTCTTCGTCGTAGCTGTCGATCAGGTCGCGCTCGATGCGGCGCACCAGGTCTTCGTTGTGGGTCATGGCGAGGGCCTCTGCAAAGTGGGGTGTTCAGTGCCGGCCCAGGGCCAGGGCCCGGGGCGGGTGGTGGGTGCGGAAGATGGCCACCAGCGCGATCAGGCGCTGCGCCTGCTGGTGCAGGCTGTCGGCCGAGGCGGCGCTTTGCTCGGCCAGCGCCGCGTTGGACTGCGTGTTCTGGTCGATCAGGCCGACGCTGTGTGCGATCTGTTGCACCGCGTGGTTCTGCTGCTGGCTGGCGTTGTGCAGCACATCGATGAGGCCGCGCACCTCGTCCACCTGGGCCACCAGGCCACCGACGCGTTCGCCGGCCTCGCGCACCTGGGTGGCGCCGTTGGCCACCTGGCTCAGGCTGTCGCCGATCAGCGTCTTGATCTCGCGCGCGGCCTGGGCACTGCGTTGCGCCAGGTTTCGCACCTCGCCCGCCACCACGGCAAACCCCCGGCCCTGTTCGCCAGCGCGGGCCGCTTCCACCGCCGCGTTGAGCGCCAGGATGTTGGTCTGGAAGGCGATGCCGTCGATGACACCGATGATGTCGCCGATGCGGCGCGAGCTCTCGTGTATGCCGGCCATGGTAGCCACCACCTGTGCCACCGCCGCACCGCCGGCGCTGGCGGTTTCGCTGGCCGAGCGGGCCAGCGCGCTGGCCTGTTGCGCGGTGTGCCGGCCGTGGTCGGCCATGCGGGTGAGTTCTTCCATCGCCGCGCTGGTTTCCTCCAGGCTGGCTGTCTGTTGTTCGGTGCGCCGCGACAGGTCGCCGGTGCCGGCAGTGACGTCGTCGGCGCCGTGGGCCACGCCGTGGCTGCCCAGGCGCACCTGCTCGACCACGTCGCTGAGCTGGCCACACATGCGGCCCAGCGCGTGTTGCAGTTCGGCGCATTCGTCGCGACCCACCGGAGCGGGCGGCGCGCGCAGGTCACCCTGGGCGATGGCGCCAGCCACACCGACCGCCTGGCGCAGCGGCACCGTCACCGAGCGAGTGATGGCCCAGGCCAGCCAGGCGCCCAGCAGCAGCGCCAGCAGCGCGCCGCCCCACATCAGCCAGCGGGTGGAGCGCGCCACCTGTTGCACCTGCGCGAACTCGGTCTGCGCCAGCGCCACTTCGGCGGCGGTCAGGGCGCTCATGGCCTGGGCCACCTGCGGTGCCAGCGGGCCGATGTGGTCGCTGTAGATGGCCACGGTGTCGTCGTAGCGGCCTTCGGATGCGGCCTGCGCGGCAGGTGCCAGGCCTTTGTCGAGGTAGGCGGCCAGCAGCGGCTCGAAGGCTTGCACCAGGGACCGGGTCTGTTCGTTCGGGGCCAGCTCGGCGTCGCTGTAGCTTGCCCAGGCGGCGCGGGCCTGTTCGACGTTGGCGCGCAATGCCTTGCTGCGGCGTTCGACGTTGGCGGAGCCAGGGTCGATGAGCATGTCCATCACCAGCGTGCGGCTCTGACCGAGCAGCGAATCGACCTGTGCCAGCTGGACCAGCGGCAAGGTGCGTTGGGTGTAGAGCACCTCGCCGCTGGTGGCCAGCCGCTGCGTGCCAACCAGGGCAGCGGCGGCCAGCGCGGCGAGCAGCAACAGCAGGACGCCGAAAGCGAGCGCGAGCCGCGCGCCGATGCGCAGTGAGAGCAACCAATGCATGGGGAAGCTTGAAGATGCGAAGCCTCAGAGAATGAGGCAATCGGGTGTCAATTTCGTGACAGCCCGGCACTTCGCGCGGCGGTGCAGGCCGCACCAGACGGACCAAGGGCCACCCGAGGGTGGCCCTTGTCAGTGGCAGCGCCTCAGCGCGGGCTCACTTCAGGTCGTCCACCAGCACCTGGGTGATGCGCTGGGCGTTGGCCGATTTGTCGGGCTGGCCTTGGGCGTCGAGCACGGAGACGGTGGTCTTGTCGCCCGCACTGCGCACCAGGATGCGGTAGCGCACCGGCGTGGCTTCAGACGGCTTGCCGGCGCCGAACAGGCGGCCCAGGAAGCCGGGCTCCTTGCCCGAATTGGCATCGGGTGCCACATAACGCACAAAGTACAGGCCTTGCGCGCGGTCGCGGTCTTCCACGGTGAAGCCGGTGCGGTCCAGCGACAGGCCAACACGGCGCCAGGCGCGGTCGAAGTTGTCGTCGAACTCCACCGCCGGGCCACCGTTGACGGTGGTGGCGCGCGCAGCGCTGGGCACGGTGACGCTGGCGGCCTGGGCCTTGGCAGCCTCCTGCGGCACGCCGAGCTTGACCATCAGGCGGCGCAGGAATTCGGTTTCCAGTTCCGGATCGGCCGGGCGCGGCTGCCACATGGTCTGGTCTTTGCGCTCGCTGGAGAAGACCTCGATCATGCCGCGGTGGCTGATGTAGATCTCGGTGCTGCCGTCGGCGCCGCGCTCCAGGCGGGTGCGGAAACGGTCGCGTTCGCCGGTGGAGTAGAGCGAGTCGAAGACCTTGCCCAGCGAGCTGCGGATGAAGTCCTGCGGCAGTTTGGCGCGGTTCTCGGCCCAGTCGGTTTCCATGATGCCCAGGGCCTGCTGGTCAAGCGTCAGCAGGAAACCGTTTTCCTGCCAGAAGTCCACCACCGGCTGCCACAGCTGGTCGGCCGGGCGTTTGATGACCAGCCAGCGCTGCGAGCCCGAACGCTCGATGCGCACGTCGCCCAGGCTGGCGGCGGCCACCGACGTGCCGGCGGTGGTGGCGGCCGTGGCCTGGGTGGTCTGGAAGCCGCTGGCGGTGACGCTGGCGCCCGGGATGACGTAGCGCGATTCGCGGTTGATCTGGGTCAGGTCAGGCGGCACTTCCAGGGTGGAGGCACGCTTGGCGCTTTTGTAGTCGATCTTGTCCGTCTCCAGCACGCTGCAGCCGCTGGCCAGCAGGGCGGCCAGGGCGAACACGCCCAGGCGGGCGGTCGGGCGGGAGAGGTGGGAAAAGGCGTTGCGGCGTGCAGGCATGGTGTACCCAGAAATGGCAGAAAACAAAAGGGGGCGGGCGCGCTCAGGCCAGCAGGCCGGCGTCGCGCAGCGCTTGTTCCACCACCGGCTGTGCGGCGGCCGACAGCGGCGTCATGGGCAGGCGCATGGTGCCGCCACACAGGCCCAAACGTTCCACGGCCCACTTGACCGGGATGGGGTTGGCTTCCACAAACAGGTGCTTGTGCACCGGCAGCAGCTGCAACTGGATCTGCATGGCACGCGTGCGGTCGCCGGCGATGGCGGCCACACACAGCTCGTGCATCAGGCGCGGCGCCACGTTGGCGGTCACGCTCACGTTGCCCTGGCCACCACACAGCATCAGTGCCACGGCGGTGGCGTCGTCGCCCGAATACACGGCGAACTCGGCCGGCGTCTCTTTGATCAGCCACTGGGCGCGCTCGATGTTGCCCGTGGCTTCCTTGATGCCGACGATGCCGGGCACACGCGCCAGGCGCAGCACGGTGTCGTGCGCCATGTCGGCCACGCTGCGGCCGGGCACGTTGTAGAGCACCATGGGCAGGTCGCCCACGGCTTCGGCGATGGCCTTGAAGTGCTGATACTGGCCCTCTTGCGTGGGCCGGTTGTAGTAGGGCACGACCTGCAGCTGGCAGTCGGCACCGACCGTCTTGGCGAAGCGGGCCAGCTCGATGGCTTCGGCGGTGGAGTTGGCACCGCAGCCGGCCATGATGGGCACGCGGCCCTTGGCCTGTTCCACCGAGACGCGGATGATTTCGCAGTGTTCGTCCACGTTCACCGTGGGCGACTCGCCGGTGGTGCCCACCACGCCGATGCAGTCGGTGCCCTCGGCGATGTGCCAGTCGATCAGCTTGCGCAGAGCGGGGTAGTCGACGCTGCCGTCGGGGTGGAAGGGGGTGACGAGGGCGACGATGCTGCCGGTGATGGGGGTCATGACTCGAATCCGTATCAGAGAGCGGCGCCAGTCGGGCGCCATCGCGACATTCTACCCAGTGGCCGCCACCTCACCGGGCGGGCTCGGGCAGGGGATGACGGGGGGGCGTTTCGCCCGCCGGTGCCGCCTCGCGCACGGCGCAGATGCGTTGCACAAAGCGGTCGGGTGCGGTGCAGAAGCCGTCTTCGTAGCCGACCACGCGCAAGCCCTGACAGCGCAACAACAGCTCACCCGGTTGCAGCAGGAAGTCGGGACGCGACGGCTTGCCCACGCTGGCGTTGCCGTGGGCAAAGGTTTCGTACAGCAGCACGCCGCCCGGGGCCAGGCTGTCCAGCAGCGTGGGCCACAGCGGGCGCCAGAGGTAGTTGGTCACCACCACCGCGTCGAAGCGCTCGCCAGGCAGGGGCCAGGGGCCGTTTTCAATGTCGGCGCACAGCACGCGTGCGACCGCCTCCAGGCCGTTCAATGCCTCGGCATTGCGGTCCACGGCGGTGAGCCTGTGGCCCCGGGCCGTCAGCCAGCGCGTGTGGCGGCCGGCGCCGCAGGCCACGTCCAGCACGCGTGCGCCTGGTGCCAGCAGCTGGGCCCAGCGCGTGACCCAGCCGGAGGGCGCTTCTGCGCCGTGGGGCAGGCCACCCATCAGAAACAGGCCCAGAGCTGGTCGGCCAGCTTGAGCAGAAAGTCCGGCTGCGTGTAGAGCGCAAACACCGCGAGCAAGGCGGCTGTGGCCAGCAGGCCCAGCGCGATGCCGCTCGGCCTGCCCATCATGCAGCGGCTCCGGCGGGTGCGCGCTGTATGGGCGTCTCGCGCACTGGCAGGTTGACCAGGCCCGCGAACACACCCAGCGCAATCGCGATCAGCCAGACGATGTCGTAGCTGCCGGTGCGGTCGTACAGCAGGCCACCCAGCCACACGCCCATGAAGCTGCCGATCTGGTGACTGAAGAACACGAAGCCGCTGAGCATGGACAGGTGGGCGACGCCAAAAATCTGCGCCACCACCGCGTTGGTGGGCGGCACGGTGGACAGCCACAACAGCCCGATGGCCGCCGCGAACACGTACACACTGGCCGGCGTGAGCGGCGCCAGCAGGAAGATGGTGATGACCACCGAGCGCGCGAAGTAGATGAAGGCCAGGATCCTGGGCCGCGACAGGCGCTGGCCCAGCACGCCTGCGGCGTAGGTGCCCACCACGTTGAACAGGCCGATGATGGCCAGCGCGTAACTCGCCACCTGCGGCGACAGGCCGTTGTCCTTCAGGTAGCTGGGCATGTGCACACCGATGAAAACCACCTGGAAGCCGCAGACAAAGTAGCCCGCCATCAGCAACTGGAAGCTGCGGTAGCGGAAGGCTTCGCGCAGCGCGTGGGCAATGCTCTGGTCGCGTTTGGCCGGCGCACCATTGGCAAAGCCCGGCTCGCGCAGACCCAGCGCCAGCGGCGCGATGAGCAGCACCGCCACGCCCAACGCCAGCAGCGCGTCCTGCCAGCCCAGGCGGTCGATCAGCAGACCCTCCACTGGCACCATCAGGAACTGGCCGAAGGAGCCGGCCGCCGCCGCCATGCCCATCGCCCAGGAGCGTTTTTCGGCCGGAATCTGCCGTCCGATCACGCCGTAAACCACGGCGTAGGTGGTGCCGGCCTGAGCCATGCCGATCAGCACACCGGCGGTCAGCGCGAAGCCCAGCGAGGTGGTGGTCAGTGCCATGCCGGCCAGGCCGGCGGCATAGAGCAGCGCGCCGCCCGTGAGCACGCGCGCGCCGCCAAAGCGGTCGGCCAGCATGCCGGCAAAGATGCCGAACACACCCCAGGCCAGGTTTTGCACGGCAATGGCCAGGGCAAAACTCTCGCGGGTCCAGCCGTGTTCCTGGGTGATGGGCTGCAGCCACAGGCCAAAACCATGGCGTATGCCCATGGACAAGGTGACGATGGCGCCGCCGCAGATGAGCACCTGGGCGATGGAGAGACGGGCGGGAGACTGCATCGGGCAAATGTAGCAAAAGCCGGCCATTTCGGCTGGTGGCGGGTTGGTCGGCCCGTTCTCAAAGGGGTCCCAAGGCCCCGCCTACAATCGCCGCCCATGGCAGTCAAACCCGTTCCCGAGTATTCCGAAGGCTCCATCCGTGTTCTCAAAGGGCTGGAGCCCGTCAAGCAGCGGCCGGGCATGTACACCCGCACCGACAACCCGCTGCACATCATTCAAGAGGTGCTGGACAACGCCGCCGACGAGGCGCTGGCCGGCCATGGCAAGAAGATCAAGGTCATCCTGCACACCGACAGCTCGGTGAGCGTGGAGGACGACGGCCGTGGCATCCCGCACGGCCTGCACCCCGAGGAAAAAGCCCCCGTGATCGAGCTGGTGTTCACCCGCCTGCACGCGGGTGGCAAGTTCGACAAGGGCAAGGGCGGCGCCTACAGCTTCTCGGGCGGCCTGCACGGCGTGGGCGTATCGGTCACCAACGCGCTGTCTACCCGGCTGGAGGTGAGCAGCCACCGCGAAGGCCACGTCGCGCGCCTGGTGTTTGCCGCTGGCGACGTGGTGGAAACCATCGCCAGTCGCCCGCTGGCCGATGGCGAGCGCAAGCAGGGCACCACGGTGCGCGCCTGGCCCGACCCCAAATACTTTGAATCGGCCACGCTGCCCCTGAACGAGCTGACCCACCTGCTGCGCAGCAAGGCGGTGCTCATGCCCGGCGTGCTGGTGACGCTGGTGAACGAAAAAACCAAAGACACCCAGAGCTGGCAGTACAAGGGCGGCCTGCGCGACTATCTGCAACAGACGCTCAACGGCGAGCCGGTGATTCCGCTGTTTGACGGCGAAGGGTTTGCCGACGCCAGCAGCGAAAGTTTTGCCGAAGGCGAGGGCGCGAGCTGGTGTGTGGCCTTCACCGAAGACGGTCAGCCGGTGCGCGAGAGTTACGTCAACCTCATCCCCACCAGTGCCGGTGGCACACACGACAGCGGCTTGCGCGACGGCCTGTTCACGGCGGTCAAGGGTTTCATCGAGCTGCATGCGCTTGCCCCAAAAGGCGTGAAGCTGCTGCCCGAAGACGTGTTTGCGCGCGCCAGCTATGTCCTCTCAGCCAAGGTGCTGGACCCGCAGTTCCAGGGCCAGATCAAGGAGCGCCTGAACTCGCGCGACGCCGTGCGCCTGGTGTCCAGCTTCGTGCGCCCGACGCTCGAACTCTGGCTCAACCAGCACGTGGACTACGGCAAGAAGCTGGCCGAACTCGCCATCAAGGCCGCGCAGACGCGCCAGCGCGCCGGCCAGAAGGTGGAGAAACGCAAGGGCAGCGGCGTGGCCGTGTTGCCGGGCAAGCTGACCGACTGCGAAAGCCGCGACATTGCCCACAACGAGCTGTTTCTGGTGGAGGGCGACTCGGCCGGGGGCAGCGCCAAGATGGGCCGCGACAAGGAATGCCAGGCGGTGCTGCCGCTGCGTGGCAAGGTGCTCAACACCTGGGAGGTGGAGCGCGACCGGCTGTTTGCCAACAACGAAATCCACGACATCTCGGTGGCCATCGGCGTGGACCCGCACGGCCCCAACGACAGCCCCGATCTGAGCGGCCTGCGCTACGGCAAGATCTGCATCCTGAGCGACGCCGACGTGGACGGCTCGCACATCCAGGTGCTGCTGCTGACGCTGTTTTTCCGCCACTTCCCCAAGCTGATCGACGCGGGCCACGTGTTTGTGGCGCGCCCGCCGCTGTTTCGGGTGGACGTGCCGGCGCGTGGCAAAAAGCCGGCCGCCAAACACTACGCGCTCGACGACGGCGAGCTGGTCGCCATCCTCGACAAATGCGCCAAAGACGGCGTGCCGCGCGAAAAATGCCCCATCAGCCGCTTCAAGGGCCTGGGCGAA
>JAUYSB010000083.1 GCA_030696525.1 Hydrogenophaga sp. | reverse complement strand
TGGGCCATGATGCCGGCATAGACCATCAGCAGCTCGTCGGTAGAGCGCGGCTCACGTCCGAGCATGATCCAGCTAAAGCGCACCTGGGCGTCAACGGCCAGAATCACTTCCGGCAATTGAACCTCACCGATGCGGTGATCGTGAGGAGTAGTAATAGTGAAACGAGCAACTCACGCCATCTTCATAGTGAAGAGCCGTTGACGTTGGCCTCGAATGTCACAGCATTACTCCCAAAAATTTGGTAATAAAAATAGTCCGATCCTCACTTGCGACGTAAGACTGGGACTCTTGCGTGTACGCAGCTTGGGGCGCATCATTCGGTCATGTTCGCGCCATGGTCTGCTGATGGACGATCGCATGCCTACATGCGGCCACTGCCGCTTGGCCGCGGGTTTGGTCGGCGGCGGCTTGAGGTCTTCAGCCCTAAGCTGGGCCGTCGTGCGAGCTTGGGCGGCTATGACGCCTGGAAGCTCTGGCTTGCATTGGAGGCGAACCCGCACGTGCAGTGCTTTTGTGAGCGGCCAGCTTTTTTACCTGGCAGGCGAGGTCGGATGGTCGATTTCTGGGTGCAGGCGCGCGACCTCCCGTTGGGGGAGTTTTGGCTGCTCCATCACCCGCATCCCGACGATTCTTTCGGAGAAGACACCGACGGCACTGTGCCGGAGCAACTGCACAGATTGCCGCTTCGCCTGATTGACCCAGAAGCTCTGAGCGGATGGAGCATTCCGGTGGCCAATTGGTCGCAGATCGTGCCGCACTTGGCCTGCTGGCATCGGTTTGCAGACAAGTTGCTCGCCCAGTCCATCGTGGTTTTTGTCGATACCTGGCGAACACGAGACCAGATCCTCTGGCAGTTCAGGGATCGCGACGCGACCGAGGTCGAGGCAGCCCTTTATGCGCTGGTTGCGGAGGGGAGGGTGGTTAGCCCCGACCTTGTCACCTCCCCACTTTCAGGGACAACACGATTCAAACGGGTCTGAGCTGTGAACCCAGATAGCCCGCGTTCCCCAACACGCCTGTCGCTTGACGACTGGCCGGAGGTCGACGCCAAGGCGTTGTCTACCAAGGATAGGTTGGTCTTTCAGCGGCGATGTGCTGCGGTCCAAGGGTATGCGCAGGGTGGGGCGTTGACCGACATTGAGACCACCTCTGGCGTTCACCGAGGGACCGTCTTGCGCATGGTCAACCGTGCGCAAAAGCCTCATCAAGATGGACGCCTCTGGGGTTTTCGTGCTCTGGTGCCTCGCGCACGGGTGGAACCGTACCACCGCGTTGCGGCCCCCCACGTACTCACGCACACGACGGCAGGCAATGCCGGGGCCTTTGACCAGCTCTTGCAGCGCTATCCCAGGCTCTCTCAGCAATTGCGCAACGAACTCACAGAGCGTCGGGTCACCCTGAGGCCCAGCGGCGACGGCAGTCGTCTGCACAACGTCAAGGGTGCAATCGCACGTTTTCATGCGGCGTGTCGTGCGCTGGGACTTGGGGCAATGGACTATCCATTCAACCAGCAGGACCGCGCCGTGCGCTCAATCGGACGCCTCTTGCGCGCCTGGCTGGAGGACGACTTCTCGCTCTCGCTTCGCTCAGCCGGCGCTCGCTTCAAGCCCAGTTCGGCACTGCGGCGCACCGAGCGTGCCGCCTTGCGTGCGTACGATACGGTCGAGTTTGATGCCCACAAGATCGATTTGCGACTCAAAGTTGTTCTTGAGCAGGATCCCCTGGGCGGGGAGCATGTGCTGGAAATGGAGCGCATCTGGCTGTTGGCAATCATCGACGTTGCGACGCGATGCGTGCTCGGTTGGCACTTGAGCTTGTCTCGGGAATGCAACCGCTTCGATGCCATCGAGACCATGAAACGTGCCTTGCTCCCAATGCGTCGTCCGGAGCTGACACTTCCTGGCCTCCAGCTTCTGCCCGCAGGGGGTTTTGTCACGCAAACGTTTGAGCAAACGGCATACGCCTGCTGGCGCCAGATCCGCCTTGACAACGCGAGGGCCCACCTGGCTACCACGAGCTTGGACGTCATCTGCGAGACCCTGGGCTGCACGGCAGATTTTGGTCCAGCCTATCAGCCAGACGACAGGCCGTTTGTGGAACGGTTCTTCGGCTCCATGACGACCACCTTGGCGCGCCGCCTGCCCGGAGGCATTGACCCAGCCAATCTCAAGCTGGCCGTGAAGCGCCTACGCAACCCGAAAGATTCCCTGCAGTTGCTCGTCACCGCGCAGGAACTTGAGGAGTTGCTCGCGATGACGATCTGGAACTACCACGGCACGCCCCATGCCGGACTGGGTGGACTCACACCTCTGGAAGCGATGCGCCAACAATTGTTGGGCATTCGAACTGAACCGGTCTCGCTGCGAAGGCTGCATCCCACGTTGCGCAAGCATCCACAGCTGCTTCACGACCCGGTGCTGTGCCGAGTGCGCGGAAACCTGGCCCGTGGCGAGCGGGCGCACATCAGCTACCTGCACGTGCGCTACACCAGCGACCAACTCACTCGACGGCCGAGCTTGATTGGCGCGAATCTGCGCATCCACGTTGATCCGACAGACCTGCGTACCGTACTGGCCACGACGGTAGAAGGCGAAATTCTGGAGCCGTTACAGGCCAGCGGTGCCTGGCGCAACGAACGACATTCTCAGTGGCTGCGGCAGGCCTTTTACAAAGCCAAGCGTCAGCGCGAGCTCAACTTCGCGATGGGGGAGGACCCGATTGAGGCGTTTCTCCTCCTGCGCAAACGCGAAGCCACCAAACGCAAGCGTGCGGCCAATGACATTGCGCGTGTCCAGCACGAGCGCGCGCGTCAGGTAGAAAGGGCGCCGCCCGCCAAAGAGCCTGTGCCGGATTCCACCACCTCAAGCAGCAATAGCCTGCCCGACGTGCTGGCCGCTCAACTGCCCAGCGGCCCGGTGAAACCCAGAAAACTTCGGATCGAGCCAGGGCAGGTGTACTGAGTAGGAGCTGCCATGGCGTCGAACCCATCACCCGCACCTGACACGAAACGGGCGGGAACAACTGTGCTGCCTGCCAAGCCCGGGGGCAGCCTCTCGCTACAGAACCATCCCCTGGCACGGCGTCACTATCGGGTTGCTACGGCCGCCATCGAATCCTTCGTCGATCTGGTCGAGCACTGCGTCCGGGTTCTGATTCCCGGTGCACTGGTGTATGCAAGGCCGCGGATCGGCAAGACCCAGGCCATCGACTATCTCACCCTTCATCTGGCCAAGCACCGTCCGGACATCGTGGTTTTGCGCCTCTCGTGCGAGCACCACCGTTCTGATTTCGAGGGGCCCTTCTTCAACTCCCTGCTCTCGGCCGCAGGTGCCCGCCAGCCACTGCCGAAGTCGATTTCCGACAAACGCTTTGCGCTGCTGTGCCGCATCACCGAGCAGGTTCAAGTCCACGACGGTCACATTGTCGTGCTGATGTGCGACGAGGCGCAGCGTCTCTCTAAACACGGGCTCGAATGGCTGCGCGACGTTCACGATCAGTTGGCTCGCCATGGCATTCACCTCATCACGTTCCTGGTTGGGCAGCCCCATCTGTTGGAGCAGAAGGCCAAATATCAACTTTCCGGCGACGAGCAGATCGTCGCTCGCTTCATGATTGAGCAGCTGCAATTTCGTGGCATCGCGCGAGCCGAAGATGCGGCGACTTGCCTGGCCAGCTACGACATCAGCCACTACCCGGAAGATGGGGGCCCCACCTTTGCGGAGTTTTTCTATCCCCAAGCCTATGGGGCGGGCTTGCGACTGGCGCACCATGCCCACGGCTTGTGGGCTGCATTCGTCCATGCCCATGCGCGCTCCCGTTTGCCCGGTGCTGTCGAGGTTCCTATGGATCACTTCACGCGTGCGGTGGAGACGGTGCTGCTCAACGGCCCCATCTGGGACACCCTGGGGTTCGAGCCGGCGGAAGGGCACTGGGAACGCGCTGTCCGAGATTCCGGCTATGTGGCCTCAAGACAGACGGTGCGCGAGAGCACTCAAAATGCATAGAGGCCAGCATGGTTCTGCCCATCCTCGTGCCACCGATCGAATGGGCGTGGGACGTTCACGCAGTGGTCACGCCGCTGGGGCAACGACGGGGAAGCGCAGCCGCCGTAGTTCAGCGTGTTGCTCGCCAGCCAACCCGGTTCACCACTTTGGCCGGGTCCTTTATCCCCGGTGATGATGTGCGCAGATTGCCCCCCTATGGCTCGCCAGTTGAGCACACGACGCGCGATCTGCTGTTTGACTGCGAGGTGCTGATCAAGGCGTTGCTGCGGCGCGCCCGACGAACCATCGGCCCTCATGTGACTGCGGCGATTCAGCGGATCAGCCACAGCTTTGAGCCGGCCAGTGGCACAGTGGCCATCTGTGCCAGCGACGCCGCTGTCGTGGCGTGGATGATGGCAGCGATGCGCTGGCAGGGCATGACACACCCGCAGTCGCTCATTGTCCCTACCCTGCACCCGCCGACCGCAGTCGTGCATTGGCTGGCTCATTTCGGAGTCGAACAACAACTGGCGCGCGGGCGTGCGATTCTTGACTTGCTGGTGATGCGTTTTCACATGGTTGCTGAGCGATGTCGCAAGCACATTCGAGCGGTGATGGCACGTGCCAGAAGGGCGGGTCGAGCAGGGCAGACACATGGGATCGTTCGCTGTGCGTTGTGACTGGCCCCAGTTCTGATCGTGCAAGAGTGTATTTATTTTGATACCATTGGCGGATGGACGAGCCAATACTCTCGGTTGTCTTTTTTCGTACGGAGGCCGGCACCGAACCTGTGCGGGAGTGGTTGCGCAAGTTGACGGTGGAAGATCGAAAGACCATCGGCATCGACATCAAGACTGTCCAACACGGTTGGCCCTTGGGCATGCCGCTGGTGCGCAAGATGGAGCCGGGGTTGTGGGAGGTGCGCTGCGATATTGCCGACGGCATTGCGCGCGTACTGTTTACTGCGAAGGCTGGTCAGATGGTGCTGCTACACGGCTTTGTGAAGAAATCTCAGAAGACGCCTGACAACGAGTTGAAGACCGCCCGCAATCGCCTAAAGAAGCTGTAGGAGCTCAAGATGAACAAGCACATCGGTACCGATTTTGATGACTTTCTCGACGAGGATGGTTTGCGTGAAGAGGCCATGGCCGCTGCGGTGAAGCGGGTCATCGCCTGGCAGATCGCGCAGTCCATGAAGGCTCAAAAGGTGACCAAGACCGAGATGGCCGCGCGCATGCATACGAGTCGCATGGTCGTGAACCGCTTGTTGGACGAGAAGGACACAAGCGTCACCCTGGCAACGCTGGCGCGTGCCAGTGCTGCGCTGGGAACGTCGCTGCGTTTCGAGCTGGGTACGGCGGTGGCGGCCTGACTTGCCTCCGCAGTGAAAGCCAGCGGACTCCTTTAAGTGCACGGGCAGACCGAGGGCGGGGGGCGAGTGGACGTGATTCAGTGTCGAACGGCACTTCTGCGACAAAGTCACTGAATTAGTACAACAATCTCCATATAAATCAATGGGTTAGGTCGATTCGTTCCGTGATTTCAGGGGCGATGGCGCCTAAAGTCACACTTTTACGTCTTGTTCGTAACAGTGTTACTACAGTTCACGCCATGCGCAGGCAGGCGAATGTGTAGACGCTGGCCCACTCAAGCGTGAATTCCACATCTTTGCCCAGCAACGCCTTGACGCGGGGAATGATGCGCTCGGGCTTCTTTTCTTCTTCCGGGTCGGCGTCCCAGCCCAGTTGAAAATCGATACGCCAGACATCGTCGGGCTCTCTGTGCAGAAGAACGCTCTGGTTGGGATGAAACGGCGGGTCGAACCAGAACCAGCGCTCGGCGGGGAACTGCGCTTTCATCTTCACGTCTGCGATGAGGAAGCGGTCCTGGAAGATTCGGCCCTTGCTTTCCAAGCCCATCAGGTTACGCATGGTCGAGCGACCACCATCGCTGGCCACCACCCAACCGGCAGCCATCTGGTAGTTGCCCTCAGGCGTTTCAATGGTGAGGAGCGCGCCGTCATCTTGCGTCGCGATGCCGATGACCTTGTTGCCCCAGCGCACCTCGGCATTGGGCAAACGTAGCAGACGCTCCAAGAGGTAGGCCTCGCAATAGTACTGCTGGAGGTTGATGAAGGCCGGACGCTCGTGCCCCGCCTCTGGCAGCAGGTTGAATTCGAAGACTTGGCCTTCCTTGAAGAAGACCCGGCCCACGTTCCACGACACGCCCTTGTCCACCATCTGCTGGCCCACACCCAGCCGGTCCCAGATTTCCAGTGTGCGCTTGGCAAAACACAAAGCCCTCGACCCGATTGAAAGCCGGTGGTCGTTGTCCAGCACGAGCACTTTCTGACCGCGCTGAGCAAGATCGATGGGCTATCCGGATTTCTGTGTTGAAGGAGGCTTCCGGTGATTGAGTGCCTCCGTGTGGAAACCGACGTTGCACAGCCCGCAAATGAGCTGCTGCCGGCGGGTGTTGCCGCGCACCAGAACGACCACGTTCGCCTTGTCGT
>JAUYSB010000074.1 GCA_030696525.1 Hydrogenophaga sp. | reverse complement strand
TTGCGGCGCAAGTGATGCACATGCACTTCGATGGCATTGCTCTCCAGCGCCTCGCCAAAGCCACACAGCGCCGACTCCAGCCGCGACTTGGAGAGCACCTGGGGCCGCGCCTGCAACAAGGCGAGCAACAGGGCAAACTCCTTGCCACCGAGGGCCACGGGCTCACCCGCGCGCAACACGGTGTGGGCCGCAGGATCGATCACCAGATCACCGTGCTCGATCACCGGGCTGCTGCGCCCGCCAGCGCGGCGCAGCATGGCCCGCAGCCGCGCCAGCAGCTCATTGGCGTCGAAGGGTTTGACGATGTAGTCGTCCGCGCCGCTGTCCAGGCCGCTGATGCGGTCGCTCACGCCATCGCGCGCGGTCATGATCAACACGGGCATGTCGTGGCGCAGCAGGCCGCCATGGCCGGCGGCAGGCACAGGCTGGCGGCGCAGGCGGGCCAGCAGGTCCAGCCCCTCGCCATCGGGCAGGCCAAGGTCGAGCAGCATCACGTCGAACGGCTCCACGGCCAGGGCGAGCCAGGCCGTGTGGAGTGAAACGCACAGGTCCACCGCATAGCCCGCCTGTCGCAGCGAGGCCTGCAGGCCGCTGGCAATACCGGGGTCGTCTTCCACCACGAGAGCGCGCATGTTGGGGGCGTGTTGTGTTGTGGGTTGGTTGCTGAGCCCGCCCATTATGGGTTCGCACCTTAGCGGCACCTTAAGGTCCATTTAACCTGCGCCACCCACAGTGCCGCGCCATGCACGCACTGTCTTGCCCGCGTTGGGCCCCACTTCACCTTCTTCGATCGAATCCCGCGCTCTGGCTGCTCGGCCTTCTCGCACTCACCCTGCTCTGGGACACGACGCACCTGGACATGACGGTGATGCAGTTCATCGGCACGCCGCAAGGTTTCGCGTGGAAGGATGACTGGCTTCTCTCACGCGTGCTGCACGACGGCATGCGCCAGGCCATGACCTTTGCCTGGCTGCTGTTGTGTGCGTGGGCCGTGTGGCCGGGGCTGCGCATGCCAAGGCGCGAACGCTGGGCCGTGGTGGCGCTGGCCACGCTGTCGCTGCTGGCGGTCAACCTCGTGAAAAACGCGAGCCTCACCAGTTGCCCCTGGGACCTGCAGGCCTTCGGCGGCGCCGCGCGCAGGGTGTCGCACTGGGCCTGGGGCGTGGTCGATGGCGGTCCTGGTCGGTGCTTTCCCGGTGGTCACGCGTCCTGCGGCTTTGCCTTCATCGCGCTGTGCCTGCCCTGGCTGGACGCGCCGCAGGGCACCCAGCGCCGGCGTGCGATCGGTCTTCGCTGGCTCGCCGCTGTCCTGTCCATCGGACTGCTCGCGGGCGCGGTGCAGACCCTGCGTGGCGCGCACTTTCCGAGCCACACGCTGTGGACACTGCTGATCTGCGCCGCGGTGTCGGTGACGGGCTGGCGGCTCATGCAGCCGCGCCTGAGCGCGCCCAGCCGGAGACAGAGCGTGTCCGCCTCTCTCGCCGCGCTGCGACCGCTTCTGACCCCCATGGCCAGCATGCTCGCGGTGCTGTGGATTTCTCGGCTGGGCCTGGCCGCGTGGCAGGCCGAGCGCATTTCGCAGGCGCAGGCCTGGTCCCACGTGTGGCTGCAGGGCCTGCGTTTCGACGCGGTGCTGATGGGCATGGTCTGGGCCTTTCCGGCCGCGCTCGCGCCCTGGATGGCCACGGCGCGCGCGACCCAGCGCGTGTGGCCAACGGTGCTGCGCTGGTACGGTGGACTCGTCTTGCTGCTCACGGCCTTCATGGAACTGGCCACGCCGGCCTTCATCGCCCAATACGACAGCCGGCCCAACTACCTGTTCATCGAGTACCTCGGGTATGTGAAGGAGGTGGGTGGCACGCTGGTGAAGGACCGCGGGCCGCACCTGCTGGCCGCTGCCGTGCTGCTGCCAGCGCTGGTCTGGGTGTACGCGCGGCTCAGCCACCCGACGCGCCCATCCGCATCCCTGCGCGTCTGGCAGGCCGCGCCGCTGTCGGTGCTGCTGTTCGCCTTGCTGGCCCTGTGCGCACGCGGCGCGCTGGGCCACCGCCCGGCCAATCCGGCCAGCGTCGCCGTTACCACCGACCACCTCGTCAACGAGTTGCCGCTCAGTTCGCTGTACACGGTGTCGTATGCGCTCTACCAGTCGCGCAAGGCCGAGGAAGGTGGCATCACCTACGCCGAGATGACCGAGGCCCGTGTGATCGACGTTGTGCGGCGCGAAACCGGTTTGCCCGCGAACGCGTTCAATCACCCCAACTCGCCTCTGCGCCATCGGCAGACCAGCCTGCACCCGCGCGCCCGACCCCTCAACCTCGTGATCGTGCTCGAGGAGAGCCTGGGCGCCGAATTTGTCGGCCGCCTGGGTGGCCTGCCCCTCACACCGAACCTGGACCGGCTGGGTGACCAGGGCATCTGGTTCGACAAGCTCTACGCCACCGGCACGCGCTCGGTGCGCGGCATCGAAGCGGTGGTGGCGGGCTTTCCGCCGACCTCGGGGTGAGCACCGTGAAGCTGGCGAAATCGCAGCGCGACTTCTTCACGCTGGCCAGCTTCCTCAAGCCGCATGGCTACGAATCCACCTTCTTCTACGGCGGCGAATCGCACTTCGACAACATGCGCAGCTACTTCATGGGCAACGGCTTCGACCGCGTCGTGGAGCAAAAGGACATGCCCGCGAGCGCGTTCATCGGCACCTGGGGCGCGTCGGACGGCGACCTGTTCGAACTGGCCCACCAGCGCTTCAGCCGGCAGCCCGCCGACAAGCCTTTCTTCGCGCTGGTGTTCGGCTCATCC
>JAUYSB010000264.1 GCA_030696525.1 Hydrogenophaga sp. | reverse complement strand
ACCGTCTGTTGGAGCGTTATCTTCAGGACGGGACTTCGGTGGCTGCCAACAAATACGAAGATATGTGCAAGCACTCCTCCGATATGGAAAACCGGGCAGCCAATGCGGAACGAGCCTCCATTAAATACAAACAGGTAGAATACATGTCTGACAAGATCGGAAAGCAATACAAGGGAGTTATTTCTGGTGTCACGGAATGGGGAATTTATGTCGAGATCGAGGAGAACAAATGCGAAGGAATGGTTCCTTTGCACGAGCTTACCGACGACTACTACCAGTTTGATGAGAAGAATTATTGCATCATCGGACGAAGGACAAGACGAAGGTATCAGCTGGGAGATGAGGTCGAAATTGAGATACTCAGGGCCAATCTTGAAAAGAAGCAGCTCGACTTCAAAATTGTTGTTTCTTCAACAAAATAATTATATTTGGTCAAAAATGATGAATTCCAAACAATGAGCAACGAAAACCTAGGCACCAAAAAAGATGCAGTTCGGGAGAACATTTTAACCATTGCGCAAGAAATTTTCAGCAAATTTGGTTACAAAAAGACTACGTTAGATGACATTGCCAATGCAGTCAGGAAAGGGAAAAGCTCTCTTTATTACTATTTTAGCAGCAAGGAGGATCTGTTTCAGGAGGTAATTCAGAAAGAGGCCGACATACTTAGGGTAGAACTTGCAAAGGTTCTTCAAAAAGACATGGATCCTGCAGATAAGTTGCGCGACTATGTGATGACCAAAATTACTACCTACCGGCAACTGGCCAATTTTTACAATGCCATCGAAAATGATACTGCTGCGGTAGAGTTCATCGACAAAATCAAATCCCAGTATGACCAGGAAGAGATCCGGATGATGAAACGTATTCTTCTGGAGGGTGCCAGGCAGCACAAATTTGTAATCAAGGACTTTACGCTGGTGGCCATAGGAATCACTACGGCAATCCGGGGTCTGGAGATGCCACTCTCAGCAGGACCTTACCGCTCCAATGATCTTGGCAAGAGTGTGGATGCCATAGTCAAGATTATCTGCTACGGCATTATGAGACGGGACTAGTAATTAATATTCAAATAAAAAAAGATCCCCTGCCGTCGGCAGGGGATCTTTTTTTATTTGAAATCGATATCTCCGCCGCTGGAACTGTTGGTATCGCGGATGGCCGGATTTCCCGTTACGGTAATGTTGGAGCCACTACTAGCGTGGGCTTTTATCTCTTTTGTTACGTGAACATCCATGTCTGAACCACTTGACGCGGAGGCCTCGCCTTTTTCAGCCACCAGTTTGGAGGCATCCAGTTCCGAACCGCTTGAGCTTTCCGCATTCACGGCCACCGCAGTTCCGGAAACAGTCAATTCACTGCCACTGCTCGAATCGAGCGAAACCATGTTACCACCAACCTCCATATTTACCTCAGATCCGCTGGAAGAGGATATTTTTAAATTTTCAGCATTGATCTTGTTGGCTGTTTTAACTTCTGAACCGGCACTGGCACTCACGGATTTTACCTGTTTCAAGGTTACATGGACTTTCATCTCCTTGACATGGTTGACACCCTCCTCCAGGTAAATTTTTAGTTTATTCCCTGTTACCTCTGTCTTCAATATTTTCTGAATATTTTCATCCGTTTCAACTACTACTTTTTCGAAAGTATCCTGCGTTAGAATTACTTCAATACCTGTACTGACTGATATTTCATCAAAACCAGTCACAGCTCTTTCCTGTTTCACAACTTTCCCGTTTCCTGAGATATGGGCAATACAAGAATCAGCGGCAAGGGAAAAAGCCACCAACCATAAAATCATCATAAGATTCCAATTCTTTTTCATAACAATGAATTTTAGCATTTAATTATAGGTACTAATGACAATAAGACGATGGTGGTGAGAAATTGTTACAAATAAAAAGACCCCGACAGATTGTGTCGGGGTCTTTTTATTATAGGGAACTTGAACTACTCTTTCAGGGGCTCTTTTTTTGTCTCATCGGTAGCAGCGGGAGGAGTCGGAGTTTCCTCATCCTTCATGGATTTTTTGAATTCTTTCATTCCTTTTCCAAGACCACCCATTAATTCCGGAATCTTTTTCCCTCCAAACAACAGGAGCAAAGCAGCAATAATCAATATCACATGTGCCCCACTCAATACACCCAGTATAAATAAGTTCATAGTGTTCTTTTTTTGCGTTTGCTGGCAAATATAACAATCTTTTTAATCTTTTATTCCCAGCCTACCTAAATAATTTTACGACGTCATTCCCATTGGCATAAAGCAAAAGCGAGAAAAGCAAGACCATACCTGCAATTTGGGCATATTCCAGAAATTTGTCACTTGGTTTTCTGCGGGTGATGATCTCGTAAAGTAAAAACAATACATGCCCCCCGTCCAGGGCTGGAATTGGCAATATGTTCATCACAGCCAGGATAATGGAAAGGAAGGCTGTCCAGTTCCAGAATACTTCCCAGTCCCATGCAGAAGGGAAGATATTCCCAATGGCAATGAAACCTCCCAGTGATTCATATGCTTTTGTTTCAGGGGAAAAGAGCAGTTTGAACTGTTTGAGGTAATCTCCCACGGCCTTGTAGCCTTTGGCTATCCCGGCCGGGATAGACTCAATCAAACTATATTCGATGGTTTTGTATTCGAAGACTCCTTCCAGGTTATATGCACGTTGAACTCCTATTACCCCGGCTGACCCTATTCTAACTTTGCGGAAAAAGGTGACACTGTCGCGAACTATTTCCACTGACACATCTGTATCCCTTGAGAGCGCCAGTTTGTCGACAAATTCATCGTAATAGGTGAATTTTGTGCTGTCGACAGAGATAATTTCGTCCTGCAGTTCCAAACCGGCATCCCTTGCGGGTGAATTCTTGGCAAAAGCGGTAATTTTGCATGAAAAGGGGATACGTAGAGATAGAATATTCTTGTCTGTCAGTAACTTGGGAATGATCTCTTTTTTGATTGGCAAACTGATTATTTGAGAATCACGTTGTACCTCAATGGTTTGAGCTCCGTCCAGGACGATGGTAGGAACTATTTTGAAAAAACTATCTACCGTTTTGCCGTCAACTGAAACGACTTTGTCACCGTTTCTGAGTCCTATTTCACGACCGGTTTCCGAGACAACAATTCCGTATTTGGCATTCTGGGTAGGAAGATACTCCTCCCCCCAGGTAAATAGAATCATGGAGTAGAGAACAAGCGCCAGAATGAGGTTGAAAAGAACACCGCCAATCATGATAAGTAACCTCTGCCAGGTAGTTTTAGACCTGAATTCCCAAGGCTGGGGGGGCAGTTTCATCTGCTCCTTGTCCATTGATTCGTCTATCATTCCTGAGATTTTCACATAACCTCCCAGGGGAACCCATCCAACTCCATATTCCGTCTCACCTTTTTGCACCTT
>JAUYSB010000226.1 GCA_030696525.1 Hydrogenophaga sp. | reverse complement strand
CCGCCGTGCAGGATGTACACGCCGAAGATGCACGTCAGCGCGACAACGTAACCAATGATGACAAACATACGGCGGGACCCTGAACGTTATTTCAAACCATTCTATCGGCCGTATGTAAGCAAAATTGACAAATCCACTCAGTGCAATTTCAACCCCGCCCTGCCCTTGCCCGCCCGCGCGGGCGGGTTGCACAGGCCACACTGGTAGTGGCGGGCATTCTCATAGGGTTCGCTCACAAACAAACCGCCGCAGCAACTGCACTTGGTCTGCACCAGCATGCCAGCATCCATGAACCGGGTCAGGCGCCAGGCGCGGGTGAAGCTCAGCAGCGGCTCCACATCGCTGGCCGCCATCTGCTCGGCGTACATGCGGTAGGCTTTCATCACCGCGTCGATGTCGTCGAGTTCGCTGGCCTTGGAGATGTAGCGGTGAATGTTGACGTACAGCGAGGCGTGGATATTGGGCTGCCAGGTGAGGAACCAGTCGGTGGAAAACGGCAGCTGCCCCTTGGAGGGTGACTTGCCCGCCACCTCCTTGTAGAGGCGCAGCAGTCGCTCGTACGACAGGCTGGTTTCAGACTCCAGCACCTGCAGGCGCGCACCCAGTTGAATCAGTGCCACGGCACGCTCAATGTCGCGGCTTTCGGTCATCACGCTTTTGGTGGCCATGGTGCAGGTCCTTCAGGTCGGTTTGTTTTGCAGTTGTTGTGATTTGAGCGGTTGATTACTCAATTGGCTTCTGCGTAACGGCTCGACATCAGGATGCTGGCGTGCAGACGCTGGGTGGTGTCATTGTTCACTTTGTTGGGTGAGTGCTTGCTGGTCAGCAGGCTCCAGACCATGTCATCATCGGCGCGGAAGCGGCACAGCAGCATGTTGGTCGAAGCGATTTTCAGCAGCTGTGCGGGCGACAACGCAGCCAGCAGATCAGCCGACTCCTCTGCAAGACCGAGACGGAACAGCGCTTCAGCCTTGTCCTTGCGAATCAGCGTCTGAGCCAGCATGAGGTAGGTCAGGTTGGCTTCGCGGATGTCGTTGAGCAGTTGATCGTTTTCCATATTTCACTCCTGTTTCAGCGCCGTCATCAGCTCTTCAGCACATTGCGAAGAAGTGTTAAGCGTTGAAATGGATTGTGAAAAAGGGTCAAACAAACTTGAATCGGAAGAAGGCTGTTTGTGACGTCAGCCGTGAAGACGGGCAGCGTCAGAAAAAATCCTACAAACCACCCTAAAGACCCCGCTTTTCTGGCCGATAGTCTCCCCTGTTGCGACAACATCGCAGCCGCCAAGCAGCTGACAAGCCTGTAACAAAGCGCAAAAAGCCGCAGGAAACGCGCCCAATTTGTCAATCTTCCTAAAGTTTCCCGCCAGCCACCCGAAATTAGCCTCAACGGGCTTCATGCAAGGTTCGTTGCCAGGCCAGCACAGGGCGGACCTGGCACCGGTGATCTGCCGGTCTTTTCAGCTTTTTTAAGGAGCTACAAAATGGCAATGACGATCAACACCAACGTGCTGTCGCTGAACGCGCAGCGCAACCTGAGCATGTCGCAGACAGCTCTGTCCTCTGCCATGCAGCGCCTATCGTCGGGCTTGCGCATCAACAGCGCTAAGGACGACGCCGCCGGCCTCGCCATTTCGGACCGTTTCAGCACCCAGATCCGTGGTCTGAATCAGGCCATTCGCAATGCTAACGACGGTGTGTCGCTGGCCCAGGTGGGTGAAGGCGCTCTGGGCGAAATCACCTCCAACCTGCAGCGAATCCGCGAACTGGCCGTGCAATCGGCCAACGCCACCAACAGCGACTCCGATCGCCAAGCACTCCAGCTGGAGGTGAAACAGCGGCTGGAAGAAATTGACCGCATCTCCTCACAAACCAACTTCAACGGCCGCAAGCTGCTGGACGGCAGCCTGTCAGAGCAGGTCTTCCAGGTCGGCTCCGACGCCGGCCAGACCATTGGCCTGGACCTGAGCGACAGCACACGGTTGAACGCAATCGGTCAAATTGCGCAAACCAGCTCGGCAACACTGGGGGCGGCAGGGGTGGACGGTTTTATTGAAGTCAGCCCCCCTGGAACCAACTTTGGCACCGCTGGCGCCCTGGCCACAGGTGGAAAAGTGCAGTTCACCGCCACGTCCTTGGATTTTTCACCCACCACGGCACAAGTGGATGGCAAGTCCGGCTTGTTCACAATCAACACTGCTGCGGTTGGCAACCTGAACTTCTCCACCGCAGGTAGCGCCGCCACCTACGGCACAACCACGACGGCCAACTTCACAGCAGGCGACTACACCGCCAGCGGCCCTCTTGCGCACTTTGACGTCTCCGACGGAACGACTGCGATCACAATTTCACTCGACGGTGTGGACTACACCGGCGACGAGGCTGGGATGGTTGCCGAGATCAACAGCCAATTGACTGCGGCTGGCGTGACCGTCACCGCCAGCAGCAGTGGCACCGGTGCACCCCTGGTGTTCACCCGTACCGGCACGGCAGGCGCAGGCTCGCTCGCACCGGCCATCTCCATCGTCGGCGCTGACCTTGCAGGCGACGGCTTCGCTGGATTGGTAACTGCGGACGGTCAAGCCACGGTGGCATCGACCAATGCCACATTGACGATTGATGGACAGGTAATCACTCTGGATCAAGATGCCGGCGGCAACCTGGCCACCTTGGCTACTCAACTGCAAGCCAAGATGCAGGCATCCCCCCTGGGTGCAAACTACACGGCCACAGTGGTGGGCGGCACGCAGATTCAAATCACGCATGCCACCAGCACAACGGCAGTAAACGTGTCAGCGGTCGACGCAGTGTCAACCTCTGCTGGTTTTGCGATCAACACAGGTATCACTGGCACGGCCGCCACAGCCGACCTGTCGGCCACCATGACTTTCGACGGTCAATCCGTCACGCTGGACCAAGTCTATACCAGCTACACCGACATGGCAAACAGCATCATCGGTCAACTGACAGGTGGAAGCGGCAGTTACACGAGTTCGGTGACTGGGGGTGCAATCACGATCTCTCGCGTGTCGACTGGCATCGGCTCGTCTGCGATCAATATCAGTGGCGCCACCGGCACCAACGTGAACACCAAGCTGGGTCTGACAGCTGGCGCCCAAACAGGCACTGTGGGCACCGATGCCGTGGCAACAACCAACGCATCCTTCTTTGTGGACGGCACCGAAGTGACCCTCGCCACCGACTACGCGGACCCGGACGGCGCCGGAGCGCTGGACGAGTACGACGCCATGGCAACGGACATCCAATCGCAACTGGCGGGCTACACGGTCACCAACGACGGCGGCACCCTGACGATCTCCAAGGATGACTCGCTGGCTGCAGTGAACATCACCGGTGCCGATGTGAACGCCACCGCCGCGGGCTTTGGTTTTGCCTCTGGCACAGCTGGCACGTCCAGCGGCAGCATCACGCTGTCGGACTTCACACTCAACGGTGTTGACCTAGCCAAAACCTACGGAGACATCAACGAGCTTGCAAGCGACATCAACAAAAACGTGGGCACGGTGTACGCCACGGTGGTCGCAGGTGCGCTGCAGTTGAGCTCCTCCAATGACATCACAATGAGTGGTACCGACGCCACCGGCACGCTGGGTTTTGCCGCCACCACGGTGGCCGCCGACAGTGGCTCCCTGCTGGGCTCGTCGGTCACGACGGTGGCGGACGCGAACACGATGATCCAACGGGTGGACGCCGCCCTGACCGAAGTCAGCACACTGCGCAGCACCTTTGGCGCCATCCAGAACCGCTTCGAATCGGTGACAGCCAACCTGACCACCACCAGCGAGAACCTGAGCGCCTCGCGCAGCCGCATTCTGGACGCCGACTTTGCTGCAGAAACCGCCGCCCTCAGCCGGGCGCAGATTCTCCAACAGGCCGGTACCGCGATGGTGGCGCAAGCCAACCAGGTGCCACAAGGCGTGCTGGCCCTGCTGCGTTGATCGCGGCACTGGCTCGACGAACCGGCGGCCGCTGTCAAAAGCGGCCGCTTTTTCGGCTTTTGCAACATGGACATTGGTGACATGATGTCGCAGGCAGTCAGACCGACCGCTGACTTGAGGAGCAACACATGGCGATTTCAGCACCCGGCGTAGGCAGCGGCCTGGACATCAAGGGCATTGTTTCCCAGCTCATGGAGCTGGAAAAAAAGCCGCTGACCCAACTGACCACCCAGGCCACGGGCTTCCAGGCCAAACTGTCGGCTTTTGGCCAGCTCAAATCCCAGATGGCCAACCTGCAGGACCAGGCGGCCAAACTGGCCAACCCCGTCAATTGGGATGGCCTGTCGTTTTCATCCAGCAACACGGCGGCGGTGTCGGGCTCGGTCAACACCGCCACGGCCCAGGCCAGCAGCTTCAGCGTGCAGGTGAGCCAGTTGGCGCAGGCACAGGCGGCGGCAACCAGCGTGTTCGCTGAAGGCAAAACCTTTGGGGCCGGCCAGTTGACCATTGACCTGGGCAGCTGGAGCGGCAACAGCTTCACCGCCGGCAGCGCCGCAGCGGTCAACATCGACATCACCGCGGGTGACGACCTGGCCGACGTAGTGGCCAAGATCAACGCCAGCGGCGCGGGCGTGAGTGCCACCGTGCTCAAAGACGCATCTGGGGAACGCATGGTGCTGAAGTCGGACGCCACGGGCGTGGCCTCGGCCTTCCGGCTGCGCAGCAGCGGCGCCAGCGACCTGGAAGACCTGCGCTACAACCAGGCCGTGGCCGGTGCCGGCATGAACCGCACACAAGAGGCGCTCAACACCCTGGCCACGGTCAACGGCGTGTCGGTGACCTCCACCAACAACACCCTGACCAACGCCGTGCCCGGCGTGACACTGAACTTCCTGCAAGTCACCAGCGGCGCGGTCAACGTGAAAGTGGCGCAGGACACGGCCACACTTCGCGGCAACATCACGGGGCTGGTCCAGTCTTACAACGCGCTGAGCGCGGCGCTGCGCGAGATGACCAAATACGAACCCGGCACCGACACCGCCGGCACGCTGCAAGGCGACTCGACCGCCACCGGGCTGCAGGGCGCGTTGCGCCGTCTGTTCTCCGACCGGGGCCCGGCGAGTTCGAGCTTTGGCCGACTCTCCGACATGGGTTTGGCGTTTCAGCTGGACGGCAGCCTCAAGGTCGATGAGGCCAAACTCACCAAAGCGCTGGAAAGCCCCCAGGAGCTGGAAGATTTTTTCAGCAATGCGGCCGGTGGCCTGGCGGTGCGCATTGAGGCGTTTTCCAAGGGCATGCTGGGCGCCAGCGGTGGCGTGGCCAGCCGCTACACGGCGATTCAGAACGCGATACAGCGCAACACCAAGGACCAGGCGCGTTTGAGCGACAAGATCGAACGCACCGAGGCGCGGCTGCTGGCACAATATTCGCGCCTGGACGGCACCATGGCCAGCCTGAACGCCTTGAGCAGCTACGTGAACCAACAAATCACCAGTTGGAACAGCCAGAAGTCGAACTGAAAAAGCAGCCTGCGCCCCGTGCAACAGCCTGCCGCCAAACACCGGGACAGGCTTTTTTATGGCCAGATAAGGCCCGGTTTTCCCCCTTTACTTCCACTTTTGCCGGGACGAGAAGTCTTCAGAATTTGTGCCATCGGTATCACCCTTGCGGAGTACGAAAATGGCACAAACCATCAACACCAACATAATGTCGCTGAATGCTCAGCGCAACCTGAGCATGTCTCAAACCGCGCTTGCGGTCGCCATGCAGCGACTGTCCTCGGGGTTGCGTGTGAACAGCGCCAAGGATGACGCGGCGGGTTTGGCCATCTCGGAGCGCTTCACCACCCAGATTCGGGGCTTCAACCAGGCGATACGCAACGCCAACGACGGCATCTCGCTGGCGCAGGTGGGTGAAGGCGCACTGGCCGAACTGACCAGCAACCTGCAGCGCATCCGCGAACTGTCGGTGCAGTCGGCCAATGCCACCAACAGCGACTCAGATCGCAAAGCACTCGACCTTGAAGTGCAACAGCGCCTGGCAGAGATTGACCGCATTTCGTCGCAGACCACCTTCAACGGCCGCAAGCTGCTGGACGGCACCTTCGGCAACTCGACCTTCCAGGTTGGTCCCGACGCCGGCCAGACCATCAGCTTGAATCTGCCCTCCAGCACACGGGTGGCTGAAATTGGCAACATTGCCCAAGTGAACTCGGCGGCACTGGGGGCAACCGGCCAGGACGGCTACATAGAAGTTTCGCCGATCACCACCAACTTCGGTACGGCTGGTAACGTTGCCACAGGCGGAAGTGTCGGCTTCACAGCCACCTCACTCAATTTCACGGCTAGTATCCCCCAAGTAGATGGCAAGTCGGGCCTGTTCACAATCAACACTGCTGCGGTTGGCAACCTGAACTTCTCCACCGCAGGTACTGCCGCCACCAACGGCACAACCACGACGGCCAACTTCACAGCAGGCGACTACACCGCCAGCGGCCCTCTTGCGCACTTTGACGTCTCCGACGGAACGACTGCGATCACAA
>JAUYSB010000173.1 GCA_030696525.1 Hydrogenophaga sp. | reverse complement strand
CAATGCGCAGCCCGGGGTGTCGGGGAGCCGGGGGCGCAAGCCGCGAAAGATTTTCATGCCGAAGAAGGGTGATCTGGAACTGCGGTGAGCGGCATTTGAGGGCAGTTGCCGTGGCTTCCAGGCCCACCGTCACCGCCGCTTTATCAAAGCGCGCTATATTGGCACTCGATGATATGCGCCCGCCGGCCTCGCCGGCGACCGCAGGACGGCGTGGTGAACGCCGTCCCTCCCCGGTGACTTGTTCGTTGGAAGGAGCCCGTCTTGAAGGTCTTGAAACTCTCCGCGCAGGGGCTGCCACAGTCGTGGATCAGCCTGGAGGAAGCCGTGTTGCACTACGCGGCGGATGAGGTGCGCTGGGAGATGGGGGCCGAGATCGCGGTGTTCCACGGCGGACACAACGCCGTCACCGGGCGTCAGTCCATCATCACCGTCAATTCGATCATCGGCACGCAGGGCGTGCCACGCATCAACCCCTTCGACCTGCGGCCCACGCTGACCAACAGCAAGCTGTTCGCGCGCGACCGCAATGTGTGCGCGTATTGCGGCGAGAGCTGCCAGGACGAGGCCTGCACGCGCGAGCACATCGTGCCGCTGGGACAAAACGGGCGCGACACCTGGATGAATGTGGTGACGGCCTGCAAGTCGTGCAACCACCGCAAGGGCAACCGCACACCCGAGCAGGCGCACATGCCGCTGATGTACGCACCCTACGTGCCCAGCCTGTGGGAAGACTTCATCTTGCGCAACCGCCGCATCCTGGCCGATCAGATGGAGTTCCTGATGGCCCACCTGCCCAAAACATCGCGGCTGCACGCTTGAATTGAATCAATTGATAGCGGCGATTGTTAAAATCTTTCACTTGCTGGTGGAAACCCTGTCCACATTCACCAGACTTCTCATTCATGCTTATATTTTTCTCAACAAACGGAGACAAACATGAGCACAGACAAATCCCCCACCAAAGGCCGCCGCAACCTGCTCAAGGGCGTGGCCGCTGCTGCCGGCGCCATGACCGCCCCTATGGTGGCCACCGCGCAGACCGCCACCACCTTGCGTTTCCAGAGCACCTGGCCGGCCAAGGACATCTTCCACGAGTACGCCAACGACTTCGCCAAGAAGGTGAACGACATGGCCAGCGGCAAGCTCAAGATCGAGGTCTTGCCCGCCGGTGCCGTGGTGCCCGCCTTCCAGCTGCTGGAAGCCGTTGCCAAAGGCACGCTGGACGGCGGCCACGGTGTGGTGGCCTACCACTACGGCAAGAACTCGGCGCTGGCGCTGTGGGGTTCGGGCCCGTCTTTCGGCATGGACCCCAACATGCTGCTGGCCTGGCACAACTACGGCGGCGGCAAGGCCCTGCTGGAAGAGGTGTACAAGAGCCTGAACCTGGACGTGGTGTCCTACCTGTACGGCCCCATGCCCACCCAACCCTTCGGCTGGTTCAAGAAACCGATCGCCAAGGTCGAGGACATGAAGGGCGTGAAGTTCCGCACGGTGGGCCTGGCGGTGGACATGTACACCGACATGGGCGCGGCCGTGAACCCGCTGCCCGGTGGTGAGATCGTCCCTGCACTGGACCGTGGCCTGATCGACGGCGCCGAGTTCAACAACGCCTCGTCCGACAAGCTGCTGGGCTTCCCCGACGTGGCCAAGAACTGCATGCTGCAAAGCTTCCACCAGAGCGGCGAACAGTTCGAGATCCTGTTCAACAAGTCCAAGCTGACCGCCCTGCCGCCCGAACTCAAGTCCATCATCGACTACGCGGTCCAGGCCGCCAGTGCCGACATGAGCTGGAAGGCCATCGAGCGCAACTCGACCGACTACATCGACCTGAAGAAGCAGGGCATCAAGTTCTACAAGACACCCGACGCCGTGCTGCGCGCCCAGCTCGCCTCGTGGGACAAGATCATGGCCAAGAAGGGTGCCGAGAACCCGATGTTCAAGAAGATTCTGGACTCGCAAAAGGCCTTTGCCCAACGCGCCGGCCAGTGGCAGAACGACTACATGGTCGACTTCAAGATGGCCTACAACCATTACTTCGGCCGCAACGCCAAGAAGAGCTGAAAGACCTCGGATCGACGGGGGGCGCCCGCGGGCGCCCTTTTCTGTTTTTTCGCGGGAGGAAATCCATGCAATCACTTTTACTGGCGGTGGACCGCCTGTCCACCTGGTTTGGCAAGCTGTGCGCCTGGGCCGTGGTGGCACTGACCCTGCTGATCAGCTGGGAGGTGTTTTCGCGCTACGTGCTCAACAACCCCCACGCATGGGTGCTGGACGCGCAGATCATGCTGTACGGCCTGCTGTTCATGGCCGCCGGCGCCTACACCCTGTCGAAAAACGGCCACGTGCGCGGCGACGTGCTGTACGGCTTTTTCCAGCCGCGGACGCAAGCCACCATCGACCTGACGCTCTACGTCCTGTTTTTCCTGCCGGGCATCGTGGCCCTCACCTGGGCCGGCTGGACCTTTGCCAACGAATCGCTGGCCATACGTGAGCAGACCTTCAACGCCGACCCGTTGCCGGTCTACCCATTCAAATTTGTGGTGCCCATCGCGGGCGCCTTCCTGCTGCTGCAGGGCTTTGTCGAAATCATCCGCTGCGTGATGTGCATCCAGAGTGGTGCATGGCCCGCGCGTGAGGGCGACGTGGAAGAGGTGGACGTGGACAAACTCAAGGACATGGTGCACGTGACCGACAAGGACATCGAAAACCTGGACCGCTACGTGACGCAGAAAGGCGGTCAGTGATGAAGATTCGCAAAGAACTCTGGTTCGGCTTCAGCCTGATGGCGCTGATCCTGGCCGCCGTGCTGGTGATGGTGCTCAAGGTCGAAACCATGACCAACGGCCACTACGGCCTGCTCATGCTCTCCCTGGTGGTGGTGGCCATCATGCTGGGTTTTCCCACCGCCTTCACCCTCATGGGCATGGGCATTCTGTTTGCCTTTTTTGCCTACCACTCGGGCGATCAGAGCGCGGCCGGCGCCCTCAAGCAGACGCTGGACCTGATGGTGCAACGCGCCTTCTCGGTGATGAGCAACGACGTGCTGATCTCCATCCCGCTGTTCGTGTTCATGGGCTACCTGGTGGAGCGCGCCAACCTGATCGCCAAGCTGTTCACCAGCCTGCACCTGGCGCTGGCCCGCGTGCCGGGCTCGCTGGCCGTGGCCACGCTGGTGACTTGCGCGGTGTTTGCCACCGCCACCGGCATCGTGGGCGCCGTGGTCACGCTCATGGGTCTGCTGGCCATGCCCCAAATGCTCAAGGCCGGCTACGACGTGCGCCTGACCGCTGGTGTCATCACCGCGGGCGGCTGCCTGGGCATCCTGATCCCGCCCTCGGTGCTGCTCATCGTCTACGGCGCTACCGCCGGGGTGTCGGTGGTGCAGCTGTACGCGGGCGCGTTTTTCCCCGGCATCATGCTGGCTGGCCTCTACATCCTGTATGCCATTCTGGTGGCCAAGATCAAGCCCAGCTGGGCACCACCGCTGACCGAAGAACAGCGCTTTGTGCCCCTGCCCGCCGAGTTGCTCAAGCTCGGCGCTACCGGTGGCGCGTCGGCCCTGGCCGGCTTGTTGAAAGCTCTCAAGGGCCAGAACAACCAGGGCGTGGCCACCGGCTACATCCTGCGCCAGTTGGGCATCGTGCTGATGCCCGCGCTGCTGTTTGCGGCCGTGGCGCTGATGAGCTACCAGAGCGTGACCACCGTCAAGGTGGACGACACGGCCGGCCTGACCAGCATGAGCGAGATCGGCTCGGAGAGCAGCAGTTCGTCGGGCGACCTGGCCGAACCCGGCGAAGCCGACGCGGGTGGCTTGAGCGAGCCGCCGGCAGCTGACGCCGACGCGGCTGAAGCCACCGACAGCCTGGCCGCGCCACCCGGTAGCGAGCCCGATGCCAGCGCCGAAGCATCAGCACCAGCACCGGCCGACAGCGTGGCCTTGCCCCCGGGCGCGGCTCCCGCACCTGCCAACGCGGGCGAAACCCCCACCAGCCAGGCGGCGCCACAAGGCTACTGGATCGGCCTGGGTGTGGGCGCGCTGGCCCTGGCGGTGTTCTACGGCATCCTCAGCTACACCCGGCTGGAGGTGTTCAAGATGCTGCTGTCGAGCTTCTTCCCGCTGCTGATCATGATCCTGGCGGTGCTGGGCTCCATCGTGTTCGGCCTGGCCACGCCCACCGAGGCCGCGGCCATCGGCGCGTTGGGCGGCTTTCTGCTGGCGGCGGCCTACAAGCAGCTCACTTTCAACGTGGTCAAGGAGAGTGTGTTCCTCACCGCCAAAACCAGTGCCATGGTGTGCTGGCTGTTTGTGGGCTCGGCCATCTTCTCGGCGGCGTTTGCGCTGCTGGGCGGGCAGGAGCTGGTGGAGCAATGGGTGCTGGGCATGAACCTGACCAAGACCGAGTTCCTGATCCTGAGCCAGATCCTGATCTTCATCCTGGGCTGGCCGCTGGAGTGGACCGAGATCATCGTGATCTTCATGCCCATCTTCATCCCGCTGCTCGACAACTTCGGCGTGGACCCGCTGTTCTTCGGCTTGCT
>JAUYSB010000144.1 GCA_030696525.1 Hydrogenophaga sp. | reverse complement strand
GAGGTCTTCCAGCTTGGTCACGGCGCGCTGGTTGTTGGTGAGGTTGCGGACGCCGTTCTCCCAGTACACCAGACCCACCAGGCCTTTTTCCTGCAGCTTGTCCATCACCTTCTGGCCCACCGGGCCGTCCAGCACCACATCGGCCTCTTTGGCGTTGTTGAACAGGAAGGGGGTGTCCCAGATCGCCATCTCTTTGGTGATGCCCACCAGCGTGGCGGTGGAGCCCACCATCATCTCCTGCGCGCCGCCGATCAGGGCCTGCTGCATCTGCACGTCCGAGCCCAGCGCGGCGGCGCCCACGGCGCGGATCTTCATCTTGCCGCCCGAGGCCTTTTCCACCTCTTCGGCAAACAGCTTGACCGCACGGCCCTGGTTGGACACCTCGTTGAGGCCGTAGCCAAAACGGATGATGCGCGGCTTGATGTCTTGCGCGATGGCGCTGAAAGACGCCACCAGGGCGGCGGCAGACACGGCGGCCAGCACGGTGCGACGGAAGGTTTTCATGGAAGTCTCCTTGGGGTTGGGTCGGGTGAAAAAACAGGCGGGCAGGTCATCTCATCCAGCGCACCGGTTCGATGACGATCTGCGGGAACAGCACCAGCAAGGCCAGGATGGCGGTGTAGGTGAACAGGAAAGGGTTGACGCCACGGATGACGCTGGACAGCGAAATGCGGCCCACGCCGGCCACCACGTTGAGCACCGTGCCCACGGGCGGCGTGATCAGGCCGATGGCGCCGTTGAGCACGAACATCAGGCCGAAATACACCGGGTCGATGCCGGCCTTGACGGCGATGGGCAACATCACCGGCGCGAAGATGAGGATGGTGGGCGTGAGGTCCAGCGCGGTGCCGATCAGCACCAGCACGACCATCATCACGGCCATCAGCAGGCGCGGGTTCTCCACCAGCGGCCCGAGCCAGCCGGTCAGCAGGTTGGGCAGATCGGCCAGGGTGATCATGTAACTGGCCACCTGGGCGCCGGCACACAGGAACATGACGATGGACGTGGTTTTGGCGGCGCGCACCAGCACGCCGTGCACGGCAGACAACTTCATTTCGCGGTGCACGAACAAGGCCACGAACAGCGCGTAGAAGGCGGCCACCACGGCGGCCTCGGTGGGCGTGAACACGCCCGACTTCATGCCGCCGATGATGATGATGGGCATCAGCATGGCCCAGAAGGCGCGCGCCGTGGCACGCAGGCGGTCTTTGAGCGGCAGCGGCTCGCCCTGGGGCAGGTCCAGGTCCTTGAGCACCCAGCGCCACGCGAAGATCAGGCCCACACCCATCATCAGCCCCGGCACGATGCCCGACACAAACAACGCCGAGATCGAGGTGTTGGTGGTCACGCCGTAGATCACGAACGGCATGGACGGCGGGATGATGGGCGCGATGATGCCGCCCGAGGCGATCAAGCCGGCCGAGGTGTTCATGGGGTAGCCCTGCTGGCGCATCATGGGCAGCAGGATGGTGGCCAGCGCGGCGGTGTCGGCCAGGGCCGAGCCACTCATGCTGGCCATCAACACCGCAGCACCAATGGCCACGTAACCCAGGCCACCGCGTATGTGGCCCACCCAGGCCTGGGCCATGGTGATGATGCGCCGGCTGATGCCGCCCGCATTCATCAGTTCGCCCGCCAGGATGAAAAAAGGCACGGCCAGCAGCGGGAAGCTGTCGACCCCGGCCACCAGGTTCTGGGCCAGCAGCTGGGCATCCCAAAAATCCAGCACCCAGGCCATGCCAGCACCGGTCAGCACCAGGGCCAGGCCCATGTTCATGCCGGTGCCCATCAGCACCAGCATGCCCAGCGAAAAGACCACAAAGGCCTGTGCTTCAGCGCTCATCATCACTCCACTTCCGCACCATGGCCCAGGTCCAGCGGCTTGCGCGTGACCAGCTCCATCACCGCCATCACACCGATGGCCAGCGAACACAACAGGGCCGGCAGCGGCAGCAAGGCGGCCGAGTAGCCCATCACCACCGAATGGCTGCCCAGCCCCACCCGCACCTGCTGCCAGGCGCCCCAAGCCAGCATGGCGCAGGCCGCAATCACCAGCAGGCGGATCAGCGCGGTGATGGCGGCAAACGCCAGCGGCCGCCGGGCCAGCAGACCGGCCAGGCTGGTGAAGGCCATGTGTTCACCCGCCGGGTAGGACACCGCCGCGCCGATGAACACCATCCACACGAACAGCAGGCGCGACAGCTCTTCGCTGGCGGCCACGCCGCTGCCAAAACCGTAGCGCAGCACCACGTTGATGAACACCGCCGTGGCCATCACGCCCAGGCACACGGCCATGGCGGTGTGGGCCAGGCGCGCGGCTGCGTTGGGGGTTTGCTCGTTGGGCGAACTCATGGCGCCAGCTCCGCTTGGGCCAGCCAGGCCGTGGCCTGGGCTTGCAGTTGATCGATGGGCAACAACGCGTCGAGCCGCAACACGCCCGCTTCGCCCACCGGCGATTCAAGCGTGGCGAACTGGCTATCCACCAGCGCGGTGGAGAAAAAGTGGGTATCGGCACGCGCGGCCACACGCTGGCCGGCGTCGGCGCGGGCGATGTCGAGGAAGGCGAAACGCAGCCCGGGGCAAGCGGCACGCAAGTGGTCGCGGTAGGCGCGTTTGAGGGCCGAGCAGGTCAACACGGCGCCGTTGGGGTGGGCCTGCAACAACCGACCCAGCGTCTGCAGCCAGCCGGCGCGGTCAGCGTCGGTCAGGGCAATGCCACGGCTCATCTTGTCGCGGCTGGCGGCGCTGTGGTGGTCGTCGCCTTCGATCAAGGGCACGCCCACCGCAGCGGCCAGCGCGGCGCCCAGGCTGGACTTGCCACAGCCGGCCACGCCCATGACCACCAAAAACACCGATGACGGCGGAAATTTCATTTGGACAGCGCTATCCGAAAAAATCAAAAAAGAGCTTCCGGGTGGAAGCGGTATGTCGGCTCCGACTCAGGAGCCGATGATCGAAAATAGGGTGTCGAAAAACCTTGATCAAGCCGTCGGACAGCGCTATCCTAACCCAATTCATCCACACACCACCCCGGGAAAACCCTTGACTCGCGCCGAACCCAAACGCCGCTCCAGTGGTCGCGTCACCTTGAACGAGGTGGCCCAATTGGCCGCCGTCAGCCCCATCACCGCCTCGCGCGCCCTGCGCGGTGAACGCAGCGTGGCGCCCGATCTGGTGGCCCGGGTGCAGGCCGCCGCCGCGCAGCTCGGCTACGTGCCCGACCCGGCCGCACGCGCCCTGGCTTCGCAACGCAGCAGCCTGGTGCCGGTGCTGGTGCCCCTGCTGTCCAACGCGCTGTTTGTCGACGTGCTAGATGCGGTGCACCGCAGCCTCCACCCGCACGGTTTCCAGACACTGATCGGTGTGACCCACTACGACCCGCAGGAAGAAGAACAGCTGCTGCGCTCCTACCTGGCGCAGCGCCCGGCCGGCCTGCTGCTGACCGGTTTCGACCGCACCGAAGCGGCGCGCCAGATGATCGCCGCCAGCGGCGTGCCCTGCGTGTACCTGATGGAGCTGACGCCGGCGCCGGGGGTCTACTGCGTGGGCTTTTCGCAGCACGACGCCGGCCACGCCATCACCGAGCACCTGGTGTCGCGCGGACGCCGGCGCATTGCCTTCGCGGCCGCCCAGCTCGACCCGCGCACCTTGCAGCGCGCCGAGGGCTACCGCCGCTGCCTGCGCGAACACGGCCTGTACGACGCCAAACTCGAACGCCTGGTGCCCGAAGCCTCGTCCATGCGCCTGGGCGGCGAGCTGTTCACCGAGTTGCTGCAGGCCCGGCCCGATTGCGACGCCATCTTTTTCAACAACGACGACCTGGCCCAAGGCGGGCTGCTGGCCGCGCTGCGCCTGGGCGTGGCCGTGCCCGGCCAGGTGGCGGTGGCTGGCTTCAACGACCTCTCGGGCAGCGACCAGATGCTGCCGCCGCTGACCACCGTGCACACCCCGCGCCGCGAGATCGGCCAGGCCAGCGCGTTGATGTTGCTGGCACTGATGCGCGGCGAATCGCCCCAGCCCAACTCGCAAGACTTAGGCTTTGAACTGCGCCTGCGCGGCAGCAGCTGACAACGCGGCGTGGTGCAGGCGGCGACAATAGGCCCATGCTCCGCCCCCTAACGATGTTCCGGCGCCACCTGTGTGTGGGCGCCATGTTCCTGTTGACCACCGCCGCCAGCGCTCAGCCCGCCGCCCGCGCCCCGTTTGAGGACACGCTGGCCCAGCGCATGCAGGCCTGCACCGCCTGCCACGGCGCCCAGGGCCGCGCCGCGCCCGACGGCTACTACCCGCGCATCGCGGGCAAGCCGGCCGGCTACCTCTACAACCAGCTGCTCAACTTCCGCGATGGCCGCCGCCACTACCGCCTGATGGCACAAATGGTGGACCCGCTGACCGACGCCTACCTGTGGGAGATCGCTCAGCACTTTGCCGCGCTCGACCTGCCCTACGACGCGCCCGCCCCGCTGCAGGTGGCGGCCGCCGACCTGGCACGCGGCCAGCGCCTGGCGCAACAGGGCGATCCGGCGCAGCGCATCCCCGCCTGCGCCAGCTGCCACGGCGCCCAGCTCACCGGCATGTTGCCTGCCACGCCCGGCCTGCTGGGCCTGCCGCGCGACTACCTCAACAGCCAGCTCGGCGCCTGGCGCACCGGCCAGCGCCGCGCCCACGCGCCCGACTGCATGGCCCAGGTGGCCGAGCAGCTGAGCCAGGCCGATGTGTCGGCCGTGAGCGGCTGGCTGGCCACCCAGGTGGTGCCGGCCCACGCCAAACCCGCCCTGGCGCCCACCCAGGCCTTGCCTGTGGCCTGCGGCACCGCCAGCGCACCGGGAGCACGGCCATGACGCGGTGGATCAAAACACTGCTGGGCCTGCTGCTGGCGATGCTGGCCGGCGTGGTGGTGGTGGCCTGGCTCAATGTGCGTGGCGAAGCGCCTGTGTCGGACGCCGCCCCAGGCGTACCGGCCGACGCGGCCACCATCGAACGCGGCCGCCAGCTGGCCACCGTGGGCAATTGCCAGGCCTGCCACACCGCGCGCGGCGGCTCACCCTATGCGGGCGGGCGCGGCATCGCCACGCCGTTTGGCACGGTGTACGCCGGCAACCTCACGCCCGACCCCACACACGGCCTGGGCCCGTGGAACAGCGACGCCTTCTGGCGCGCCCTGCACCACGGCCGCTCGCGCGACGGGCGCCTGCTCTACCCGGCCTTCCCCTACAACAACACCACCCAGGTGAGCCGCGAGGACAGCGATGCCCTCTACGCCTACCTGCGCAGCGTGCCCGCCGTGGCGCAGGCCAACCGCCCCCACGAACTGGACTGGCCCTACAGCAGCCAGGCCGCGCTGGCCGTGTGGCGCGCGCTGTACTTCCGCCCCGGTGGTTTTGTGCCGCAGCCGCAGCAAAGCGCCGAATGGAACCGCGGCGCCTACCTGGTGCAGGGCCTGGCCCACTGCAGCGCCTGCCACGCGCCGCGCAATGCCCTGGGCGCCAGCAGCAACATGCTCGATCTGGCCGGTGGCCTGATCCCGCTGCAGAACTGGTACGCGCCTTCGCTCAACGCGCCGGCCGAGGCCGGCGTGCAGGACTGGCCGCTGGACCACATCGTGGCCCTGTTCCGCGACGGCCGCGCGCCGCTCGGCCAGGTCACCGGCCCCATGGCCGAGGTGGTGCAGCACAGCACCCAGCACTGGGGGGATGCCGACCTGCGCGCCATGGCCAGCTACCTCAAGGCGCTGCCCCGGGTCGAACGGCCCGTGGCAGCGGCATCCCCAAAGCCGCCCTCGCGCACGCTGGACCTCGGTGCCAAGCTGTATGGCAACCACTGCGCCGCCTGCCACGGCGACGCGGGCGAAGGTGTGCCCAACGCCTACCCGCCGCTGGCCGGCAACCGCAGCGTGCTGCTGACCTCACCGGCCAACCTGGTGCAGACCGTGCTCAATGGCGGCTTCTCGCCCGCCACCGCCGCCCACCCACGCCCCTTCGGCATGCCGCCGTATGTGCTGGAACTGAGCGATGCCGACATCGCCGCCGTGTTGACCCACGTGCGCGGCAGCTGGGGCAACACGGCGGCGGCCGTGAGTGAACTCGATGTGCTCAACCTGCGCGGCACGGCACGCCGCTGACGACAGAACAACACCATGCGTCTGAACCTCATCTTTGCCCGCGCCGCCAACGGCGTGATCGGCAACAACAACACCCTGCCCTGGCACCTGCCCGAAGACCTGGCGCACTTCAAGCGCCACACCAGCGGCTGCCCGGTGCTCATGGGCCGCAAGACCTGGGACTCGCTCCCGCCGCGTTTTCGCCCCCTGCCCGGCCGCCGCAACCTGGTGCTCACGCGCCAGAGCGATTGGCAAGCCGAAGGTGCCGAACGCTGCGACAGCCTGGAAGACGCGCTGGGACGCTGCGCGGACGCGCCCGAGGTCTGGGTGATCGGCGGCGCCCAGCTCTACGCCCTGGCCCTGCCCCGCGCACAGCGCGTGGTGGTGACCGAGATCGGCCAGGCTTTTGAGGGCGATGCGTTTGCGCCGGTGTTGGGCTCCGAATGGCGCGAAACGGCCCGAGAATCGCACGTGAGCGCCAACGGCCTGCGGTTTTCTTTCGTCATGTTGGAGCGCAACTGAACCGCGCCGTACCCATCACCTTCGCCTATCGACCATGCAACTCGCCACCTGGAACGTCAACTCCCTCAACGTGCGCCTGCCCCAGGTGCTGGACTGGCTGCAGGCCCATCCGGTGGATGTGCTGGCGCTGCAGGAGCTCAAGCTCACCGACGACAAGTTTCCGCACGATGCCTTTGCGGCCCTGGGCTACCAGGCGCAGGTGTTTGGCCAGAAAACCTACACCGGTGTGGCCTTGCTCACCAAGGCACCGGCCAACGCGGTGATCCGCAACATCCCCGGTTTTGCCGACGAGCAGTCGCGGGTGCTGTGTGGCACGGTCGATGGTGTGCGGGTGATCGGCGCCTACTTTCCCAACGGGCAGGAACCCGGCAGCGAGAAGTTCGACTACAAGATGCACTGGCTCGAAGCCCTGCGCGCCTGGGTGCGCGACGAGCTGGCCCAGCACCCGCAGCTGGTGCTCATGGGCGACTACAACATCACCTTCGACGACGACGATGTGTGGGACCCCGAAGGCCTGCGCGACACCATCCACTGCACCGAGGAAGAGCGCTACCACCTGCGCGCGCTGATCGCGCTGGGCCTGCACGATGGGCTGCGGCTGTTTCCGCAGCCGCCCAAAAGTTTTTCGTGGTGGGACTACCGCGACTTCGGCTTCCGCCGCAACCGTGGCCTGCGCATCGACCACATCCTGGTGAGTGATGCGCTCAAGGCCCGCGCCACCGCCTGCGAAATCGACAAGGCCCCGCGCAAGAACGAACGGCCCAGCGACCACGCGCCGGTGGTGTTGACGCTCGCGTAAGCCTCATTCCTCGAGGTGCAGTTCCTGGATCTTGCGGGTGATGGTGTTGCGGCCTATGCCCAGTTTGTGGGCAGCCTCGATGCGCCGGCCCCGGGTGCTGGCCAGCGCGGTCTGGATCAGGCGGGTCTCGAAGCGGCGGGTCAGCACGTCCCACACGTCGGTGCGGCCTTCGGCCAGCAGGCGCTGGGCCTCGACCTGCAGGTCCTGCTCCCAGTCGCCTGCCCCTTCGGCCAGGCGCACCAGGCCGCCGGGCACGGCGGCCGTCGGCGCGGCGTGGGTGACGACCACCCCGATGTCCACCGGCACGGCAGTGGGCGCGGCAGGCACCGCAGCCCCCACGGTGGGCGCAGGCACACCCCCCAGCACTTCGGGGGGCAGGTCCTTCACATCCACCACCTGCGCGGGCGCCATCACGGTCAGCCAGTGGCAGATGTTCTGCAGCTGGCGCACGTTGCCCGGATAGTCGAAGGTGCTGAGCACCTGCAGCGCGGCGTCTGAAATGCGCTTGGGCTCCACGCCGAGTTGCGTGGCGCTCTGTTGCAGGAAAAAGCGCGTGAGCATGGGCACGTCTTCACGGCGCTCGCGCAGCGCCGGCAGGCGCAGGCGGATGACGTTGAGGCGGTGGAACAAATCCTCGCGGAAGCTGCCTTCCTTGACGCGCTGCTCCAGGTTCTGGTGGGTGGCGGCGATCACGCGCACGTGCGCCTTGACCGCGCTGTGGCCGCCCACGCGGTAGAAGTGCCCGTCGGACAGCACACGCAACAAGCGGGTCTGCAGATCGAAGGGCATGTCGCCGATTTCGTCGAGGAACAGCGTGCCGCCCTCGGCCTGCTCGAAGCGCCCACGGCGCATGGTCTGCGCGCCGGTGAAGGCGCCGCGCTCATGGCCGAACAGTTCGCTTTCCAGCAGGTCCTTCGGGATGGCCGCGGTGTTGATGGCCACGAACGGGCCACCGGCACGGGGCGAGTGTTTGTGCAGCGCGTGCGCCACCAGCTCCTTGCCCGAACCGGACTCGCCGGTGATGAGCACGGTGACGTTGCTTTGCGACAGCCGGCCGATGGCACGGAACACGTCCTGCATGGCGGGTGCCTGGCCCAGCATCTCGGGCACCGCACCCAGGCGCTCTTCGGCCACTTCCTCGCGCTGGCTTTCCTCCACAGCGCGGCGGATCAGCTCCACCGCCTTGGGCAGGTCGAACGGCTTGGGCAGGTACTCGAAGGCGCCGCCCTGGAAGGCCGACACCGCGCTGTCCAGGTCGGAGAACGCCGTCATGATGATGACCGGCAAGCCGGGCAGGCGTTTTTTCACCTGCTCCAGCAGATCGAGACCCGAGCCGCCGGGCATGCGGATGTCGCTCACCAGGATCTGCGGGCCTTCGCCATCGGTGTCGCCATCAAGCGCAGCGATCACCTCCTGCGGATGGGTGAAGCTGCGGGTGGGCAGTTCCTCGCGCGCCAGCGCCTTCTCCAGCACAAACCGGATGGATTGGTCGTCATCCACGATCCAGATGGGTTTCATGCGCGTGTGCCCTGCCTTTCGAGTCGCCTCATTGTGTTGATCAACACCGGCTTCAAGGCAATGGGATGAGCAGCTTGAAGTCGGTCTGGCCCGGTTGGCTGTCGCACTCGATCAGGCCGTGGTGTTGCTGCACAAACGTCTGTGCCAGCGTCAGCCCCAGGCCGGAGCCGCCATCCCGCCCTGACACCAGGGGAAAAAAGATGCGGTCCTTGATCGAGTCCGGCACGCCGGGCCCGTTGTCAATCACATGCAATTCCAGTGCCAGGCGATAACGCTGCTAGCCAAAGGTCACCTGGCGGCCCACCCGGGTGCGGAAAACAATCTGCGCATCACCCGCCGCGATGCGCGCGGCCAGCGCCTGCGCCGCGTTGTGCGCGATGTTGAGCACGGCCTGGATGAGCTGCTCGCGGTCGCCCCGGAACTCGGGGATGGAGGTGTCGTAGTCGCGCACCACCCGCAGGCCCTTGGGGAACTCGGCCAGGATGAGCGAGCGCACGCGTTCGCAGACCTCGTGGATGTTGACGTCGCCCACCACATGCGGG
>JAUYSB010000059.1 GCA_030696525.1 Hydrogenophaga sp. | reverse complement strand
CAAGTCGCTGTAAACCAGCGCCTGCCATTACCATAACAGTGCAATAACCCTCTTCCATTTTTCGGATACGGGTATTGACATTGCCGCGGATCTCTACGATCTTAAAATCCTTGTTGATACGGAGCAATTGAGCCTTGCGCCTCAGGCTGGAGGTGGCTATGATATCATCGGTTGTGAGCTCTTTTAGTCTTCTTGGAGAGGAACTGATCAATGCATCCCTAACCTCTCCCCTTTTCAGGACTGCCCCGAGGACCACCCCTTCCGGGAAACGGGTTGGCAGATCCTTCAGACTATGAACCGCCATGTCAATTTCATTGTCAAACATGGCTATTTCCAGTTCCTTGGTAAACAAGCCCTTGTCCCCTATTTTGGAAAGCGGAACATCCAGTATCTTGTCTCCTTTGGTTTTGATGACTACAATTTGGAAATTTAACCCGGGAAATTTTAGTGCCAGCTCTTCTTTAACAACATTGGCCTGATAGAGCGCCAACTGACTTCCTCTCGTACCAATTCTTATGGTTTGCTCCATGTTTAATTCTGTGCAAATAGTTGGTTCACCACAGTGATATACTCTCTGTTGCAGCCATTGTTGGTGACCAATTTAATATTTTCAATCATCATGCCAATCAGCTTTTTGGTAATCAGGTCACCATATTCGAGTGCCCTGCCGTACTCTTCTGCCTCCTGGTTCTTGATAATGCCATCCAGAACGTTTTTGCTAGCCTCCTGAAAACTGGTGGATATTGTTTTAAATGTGGGAGCCAATGCCCTGATATTAAACCATTTCATAAATTCAGCAACAGATAGCGCTATCATCTGCTCAGCCATAGCAATCTCCCCTTTTCGCTTCTCAAGGTTGTTTTCGATCACATGGTTCAGTGCATCCACATCGTACACATGAACATGTTCGATGGCACCTACTTCAACGGCAACGTTTCTTGGAACGGAAAGATCAATAAAGAAAAGTGGTTTCCCCTCTCTTTTGATCATAGCCTCTTTCACCATTTTTGCATCAAACAATGGCTTTTTGGAGGCTGTGGAGGTGATGACGATATCGTTCAAACACAGCAACTCAGCCAGCTGATCTATCTCCCCTACTTTTGCATGGTATTTTTCAGCCAATTCCTCTGCCTTTTCCCTTGTACGGTTGACAATGGTAAAAAGGGAGCATGATTTCTTGATAAGATTTTGAAAAGTTAATTCACTTGTCTGGCCGGCACCTACCAAAAGTACCGGATGTGTAGGCAGATGATGAAGCTTTTTGGAAGCCAACTCTACGCCCGCATAACTGATGGATACGGCTCCCCGGTTGAGGGCAGTTTCTGTACGAACCTGCTTGCCTGCTTTCAAGGCATCATCAAACAATTTACTTAATCCGCAAGAGATCAGCTTGTTCAATTTACTGATCTGCACTGCAGATTTTATCTGGCCAACTACCTGATATTCACCTAAAGCCATCGAATCCAGACCGGAGCCAACACGAAAAAGGTGTGAAGCCACGGCCTCGTTTTCCATATGGTAGAAATATTTTAAAGCAGCCTTATCTACTTTTCTGAAGGTAAAAAGGAGGTTTTCGATGTCTGAAGTGCCCAGTGGCACCACAAACTCGTTCATCTCGTAATATATTTCAGTGCGGTTGCAGGTAGATAGTACAATGGCTCCTGTCATGCCGTTAAGCTGAAGCAGAGGAATGAACCGTTTGATATCTTCTTCACAAAAGACGAAACGTTCCCTCACTTCAATGGGTGCCGATTTATGGTTTAATCCGAGTAGTCCGATCATGGGTAGATAGCTCTGTTCTTTTTCTGGAAGCGATATTAGAAAGAGATTCTGTAGTAAATCTGAAGTTGAATGGGGTATCGGTTAAAATTATCTGGAATGCAAAGGAGCCCTATTGATTAAAAACCATATACTCCCAAAAATAAACGAATCAGACCTGGAAAATTTTACCTTCAAAAAACCTAAGACATGCTGATTCATTGCTTTTTAGATGCAACACTTTGAAAGAATCCAACCATCACCTTATCCTCCATGTTTACCTGGATTAAGACACAGATCTATCTATCTGGATTAATTCAAAATTGGGTGATTCAGCTATTTAAATCTATTCCATTAGTGGTTTAAACGAAAACGACCTTCAGACAGTGCATGTTTTCCTTGAATTGATAGCTTACCTCAAATCCATACAGGGCACAAATTTTTTGTACGATTGCCAATCCGAGTCCCAACGATTCAGGTGAAGCAGAGGATTTGTAAAAGCGTTTAAAAAGGAGGTTGTTATCCAACGGAATTTCTGGACCTGTATTGGAGATCTGAAAGAAAGTCTGCCCAACTTCCACGACCAGTTTGCCTCCCTTTACGTTGTGCCTGACCGCATTCTTAACCAGGTTAACTACCAACATCTCCGCAAGGTAAGGATTCATCTGCACAGTGACATCCGGTGCAAAATTTCTCACAACAACTATCTTTTTGGAACGTATCAGGTCATCCAGATTTTCGAGCAGGCTATCCAGAATTGCCTCGGGACTAACCCACTTTGACTCCGGAAATTGCTTGTTCTCAATTTTAGCCAGCAATATCAGGGTACTGTTGTATTTGGACAGCCGGATGGAGGCTTCGTAGGCATCCGCCAATGCCTTGTACTGCTTTTCGCTCATCTCCCCGGATTGAAGCAACAACTCAAGCTTAGAATTGATAATTGCCAACGGAGTCTGGATCTCGTGCGAGGCATTCTCAGTATATTCCTTCAGGTTGAGATAATCATTCTTGATCCGTTCCGTCATGGTTTGCAGCACCCGGTTCAAATCTGAGAATTCCTTCACTTCCGACTCCTCCAACCTGAATTCTTCGTGGGTATTCAGGTCGTAGCGGTTGATCTTTTCGACTGTATCATAAAACACACTCCAAACCTGTCTCGAAGAATACCTGTTTATCACCAGTAGGGTGATAATCAGCAGACTGACAAGTATGGTCATGATCGTGATGATCCTGACAATCAGCCGGTCGGTCTCTTCCAGGGATTTATAAATCCGGATGTAATAGTTCTGATTGTTCACCGTTTCGGTAAATCCAAGCTGACGGTACAGCTGGTATCGCTGCTCTTCCCGGTTATAGATCAGGGTATCGGCATACTTGTCAGCAATTCCTGCAGATTCAACCGGTGCGATCACCACCATCTCATTACGGCTGGGTGGTTGTGTGATGGATGAATGTACCTCCGCCATCTGCCTGATGATGCTTTGCTTCCTCTTGGCCATCTCATTGTTGACATTGTTGTCCACCTGTATGCGCAGGGAATAATAGAAGGCTATCACCCCGAAAAGATAGATAAACAGGGAGATAGACAACAAATTGAGGGTCGTTTTGGTTAAGAGTCTCAAGAGAGGTCGAATTTATAGCCTAGTCCGTAAATAGTCCTGATGTAATCTTTACATCCCTTCTTCAAAAGCTCCCGACGAAGATTTTTGATATGGGTATAGATAAAGTCGTAAGAATCGGCCGCATCCATGTGATCGCCCCACAAATGTTCGGCCAAACCGGCTTTGGTGATGATCTTGTTTTTGTTGGAGATGAAGAAAAGAAGTAAATCGTACTCTTTCTTGGTCAAAACTAGTTCCTGGTCCAGAACAAATGCCCTATGTTCGTCAGGAATAAGCTTAATCTCATTTAGAATCAATTCATTACTTCCGTTAAAACTGATCCTCCGGTGGATAGATTTAAGGTGTGCGTTGAGTTCGGCAAGATGGAAGGGTTTGGTGAGGTAGTGGTCAGCCCCGATTTCCAGGCCCTCAATCCTGTTGTCCAAAGAGTTTCGGGCAGAGACAACAATGATACCTACCGTGATGGCTCTTTTCTTCACCAATCTGATGAGATCGAGTCCGCTGCCATCAGGAAGGTTGATATCCACCACCATGCAATCATATTGGTAGAGTTCAATTTTCTCAACTGCCTCCTCGAAAGTATAGACAACTTCGCACAAATGACCCTCACCGTCAAGGTAATCGACGATAGAATCCGACAAAGTCTTCTCATCCTCAATGATCAAAATCTTCATGACAAATGGAGCTCCAATTTTAGGATGGCAATTTACATCATTTTTTACCGAAACAATTCCACCGGATTAATCTTCAAGAATTCCTCTACAGAGAAACCCCCTGTTCCTACCAGCAACATCTTATCAGGATGGAATTTCTCGTTAAAAAGATTCATTCCATGTGTAGCCGGATTTCTTCCACTTTTAACTTCCAGCGCAATTGTTTGTCTATTTTTCTCCAACACAAAATCCACCTCATGATTACCCTCCCGCCAATAATAAACAGAATATCTTCCGTTTATGGAGTTATTAATCAAGTGTGTTCCAATCGATGATTCAACAAGACGGCCCCATTTTGCAGGATTCACTGTTACATCAGTGTATTTGTTGTGATCCAAAGCACTCAATAAGGCATTGTTATAGACCTGAAATTTAGGGCTTGATGATCTCTTCCGGATAACATTACCGGCATATTTTTCCAGTCCTGCCAATAAACCTGATTCCGAAAGTAAATCCAGATAATGGGACAAAGTAGTAGTATTGCCAGCATCCTGAAGCTCTCCAATCAATTTTGTATAGGAAAGAATTTGGCCGGAATAGAGTGAACCCAGTTCAAACAGGCGTTTCAACAAAGCAGGCTTGAGAACCCTGGTCAGCATCAGAATATCTCTGGATACAACTGTCTCTATCAGCGAATCTTT
>JAUYSB010000151.1 GCA_030696525.1 Hydrogenophaga sp. | reverse complement strand
TCGCTCTCGACCCAGAAACGGCGGTATTGCAGGTTCGGCAGGAACCGGCGCTTGGTTTTGTTGTTGGCGTGGGAAACGTTGTTCCCGACCATGGGCTTCTTGCCCGTTACTTCGCAGACGCGTGCCATGAAGGACACTCCGATCAATCAAACAGCTTGTCGCAGCGGGCCGGGCTTCAAACAAAGCCCGACTGGCGATAAAGCTTCACCTCGCCAAGAAAAGGGTGGCGGTAACCCGTTTTGCCAAAGGGTGTGGCGCACCTTCCCAGGCACGCCACTCAGCAAAGCCCAAGATTATAGCTGGAAGTTCAGGCTTCGTTCTGTTCCAGGAAACGCTGGGCGTCCAGCGCGGCCATACAACCGGTGCCGGCGCTGGTGATGGCCTGGCGGTAGACGTGATCCTGCACGTCGCCGGCGGCAAACACGCCGGGCACGCTGGTCATGGTGGCAAAACCCTTCAGGCCGCTCTGGGTGACGATGTAGCCGTTGTCCATGGTCAGCTGGCCCTGGAAGATCTCGGTGTTGGGCGCGTGGCCGATGGCGATGAAGCAGCCCTGCAGCGCGATGTCCTCGGTGCTGCCGTCCACCGTGCTCTTGATGCGGATGCCGGTGACACCGGTCTTGTCGCCCAGCACCTCGTCCAGCGTCTTGAAAGTTTTGAGCTCGATCTTGCCGGCTGCCACCTTCTCCATCAGCTTGTCCACCAGGATGGGCTCGGCCTTGAACTTGTCGCGGCGGTGCACCAGGTAGACCTTGCTGGCGATGTTGGACAGGTAGAGCGCCTCTTCCACGGCGGTGTTGCCGCCACCCACCACACAGCAGACCTGGTCGCGGTAGAAGAAACCGTCACAGGTGGCGCAGCCGCTCACGCCCTTGCCCATGAAGGCTTCTTCCGACGGCAGACCCAGGTACTTGGCCGAGGCGCCGGTGGCGATGATGAGCGAATCGCAGGTGTAGGTGTCGCTGTCGCCCTTGAGGGTGAAGGGGCGCTTGGAGAAATCAACCGCGTTGATGTGGTCGAACACGATTTCGGTCTTGAAGCGCTCGGCGTGCTCCTGGAAACGTTGCATCAGCTCCGGGCCCTGCACGCCGGCCACGTCGGCCGGCCAGTTGTCCACCTCGGTGGTGGTCATGAGCTGGCCGCCCTGCGCCATGCCGGTGACCAGCACCGGGTTGAGGTTGGCGCGGGCCGCGTAAACGGCGGCGGTGTAGCCGGCAGGGCCGGAGCCGAGGATGAGGACTTTGGCGTGTTTCATGGTGCGCGATACGGGTATTCGGTTGGACTGAGATTGTATGAAGCATCGCCGCCGGGCGACCTGTACACAAACCCATGCCCCCATGCCGACTGCGGTAAGCTTGCTGGCTGATCGCGGGAGCCTATGACCTATTCCTTGAACACCCTCAATGCCGACCGGCAAAACCCGCCGCCGTCGGGCGTGGCGCGGTTTGCCCAGGAAATTGCCCTGGTGCTGGGCGCGGCTGCCTTGTTGTTCTGGCTGATCGCGCTGCTCAGCCATTCGCTGGCCGATCCGGCCTGGTCCACCACCGGCACCCGGGCCGATGTGCGCAACTGGGGTGGCCGCCTGGGCGCCCTGCTGTCGGACGGCAGCTATTACCTGCTGGGCTTTTCGGTCTGGTGGTGTGTGGCCGCCGCCGTGCGCGCCTGGCTGGCCGGGTTGGCCCGCTGGCTGCGGGTCGAGCGCGACGAACCGGTACCCCCGCCGTTGGACGACCCCGCCTGGTGGCAGCGCCCGCAGATGCAGCGCGTGGCCTTCTGGCTGGCGCTGCTGGTGCTGCTGGCCGCCAGCACGGTGCTGGAATGGGGCCGCCTGTACCGCATGGAGCCCCACCTGCCCGGCCACGCGGGCGGTGTGCTGGGCGCCAGCCTGGGGCCTTTGGCATCGCGCTGGCTGGGCTTCACCGGCAGCACCCTGCTGGCGCTGGCGTTGATCGTGCTGGCATCGGGCTGGGCCTTCCGTTTTTCGTGGGGTCACTGGGCCGAACGCATAGGCGAGCGCCTGGACCAATGGTTCGACGCCCGCCGCGAGAAGCGCGAGGCCACGGAAGATCTGCGCATTGGCGAGCAGGCCGCCAAGGCGCGCGAGGAAGTGGTGGAAGAAGCCCGCGTGGAAATCAAGGAACACCACGCGCCGCCGGTCAGGATCATCGAGCCGGTGCTGGTGGACGTGCCCAAAAGCGAACGCGTGATCAAGGAGCGGCAAAAGCCCTTGTTCACCGAAATGCCCGACAGCAAGCTGCCGCAGGTGGACCTGCTCGATGCCGCCCCCGGCCAGCAAAGCACGGTGGCACCCGAAACGCTGGAGATGACCAGCCGCCTGATCGAGAAAAAGCTCAAGGACTTTGGCGTGGAGGTGCGCGTGGTGGCTGCCGCGCCTGGCCCGGTGATCACGCGCTACGAAATCGAGCCGGCCACCGGCGTCAAGGGCTCGCAGATCGTGAACCTGGCGCGTGACCTGGCGCGTTCGCTCTCGCTGGTGTCCATCCGCGTGATCGAGACCATCCCAGGCAAAAACCTGATGGCGCTGGAGCTGCCCAACGCCAAGCGGCAGATGATCAAGCTCAGCGAAATCCTGGGTTCGCAGGTCTACCACGAGGCCAAAAGCCTGCTGACCATGGGCCTGGGCAAAGACATCGGCGGCCAGCCCGTGGTGGCCGACCTGGCCAAAATGCCCCACTGCCTGGTGGCCGGCACCACCGGTTCGGGCAAGTCGGTGGGCATCAACGCCATGATTCTGAGCCTGCTCTACAAGGCCGACGCCAAGGACGTGCGCCTGCTGCTGATCGACCCCAAGATGCTGGAGATGAGCGTTTACGAGGGCATCCCGCACCTGCTGGCGCCGGTCGTCACCGACATGAAACAGGCCGCTCACGGTCTGAACTGGTGTGTGGGCGAGATGGAGAAACGCTACAAACTCATGAGCAAGATGGGCGTGCGCAACCTGGCCGGCTTCAACACCAAGATCGACGAGGCCACGGCGCGCGGCGAACACATCGGCAACCCCTTCAGCCTCACGCCCGAACAGCCCGAGCCGCTGGAGCGCCTGCCCTACATCGTGGTCGTCATCGACGAACTGGCCGACCTGATGATGGTGGTGGGCAAAAAGATCGAGGAGCTGATCGCCCGACTGGCACAAA
>JAUYSB010000040.1 GCA_030696525.1 Hydrogenophaga sp. | reverse complement strand
TGACCAGCGCCGACGTGGTGCGCCACCCGCTGGTGGCCCGCATTGTGGACGCCTACGACGCCCGCACCCCGGCGCTGGACGCCGACGTGGCACCTGTGCGCAAGCGCCGGGCCCCATGAGCCGCAACACCATGCGGACGGTTTGCGCGTCTGTGTTGGCACTGGCCTTGGGCGGCTGCGCCAGCGGCCTGCCCGCGCCCACTGTCCACAGCTTCGACACCGAGGGCTGGCGCGGCTTGACGCGCAACTACCGCTGTGCCGACGGCACGCGCCTGGCCGTGGCTTACCTCCATCCCAAGGAGGGAAGTGGCCTGGCGGTGGTGGCCATGGGTGGCACCCAGGCCGTGCTGCGCAACCTGCCCGCCGGATCGGGCGCGCGCTACGTGGACGTGGACGAACAGCGCGGCCTGCGCTGGCACAGCAAAGGCAACGAAGGCCATCTGGCCGTGCTGGCACCCGACCACACCGCCACCGAACAGATGTTGCACACCGGCTGCGTGGTCCAGCACTGAACATGAGCCGCACGCTGCCCGAGTTCACGTCCCACTGCCTGGACCTGCTGGCCAGCGTCGGCCCGGGTGTGGCCAAACGCATGTTCGGCGGCTGGGGCATCAGCGTGGACGGCATCACCTTCGCCATCATTGCCGACCTGGGTGACGGCGAACGCCTGTGGCTCAAGACCGACGAGCACACCCTTGCGCGTTTCCAGGCCGAGGCTTGCCCACGTTTTGTCTACCAGGCCAAGGGCCGCGACATGGCCCTGCACTACCACGCAGCCCCCGAGGCAGCCATGGAGTCGCCCGCGCTGATGCGCGACTGGGCGCAACTCGCCTGGCAGACGGCACTGCGCGCGCAGGCGCGCGCCCAACCCAAAAAACCCGCACGACCATGAGCCTGCCCCAGCTGACCCTGTCCCTGCAGTTCGCCCGTTTTGACGGCGTGGACGCACACCGCGCCGCCCTGCCCCGCCACAAAGTGATGCGCTGGGTGCGCCACGCGCTGGACACCGACGCCGAAATCACCGTGCGCATCGTCGATGCCGAGGAAGGCCAGGCACTGAACCGCGATTACCGCAAGAAGGACTACGCCACCAACGTGCTGACCTTCGACTACGCCCAGGAGCCCCTGGTGATGGCCGACCTGGTGTTGTGCGCACCGGTGATTGCGCGCGAGGCCGTCGAACTGGGCAAACCCCTGGCCGAGCACTACGCCCACCTGCTGGTGCACGGCACACTGCACGCTCAGGGCTGGGACCACGAGACCAACGAAGCCGATGCGGAGGAAATGGAAGCGCGCGAAACCGAAATTCTGGCCGGGCTGGGTCAGCCCGACCCCTACGCCAAATAGTCAGGCGCTCATCCGCAGCGGGATGGTGATGGGTCCGTCGTTGACCAGGTGCACCTTCATGTCGGCCGCAAACCGGCCGGTCTGCACCACCGGATGCGCGGCCTTCGCCTGCGCCACGAGGTATTCGTAAAGGCGCTCGCCCAGCGCAGGCGGCGCAGCGGCCGTGAAGCTGGGCCGGTTGCCACCCGTGGTGTCGGCCGCCAGGGTGAACTGGCTCACGATCAGCAGGCCGCCGGCCACGTCCACAACGCTCTTGTTCATCTTGCCCGCGGCGTCGCTGAAGATGCGCAGCTTGAGGGTTTTGGCCAGCAGCTTGTCGGCCACGGCCTCGGTGTCGGCGGGCTCGGCGCACACCAGCACCAGCAGGCCGGGGCCGATCTCGCCCACCACGGCGCCGTCCACCACCACGCGGGCTTCGCTGACCCGCTGCAACACGGCAATCACTTCAAGTCCTTCTCGTCGTCAAAGTGGGCTTCCACATCGCTGGGGAGCAATTGGATGGTGGCGCGCAGGCCGGGCACGGCACTCATCAGGGCCTGCTCCACACTGGCGCGCACCGCCGCCGCACGGCCCAGTGACCACTGCGCGGGCATGTGCATATGCATGTCCACAAAACGGCGCTGGCCGGCCTTGCGGGTGTTGAGGTGGTCAAAGCGGATGATCTGGGTCTCGCCGCTGGACGACGCAAAACCCGCCAACGTGTCCTGGATGGTGGCCAGCACCTCCGGCTCCACGGCCTCGTCCATCAGCCCTTGCGACGAACGCCAGATCAGGTGCACGCCTTCCTTCATGATGTTGAGCGCCACGCCCATGGCCACCAGCGCGTCCAGCCACAGCCAACCGGTGACCTGCACCAGCGCGATGCCGATGACCACACCGGCCGAGGTCCAGACATCGGTGACCAGGTGTTTGGCGTCGGCCTCCAGCGCGATGGAGCGGTGGGCGCGCGCCGCGCCAAACATCACCCAGGCCAGCAGACCGTTGAGGGCCGAGCTGGCCACCGACAGCGCCAGGCCCCAGCCCACCTGCTCCAGCGGTTGCGGGTCGAAGAGGCGCTGCCCGGCGGTCCACACGATGCCCAACGCGGCGGCGATGATGAGGATGCCTTCGAAGCCGGACGAAAAGTACTCGGCCTTGTGGTGGCCGTAGGGGTGGTCGTCGTCGGCCGGACGCGCCGCAATCGTCACCATCACCAGGCCAAAAATGGCGCTGGCCAGGTTGACCAGCGATTCCATGGCGTCGGACAGCAGGCCCACCGAGTCGGTGATGTACCAGGCCAGG
>JAUYSB010000007.1 GCA_030696525.1 Hydrogenophaga sp. | reverse complement strand
GGCCTTGGGCTGCGACAGCTTGCGCGGCGGGGCCGCTGGCGGACGGGGCGCGGGCGCGGGTGGGCGCGGGCTGGGCGCGCGGGCGGCCATCGGAGGTGCCGCCCCCTCGGTCAGCTTGAAGCCGGCCACCACCTCGGTCAGCCGGGCGGCCTGCTCGCGCAGGCTTTCGGCGGCGGCCGTGCTTTCTTCCACCAGCGCGGCATTCTGCTGGGTCATCTGGTCGAGCTGGTTGACCGCCACGTTGATCTGGCCGATGCCGTCGCTCTGCTCGCTGGACGCGGCCGTGATCTCGTTGATGATGTCGCTGACCCGCTGCACGCTCAACACGATCTCCTGCATGGTGGCGCCGGCCGTCTGCACCAGCTCGCTGCCCTCGCCCACCTTCTGCACGCTGGTGCCGATCAGGTCCTTGATCTCTTTGGCGGCCTGCGCGCTGCGCTGGGCCAGGTTGCGCACCTCGCCGGCCACCACCGCAAAGCCCCGACCCTGTTCACCGGCACGCGCGGCTTCCACGGCGGCGTTGAGCGCCAGGATGTTGGTCTGGAAGGCGATGCCGTCGATGACGCCGATGATGTCGGCGATCTTCTTGCTGCTGCTGGAGATGTCGTCCATGGTGGTGACCACCTGGCCCACCACCGTGCCGCCTTTTTGCGCCACCTGGGCGGCGTTGCTGGCCAGCTGGTTCGCCTGGCGGGCCGCGTCGGCGCTCTGGCGCACGGTGGCGGTCAGCTCCTCCATGCTGCTGGCGGTTTCCTCCAGGTTGCTGGCGGCCTGTTCGGTGCGCCCGCTCAGGTCCTGGTTGCCGCTGGCGATTTCGGCGCTGGCGGTGCTGATGCTGTCGGCGCTCTGGCGGATTTGCGAGACCGAACGCACCAGCGCTTCGCGCATCTCGGCCAGCGCACGCAGCATGTCGCCCAGCTCGTCGCGGCGGTCGGTGTGCACCGAGGCCGTGAGGTCGCCGCCAGCGATCTGGCGCGCCACCCCCACCGCACGCGACACCGGCTCGGTCACGCTGCGCGTGATCAGGTAGGCACCAATCAGCCCGATCACCAGCGCGACCAGGGCCGTCACGCTGAGGTAGATCTCGGCCGAGGTCAGCCCATCGTCCACGCGTTGGTTGAAGTCCTTGTTGAGTTTTTCCTGGAACTGCAGCAGCCCCAGCATTGTGTTGAGGTAGGCGTCGGCCGAAGGCAGCAACTTGCCCGACAACAGCGCGTCGGCGCCGGCCTGGTCACCGGCCTTGAGCACCTTGAAGTACTCGTTGCGCACCGCGATGTACTCGCTGCGGCGTTTGCCGATGTCTGCCAGCAAAGCCTTGCCCTCGGGCGAGGCGATGGACGCGTCGAGGTCTTTCTGCAGCTCGTTGATGCGCTGTGTGGTCTGGGTGATCAGCGGCGCGAAGTGGGCCTCCACCGTCGGGTCGTTGCGCGATTTGGCCAGCGCCATCACGCGGTTGATGTTGAGCCGGGTGCTGGCCACCCACTCTTCGGCCAGCCCCACGCGGCGTGCCCGCTCGTTGGCTTCGGCAAACCCTTGCTTGGTCGCCTCCATGCTGAAGATGCCGATACCCACGAGCACGGCAGTGAGCAGCATGACCAGGCCAAAACCGAGCGCCAGCCGCGTTGCGATCTTCATGTTGTTGAAATTCATGGTGTGCCTTGTTGTCTCATGTATTTATCGGCTCCCTGCCAATGTTGTTCTCAACAGACCTCAGGCGCGCAACCGGAACACGGCCACCACCTCGCTCAGACGCTGCGCCTGTTCGCGCAGGCTGTCGGCGGCAGCGGCGCTTTCTTCCACCAGCGCCGCGTTCTGCTGCGTGCCCTGGTCGAGCTGGGCGATGGCGGTGTTGATCTGGGCGATGCCCTCGGACTGCTCGTTGGCCGCCGCCGTGATGGCGCCGATCATGCTCGCGATCTTCTGCGCGTTGGCCACGATGTCGCCAATGGTCTGGCCGGCGCGGTGCACCTGGGCGGTGCCGGCCTCGACCTTGTCCACGCTGTTGCCGATCAGGTCCTTGATCTCCTTGGCGGCCTGCGCGCTGCGCTGGGCCAGGTTGCGCACCTCGCCGGCCACCACCGCAAAGCCCCGACCTTGCTCGCCGGCCCGCGCGGCTTCCACCGCCGCGTTGAGCGCCAGGATGTTGGTCTGGAAGGCGATGCCATCGATGACACCGATGATGTCGTTGATCTTGCGGCTGCTCTCGTGGATGGCTTCCATGGTGGCCACCACCTGGCCCACCACCTGCCCCCCCTGCTCGGCCACGGTGGCGTTGTTGGCCGCCATGTCGCGCGCCTGGCGGGCCGACTCGGTCGAGTGCTGCACGCTGGACGTGAGTTCTTCCATGCTGGAGGCGGTTTCCTCCAGGTTGCTGGCGGCCTGTTCGGTGCGGTGGCTCAGGTCCTGGTTGCCGCTGGCGATCTCGGCGCTGGCCGTGCCCAGGCTGTCGGTGGCGCTGCGCACCTCACCGACGATGCGGGCAATGGAGCCCTGCATGTCGGACAGCGCGCCCAGCAAGGCGGTCAGTTCGTCGTGCCCGGAGCGGTCGGCCTGCTGGGTCAGGTCACCCGCTGCCACCGCCTGGGCGAAGCGCTGCGCCTGGTCCAGCGGTGCGCAGATGCTGTGCATGTTGGCCAGGGTGGTGGGCACCACCACCAGCGCCGCCACCGCCAGGGCCAGGCCAAACACCACCAGCGTCTGGGTGCTGGCGGACTTGCCGTGTTCGGCCACATCGGCCGCTTCGGCGTTGAGCACCGCTTCGAGTTCGACCATGACCGCATCGACCTCTTCAAACGCCGCGTGGGCGGCGCGCAGCACGGTGTTGGCCACGGTGGCGGAGTCGTAATCGCCATTGGCCAACGCCTTGGACACCGGCTCGACCGACTTGTAATAGGCGTCGAGCAAACCGGCCATCTTGCGCAGCTTGACGTTGTCCTCGTCTTCCTCGCCCACCAGCATGGCCTTGAGCTGGGTGTCGAGCTTCTGGCGTGCAGCATCCCACGCCACTTTGGCTTTCTGGATGTTCGCCGGCTTCTCGTAGTTCACGATCATGTCGCGCTCGTAGCGGCGCAACTGGCCCAAGGCCACGTGGATCTGGGTCAGTGCCACGGTTTCGGCGAACACGTGTTGCGAAAATTCCTCGTTCAGGTGCTGCAGGCGCTGCATGCCCCACACACCGGCGCCACCCACCATCAGCAGCAGGCACAACACCACGCCAATGGCGGAAATCATGCGCAGGCGAATCGAGAATCGCCGCATCAAAGTCATCAAGCCCATGAGTTGTCTCCCTTGCGCAAGCTCAGGCGCGGCCAGCCCCGGCCACCGGCCGCTGGCGCGCAGATGCCACCGACATTCGCGTCCGTGGCCCCGGTGTCAGGCGATGGCGCTGTCGATCAGCCCCATGTCGGCGCTGCTCATCAGCGACTCGATGTCCATGAGGATGAGCATGCGCTCGCCCACGCTGGCAATGCCGGTGATGAAGGTGGTGTCCACCGTGGTGCTCATCTCGGGCGCCTGGTTGATCTGGTCTTTGGCCAGCTCCAGCACGTCCGACACCGAATCGACCACCGCACCGACCACGCGGCCCTTGACGTTGAGCACGATGACCACGGTGAAACCGTTGTATTCGACCGATTCACAGCCCAGCTTGATGCGCAGGTCCACCACCGGCACGATGACGCCGCGCAGGTTGACCACACCCTTGATGAAGTTGGGCGAGTTGGCGATGCGGGTGGGTTCTTCGTAGGAGCGGATCTCCTGCACACGCAGGATGTCGATGCCGTACTCTTCTGCGCCGAGGCGGAAGGTCAGGTACTCGGACGTGACCTTGTGACCACCCCCGTCCACCGCGCTGGCCCGACCGCGCGAACCCGCCATGCCCGTTCCCTGTGTTTGTGTGTTCATGCGAACTCCTCGTCTCGTGATGTGAAAGTCTGCCGGCTGTCTGTTGGTCTATCGGAGCCCAACGCCAAAGTTTGAGCCTCGCGCAAGCCCGATCTTCTGTCAAGACAGGCCACCATTGTGGGCCAGCTTGGGACGACTTTTGCATTCTTTGAAGATTCTCGCGGCACATTTCGCACAAATATCACCATCGAGCCGGGGCACGATGGCCGCGATAGCGGCCGCCTTGTCGGGGAACAGGTGGTCGGCGCCCAGGGCTTTGTCAAATCCGGTGCGGCGCCAGATGGCAATCACCTCCGGCCGGGGCCGGTGAAAGTACAGATCGCCGCCCTGGGCACGGCGCGCCTTGAGCTCGTCGGCCCACAGCTCGGCGCCGGCCAGGTCGATGAAGTTCATGCTTTTGGCCATCACCAGCAGGTGCCGCGGCGCATCGGGCGGCTGGCGCAGCGCGTGCAAGGTGTCGGCCACGTGCTGCAGCGCGCCAAAGTACACCTCACCCTCCATGCGCAGCAGCTTGAGCTGCGGGCATTCGGGCAGGGCACCGGGGGTGCTGTCCACCACCACAAAGGGGCGCTGGGTGCTGGGCAGTTCGGGCGAAGCGTCAAAACCCATGCTGCGCATGGCCGGCTTGGACGTGCGGTACAAAAACACCATCAGCGACAGCAGCGTGCCCAGCACGATGGCCATCTCCAGCCGCAGGCTGACGGTGGCCACCAGCGTGGCGCCCGCGATCCAGAAATCGCGCCGGCTCATGCGCCACAGCTCGCGCCAGCGCGCCACGTCGAACAGGCTCCAGGCCACCAGCAGCAGCAAGGCGGCGATGGCCGCCATGGGAATGCGCGCCAGCCAGCCCGACACCGCGCCCACCAGCACCAGCATGAACAGGCCGGCAAACACCGCCGCCAGCGGCGTGCGCGCGCCGGCCTGCAGGTTGGGCACCGAGCGGTTGAGCGAGCCACACGAGACGTAACAAGAGAAAAACGAGCCCGCCACATTGGCCAGGCCCTGGCCCATGAACTCGCGGTTGGCGTCGATGCGCTGGCCGCTGCGCACGGCCACCGCCTTGGCGATCGAGATGGTCTGCCCCAGGGCCACGATGGTCATGGCCAGCGCCAGGCTCAGCAACTCGGGCAGGCGCGCCCAGTCGAGTTGCGGCAGGCTGGGCTGCGGCCAGGGCGAGGGCAAGGCGCCCACCTGCTTGAGCGCCGCCCCACCCGGCGCGGCCTGCTGCGACAGCAGCACCGCCAGCACCGTGCCCGCCACCAGCGCGAGCAACATGCTGGGCGAACGGGGCCAGCGCCAGCGCAGGCCCCAGGCCAGCGCCAGGGTGAAGGCCGCCACCGCCGGTGCCAGCCAGCCCACATCGCCCAGGTGCGCCAGCACAAACGACAACACCGCCGGCGCACCGCGCACGCCAGCGGCATTCAGGCCCAGCGCATCCACCAGGGCATAGACGGCAATCAGCAAGGCCGCGCCAGCGGTGAAGCCAAACAGCGCGGTGGGTGAAATGAAGTTGGCCAACGCGCCCAGGCGCAGCGCCCCGATCAGCCACTGCATCAGGCCCACCAGCAGCGTCACCGCCAGGGCCAGCTGCACATAGGCGGCGCTGCCGGTCAGGGCCAGCGGCGCCAGCATGCTCAGCAGCGCCAGCGACAAGGCGTTGGTGGGCCCCGACACCACATGCCAGCTGGAGCCGAACAGCGCGGCCACGATGGTGGGCACGATGGCCGAATAAATGCCCATTTCGATGGGCAGGCCCGCCAGTGCGGCGAAGGCGATGCCCTGCGGCAAGGCCAGCACCGTGCCCAGCAAACCCGCCAGCAGATCGGCGCGCAGCGTGGGGCCGGAGAGCTGCAACACCCAGGCGCCGAACACACGGGCAGCCCAGGGCGGTGAGGAAGAAGTTGGCGACGACATGTGGCGCCGAGCATATAACGGCGCCGCACCCGGGCCGACGCCGGGGCCCGCGCCCGGCAAACGGCGCTGGCATCGGGGCGGTGCTTTTGTGATACTCGGGCGATGTCATCACTCTCCGCCCTCGACCGCCTGCGGCGCTGGATTTCCGGCGACACCCCCTCCAGCGCGGCCGGCGCCAAGGCCGCGCCGGCGGGCAAGCCCGGTTCACAGGCCAGCGGGCTGCGCCAGCAGCGGGCGGCGCGGCGCGAGCAGCTGTTTGCCCTGGTGCGTGAAAACATGATCCGCATGGGCGTGCTCAGCAGCCACTACAAGTTCAAGGTGCTGACACTGGACCCGGCCGGCGAGCAGTTCATCGTGATGGTGGACTGGCAGCCCGGCGCGCTGGGCGCCGACCCGGCGTTTGAAAAGCAGTTCGAGGCCGGTCTGCAGCACCTGCTGGTGGAGCGGCAACAGGGCTTCAAGGTCAAGGCGGTGTACTGGCGCGGCCACGTTGAAGGCGGTGTGCCAGCCAGCCTGCCCTCCACACGAGCCGTGCGCCCCACCCCCACGGCGCCCGCAGCCCCGGTGGCCGCCGCGCCCCACCGAGAAGAACATGTGTCGGACGACGAGCTCAAGGCCTTGCAGGCCGCGCTGCGGCAGGCAGGCGCCAGCCCGCAGCCCGCGCCGGCACGGCGCCCGGCACCGCCCATGCCGCCGGCCTTGCAGGACCCGCCCGACTTCGAGCCCACCATCAACACCGAAGGCCAGCCGGGCACCGAGTTCGGTTCGCTCAGCGAAACCCAGTACGGCAAGCTGAGCTGAGAAGCTGTGAACCTCGGCTTCAGTGCCCCGCGAAATCCACCAGGGTAAACAGGGGCAGCCCGCTGTCTATCAGGCGCTGTGAGCCGCCCAGCTCGGGCAGATCGACAATCGCCGCGCCCTCGACGACCTCGGCACCGAGTTTTTCCAGCAGGCGGCGGCCTGCCATCATGGTGCCGCCGGTGGCGATCAGGTCGTCGATGAGCACCACCTTGTCGCCAGT
>JAUYSB010000301.1 GCA_030696525.1 Hydrogenophaga sp. | reverse complement strand
ACCGGCAGCTCGCGGTCGGCGTTGACGCCGGTGACCTGCTGCGCGTTGAGGGCCAGGTCATCGCCCAACACACCGGCGGTTTTTTTGGTGGCGACCTTGGTCAACACCGCCACGTCATCCAGCACGCTGGCGATGTCGTCCAAAAGAGCAAGCAGGCTGCTGGCCATGGGCATACTCCTAAAAAACTCAAGAACCGGCGCGGAACACCCAGAACCGCGCCGACAGAAAATTGAACACCATGCCGGCCAGCGAGCCCAGCGCGAGCGCCAGCACCGGCCAGGCGTGTACCAGCGGCCACGCCTGGTAGGCCAGCAAGGACACGGCGTAGTTGACCACCCCTCCCAGAGACATGGCCGCCAGGTAATGCAGCCACTGGCGCCACCAGGCTTCTACCACGCGCACATGACGGAAGGTGAGCCGCCGGTTAAACCACCAGGTGAAGCTGGCGGCCGCCACAAAGGAGATCGCGCGGGCAGCGGCGAACGGCAACCCCAGCGCCATCAGCAGGTACAGCGCGGCGGTGTCCACGCCCAGACCCAGCACACCCGCCAGGGCAAACGCCACGACCTGGGCAGGCAGCCGCGTCACGCTGTGCGGGGCCAAACGACGGGGAACAGCGCGTCTTCCATCGGCGCACCGTCCGGCAAACGCTCGGCCAGGCCCGGGAACGGCGGCGATGTGCGCCAGGCGCGCACCGCGTGGCGGCTGTCGTCGCCCAGGTAACGCGCCGAGAAGACGCGCCGGCGCTGCCCCGGGCCGGTGCCGCTGGAGGCATGCAAGGTCAGCATCTGGAACGCCACCAGATCGCCCGGCTCCAGCGCCCAGCCCAGTTGGCGGAAGCGCTCGGGCTGCTCGTCGATGGCGGGCAGTTCGGCCAGCGCTCCTTCGGGGAACCACCTGGCCTGCTGGTCGCGGAAGGTGCGCGGCATGTACCAGGTGCCGGCGTGCGAGCCGGCAACGAAGCGCAAGGTGCTGGCCAGCGGCACAGGGTCCACCGGCATCCAGAAACTCACGTTCTGGCGGCCGCTCACGTTGTAGTAGGGCTGGTCCTGGTGCCAGGGCGTGGGCTGGCGCGTCCCGGCTTCCTTGACCAGCAGGTGGTCGTGGTAGATGCGCGCTGTGCGGCTTTGCATCAACTCGGCGGCGATGCGCGGCAGGGCCGATTCGGTGAGGATGCGGCGGTAGGCGCCGTTGGTCTGCCAGGTGCAGAAATCCTCGACGAAACGGCCCGGGTCGTCGGGCTCGCTGGCCACCAGGGCCAAAGGGCTCAGGTCGGCCAGGTTGTGCTCAATGCCCTGCACCAGCAGCGTCAGTTCATCGGGGGTGAGTGCGCCGCGAACGACCACCGCGCCATCGCGGGCGAAGGCTTGGATGGTTTCGGGGGCGAGCGGGCAGTGGTATGGCATGGTTGGGTGCATCAGGCCGCCATGGGCAGAACTTCCCTGGCAATGCGGGGCGCGAGTTCCTTTTCGGCCACCTTCACCTCGTAAGCGGTCTGCAGGTTCATCCAGGTCTGGACGTCGCCACCGAAGTAGCGCACCAAGCGCAGGGCGGTGTCCACCGTCACACCACGGCGTTCGAGCACGATGTCATTGATGCGCGAGGCTGGCACATGCAGAGCCTGGGCCAGCGCGTTGGCGCTCATGCCCAGCGGCGCGAGGTACTCCTCCCGGAGAATCTCGCCAGGGTGGATGGGGCGCAGCCCATTGCGGGGCGCTTTGACGCGGTCCATGACGCCTCCTGTTCAGTGGTAATCCACGATCTCGACATCCCGCACGCCGTTTGGAGTCCAGACGAAGCACAGGCGGAACTGATCGTTGATGCGGATGCTGTGTTGCCCCTTGCGGTCGCCTCGCAAAGCCTCCAGGCGGTTGCCCGGCGGTACTTTGAGGGCGTCGAGCGTGGCTGCGCTGTCCAGCAGCTGGAGTTTGCGCTGGGCCACGGTCTCGATGTTCACGAAACGTCGGACACTTTCCCCAGCAAACAACCGGGCGGTGTCCGCGTCCGCGAAATCAACAATCATGTGGTGATTTTATACCGTTTACCGGTAAGCGGCAGAGACAAGTCAATCACCCCACCCACTTGCGCGCGTTGCGCCAGATGCGCATCCACGGGCTGTGGGCGTTGATGTCGCCGCTGGTCCAGCTCATCTGGATGTTGCGGAACACGCGCTCAGGGTGCGGCATCCTGGCCGTGAAGCGACCGTCGGCGGTGGTCACCGCCGTCAGGCCAGCCGGGCTGCCGTTGGGGTTGAACGGGTATAACTCGGTGGCCGCACCGGTGTTGTCCACAAAACGCATGGCGGCAATGGCCTGGGCCGGGTTGCCTCGGTGCTTGAAGTTGGCAAAACCTTCACCGTGAGCCACCGCGATCGGCAAGCGGCTGCCGGCCATGCCTTGCAGGAACAGGCTGGGCGATTCCAGCACCTCCACCATGGACAGGCGGGCTTCGAAGCGCTCGCTCTGGTTGGTGGTGAAACGGGGCCAGGCATCGGCGCCGGGGATGATGTCGGCCAGCTCGGCAAACATCTGGCAGCCGTTGCACACGCCCAGACCAAAGGTGTCGGCGCGGCCGAAGAAGCCCTGGAACTGCTCGGACAGCACCGGATTGAAGGTGATGCTGCGTGCCCAGCCGATGCCGGCGCCCAGGGTGTCGCCGTAGCTGAAGCCGCCGCAGGCCACCACACCCTTGAAATCGGCCAGTTTCGCGCGGCCGCTTTGCAGGTCGGTCATGTGCACGTCGTAGGCCTCGAAGCCGGCTTGCGTGAAGGCGTAGGCCATTTCCACATGCGAGTTCACGCCCTGCTCGCGCAGGATGGCGACCTTGGGTTTGCTCAGATTCAGGAACGGCGCGGCCACGTTGTCAGACGGGTCGAAGCTCAGCGCCACGTGCATGCCCGGGTCGGCGGGCTGCCCTGCGGCGGCGTGTTCGCTGTCCGCGCAAGCCGGGTTGTCACGCTGCTGGTTGATCTTCCAGCTCACGCTGTCCCACACCTGGTGCAGGTCGTACAAGGACGCGCTGAAGATGGTCTTGGTGTCGCGCCAGACCTGCAACTGGCCCTTGCCCACCTCGATGCGGGACGAAGCCGGACGCGTCTTGCCGACGAAGTGGCTGTGTTTGGACAGGCCGTGCTCTCGCAGCGTCGCCATGACGGCGTCGCGTTCGCCCGTGCGCACCTGCAGCACCACGCCCAGCTCTTCGTTGAACAGCGCCTTGAGCGTGAGTTCTTCGCGCCGCGCGCTGACCTGGGTGGCCCAGTTCTTGGCGTCGCCGGTGTCCATGCGGCTGTCGCTGATGCCGTCACCTTCCAGCACCAGCATGTCCACGTTGAGCGACACGCCCACGTGGCCGGCGAAGGCCATTTCGGCCGCTGCGGCCAGCAGACCACCGTCGGAACGGTCGTGGTAAGCCAGGATTCGGCCCTGCGCGCGCAGGGCGTTCACCGCGTTGACCAGGTTGATCAGGTCTTGCGGGCTGTCCAGATCGGGCACTTCGTCACCCGGCTGGCCCAGGGTCAGGCCCAGCACGCTGCCGCCCAGGCGGTTGCGGCCTTTGCCCAGGTCGATCAACACCAGCGTGCTGTCTTCGAGGTCACGGTCGAGCTGCGGCGTGAGCGTGCCGCGCACGTCGGCCAGGGTGGCGAAGGCGGTGACGATCAGGCTGACCGGCGAGGTGACCTTTTTCTTCTCGCCATCAGAACTTGAATCGCCCTTCGGTACGGTCCACTGCGTGCGCATGGACAGGCTGTCCTTGCCCACCGGCACCGACACGTCCAGCGCCGGGCACAGTTCCATGCCGATGGCCTTGACGGTGGCGTACAGGTCGGCGTCTTCGCCCGGTTCGCCGCAGGCGGCCATCCAGTTGGCGGACAGCTTGACGCGCGGCAACTCAATGGGTGCCGCCAGCAGGTTGGTGATGGCTTCGGCCACGGCCATGCGGCCGGAAGCCGCCGCGTTGATCGCGGCCAGTGGCGTGCGCTCGCCCATGCTCATGGCCTCGCCTTTGAAGCCGGCGTAGTCGGCCAGGGTCACGGCGCAATCGGCCACCGGCACCTGCCAGGGGCCAACCATCTGGTCGCGGTGCGACAGACCGCCCACGGTGCGGTCGCCGATGGTGACCAGGAAACGCTTGGAGGCCACGGTCGGGTGGCTGAGTACATCGATGACGGCCTTTTCCAGCGACACGCCGGTGAGGTCCATCGGCTTGAACGCGCGCTGGACCGTTTTCACGTCGCGGTGCATCTTGGGCGGTTTGCCCAGCAGCACGTCCATCGGCATGTCAACCGGGCTTTCATTGCCTTCATCGAGCAGCGACAGGTGCCGCTCTTCGGTGGCCACACCGACCACGGAGAACGGGCAGCGCTCGCGCTCACAGAAGGCCTTGAATTGCGGCAGCGACTCGGGCGCGATGGCCAGCACGTAACGCTCCTGGCTCTCGTTGCACCAGATTTCTTTGGGCGCCAGACCGGACTCTTCCAGCGGCACGGCGCGCAGATCAAAGCGCGCGCCCCGGCCGGCGTCGTTGGTCAGCTCGGGGAAGGCGTTGGACAGGCCGCCCGCACCCACGTCGTGGATGAATAGCACCGGGTTTTTGTCGCCTTGCGCCCAGCAGTGGTTGATGACCTCCTGCGCGCGGCGCTCGATCTCGGGGTTGCCGCGCTGCACGGAGTCGAAGTCGAGCGAGGCGGCGTTGGTGCCGGTGGCCATGGAGCTGGCCGCACCGCCGCCCATGCCGATCTTCATGCCCGGGCCGCCCAGCTGGATCAGCAGCGTGCCGGCCGGGAAGTCGATCTTCTTGGTCTGCTCGGCGGCAATCTGGCCCAGGCCGCCCGCGATCATGATGGGCTTGTGGTAGCCGCGCGTCACGCCGCCCACGTCTTGTTCGTACTCGCGGAAATAGCCCAGCAGGTTGGGCCGGCCGAACTC
>JAUYSB010000282.1 GCA_030696525.1 Hydrogenophaga sp. | reverse complement strand
TGGAGAAGGAATTCGGCAACAAGGTCGATTTCGTCTACCCGTCGCTCTCCATCCTGGCCGAGCCCGCCGTGACGGTGGTGGACAAGAACGTGGACAAGAAAGGCACGCGCGCGGTGGCCGAGGAATACCTGAAGTTCCTCTACACCGAAGCCGCACAGGACCTCATCGGCAAACACTTCTACCGCCCCACCTCGGCCAAGGCCCAGGCCAAGTACGCCAAGCAGCTGCCCAAGATCAACCTGTTCAAGCTCGAAGACGCGTTTGGCGGCTGGGAGAAGGCGGCCCAGGTGCACTTTGCCGATGGCGGCACGTTCGATCAGATCTACACCCCCCGCTGAGCGCTGCAGCCGCTGCATATGCGCGATTCGACATAAAGAAACAAAAACAAAGTCGTTTGGATTCGGGGCGCCGCTCATCAGAATCGCGCCCATTCCTGTTTTCCCGGAGCCTCCCATGACTGTTTTTTCGCTGCGCGCCACCGTTGCCGCCCTCGCCCTGGCCACCTCATCGCTGGCGGGCGCCCAGACCGCTCTGCTCAACGTCTCTTACGACGTGGCGCGCGAGTTCTACAAAGACATCAACACCGCCTTCGTGGCGCAGCAGAAAAAAGCCACCGGCAAAGACATCAAGGTCGACCAATCGCACGCCGGCAGCAGCGCCCAGGCACGCGCCGTGGCCGATGGCCTGGAAGCCGACGTGGTGACCTTCAACACCACCACCGACGTGGACTTTTTGGCCGACAAGGGGGTGGTGGCCAAGGACTGGCGCCAGAAGTTCGCCCACGGCGCCTCGCCCACCACATCGACCATGCTGTTCCTGGTGCGCAACGGCAACCCCAAGGGCATCAAAGACTGGGACGACCTGGTCAAGCCCGGCGTGCAGGTCATCGTGGTCAACCCCAAGACCGGCGGCAACGGCCGCATGGCCTACCTCGCGGCCTGGGGCCAGGTTCGCGCCAAGGGCGGCACCGACGCGCAGGCCGCCGAGTTCGTGGGCAAGCTCTACAAAAACGTGCCGGTGCTGGCACGCGGTGGGCGCGATGCCACCGGCATCTTCCTGCAGCGCAACATCGGCGACGTGCTGGTGACCTTCGAATCCGAAGTGGTGTCGGTGGACAAGGAATTTGGCGCTGGCAAGGTCGACGCCATCCACCCCAGCGCCAGCATCGTGGCCGAAAACCCGGTCGCCATCGTCGAGCGCACGGTGGCCAAAAAGGGCACGGCCACCGAGGCCAAGGCCTACCTCGATTTCCTGTACAGCGACGAGGGCCAGGAGATCGCCGCCAAACACAACATCCGTCCGCGCAACGAGGCGGTGCTCAAAAAGTACGCCAGTGCCTTCAAGCCCATCAAGCTGTTCGGCGTGAACGACTACTTCGGCTCGCTGGCCGAAGCACAGAAGGTGCACTTCAACGACGGTGGCCAGTTCGACAAGCTCTACACCGCAGGCAAATAAATGTCCCAATCCGTCACGCTGGCCCTGCACGGATCGGAGGCGCTGGACGCGCCGCCACGCAAGCGCGCCGCCAAGCGTGTGTTGCCCGGCTTCAACCTCACGCTGGGCTACACGGTGTTCTACCTGAGCCTGATCGTGCTGATCCCGCTGTCGGCCCTGGTCATCAAGACCTTCTCGCTGACCTGGCCGCAATTCGTGGAGGCCGTGACCGCGCCGCGCGTGCTGGCCTCCTACCGGCTCACCTTCGGCGCCTCGCTGATTGCTGCCCTGGTCAACGTGGTGTTCGGTCTGCTGGTGGCCTGGGTGCTGGTGCGCTACAGCTTTCCGGGCAAAAAAATCGTCGATGCGCTGGTGGACCTGCCCTTTGCCCTGCCCACCGCCGTGGCCGGCATCTCGCTCACCGCGTTGCTGGCCGGCAACGGCTGGGTCGGCCAGTACCTGGAGCCCCACGGCATACAGCTGGCCTTCAACCCCAACGGCGTGGTCATCGCCCTCTTCTTCATCGGTCTGCCCTTTGTGGTGCGCACGGTGCAGCCGGTGCTGGAGGACGCCGAGAAGGAACTCGAAGAAGCCGCCATGTGCCTGGGCGCCACGCGCCTGCAGACCTTCACCCGGGTCATCCTGCCCAGCATAGGCCCGGCGCTGCTGACCGGTTTTGCCATGGCTTTCGCGCGCGCCATCGGTGAATACGGCTCAGTCATTTTCATCGCCGGCAACATGCCCATGGTGTCCGAGATCACGCCGCTCATCATCATCGGCAAGCTGGAGCAGTACGACTACGCCGGTGCCACCGCCGTGGCCTCGGTCATGCTGGGCATCTCCTTCGTACTGCTGCTGGTCATCAACGGCCTGCAGACCTGGCAGCGCAAACGTTCGGGGGCCTCGTCATGAGCGCGCCGGTCAAAAAATCGCCCCACACCACCGAGGCGCCGTGGGTGCGCTGGACGCTGATCAGCGTGGCCCTGGTCTTCATGTTCCTGTTCCTGGTGCTGCCACTGGCTGCGGTGTTCACTGAGGCCTTGCGCAAGGGCTGGGACGCCTACTGGGAAGCGCTCAAAGAGCCCGACGCCTGGGCAGCCATCCGGCTGACCCTGATCACCGCCGCCATCGCCGTGCCGCTCAACTTGGTGTTCGGCATCGCGGCGGCCTGGTGCATCGCCAAGTACGAGTTCAAGGGCAAATCCTTCCTCACCACCCTGATCGACCTGCCCTTCTCGGTCTCACCCGTGGTGGCCGGCCTGATCTACGTGCTGGTGTTCGGCGCCCAGGGCTGGCTGGGCCCTTGGCTGATGGAACACGACATCAAGGTCGTGTTCGCCGTGCCCGGCATCATCCTGGCCACCCTCTTCGTCACCTTTCACTTCATCGCGCGCGAACTCATCCCGTTGATGCAGGCGCAGGGCAATGCAGAGGAGCATGCCGCGCAGGTGCTGGGCGCCACCGGCT
>JAUYSB010000257.1 GCA_030696525.1 Hydrogenophaga sp. | reverse complement strand
GTGACGGCGTAGTCGCTGCTGTCGGTGCTCTGGTAGTTGAAGCTGATGTCGCCCCAGGTGTCGAGCGCGGCTTTGAGCGGGCCACAGGTCTGGGCCGCCTTCTTCAGGATTTCAGGGCCTTCCTGCAGGATGTCCTTGCCCTCGTTGCGGGCCTTGACCATGCATTCGAGCGCCACGCGGTTGGCCACGGCGCCGGCCTGAATGCCCTGCGGGTGGCCGATGGTGCCGCCGCCGAACTGCAGGATCACGTCGTCGCCGAAGAGGTCGATCAGCTGGTGCATCTGGCCGGCGTGGATGCCGCCCGAGGCCACCGGCATGACCTTCTTGGTGTCGGCCCAGTCCATGTCGAAAAACAGGCCACGCGGCAGGTCGGTCTTGGTGTAGCTGTCGCGGCAGACGTTGTAGTAGCCCTGCACGGTCAGCGGGTCGCCTTCGAGCTTGCCCACCGCGGTGCCGGTGTGCAGGTGGTCGCAACCGGCCAGGCGCAGCCACTTGGCGATCACGCGGAAGCTCACGCCGTGGTTCTTCTGGCGGGTGTAGGTGCCGTGGCCGGCGCGGTGCATGTGCATCACCATGTCGTTCTTGCGGCACCACTCGGCCATGCTCTGGATAGCGGTCCAGCCGATCACCAGATCGACCATCACCACCACGCTGCCCAGCTCCTTGGCCAGTTCGGCACGCTCGTACATCGCTTCCATGGTGCCGGCGGTGATGTTGAGGTAGCTGCCCTTGACCTCACCCGTCTGGGCCTGCGCCTTGTTGACGGCATCCATCACGTACAGGAAGCGGTCACGCCAGTGCATGAAAGGCTGCGAGTTGATGTTCTCGTCGTCCTTCATGAAATCGAGCCCGCCCTTGAGGCCTTCGTAGATCACGCGGCCGTAGTTGCGGCCAGAGAGGCCCAGCTTGGGCTTGGTGGTGGCACCCAGCAGCGGGCGGCCAAACTTGTCCAGGCGCTCGCGCTCGACCACCAGACCGGTGGGCGGACCCTTGAAGGTCTTGACGTAGGCCACCGGGATGCGGATGTCCTCCAGGCGGGCGGCCTTGAGCGGCTTGAAGCTGAACACGTTGCCGATCAGGCTGGCCGTCATGTTGGCGATGGAGCCTTCTTCGAACAGGATCAGGTCGTAGGCGACCCAGGCAAAAAACTCGCCGGGGCGGCCGGGCACCGGCTCGCACTTGTAGGCCTTGGCGCGGTAGCTGTCGCAGGCGGTCAGGCGGTCGGTCCAGACCACGGTCCAGGTGGCGGTGGAGGATTCACCGGCCACGGCGGCGGCGGCTTCCTCGGGGTCCACACCGTCTTGCGGCGTGATGCGGAACAGACACAGGGTGTCGGTCTCCTTGGGCACGTAGTCGGGCATCCAGTAGCCCATCTGTTTGTACTTCAACACGCCTGCGCTGTAGCGTTTTTTGGCGTCGGTGATCTGGGTCATCAATGTCTCCAAGTGGTGGTGCGATGGAGAGACTATAAGAATTCACTTAAATAAGGTAAATTCAGAAATACTTTGATTTAACTTAAGGCATAACTGAATGAAGAACGCCACCTTCCGCCAGTTGCGGGTGTTCAGCGAGGTCGCCCGCCACCTCAGTTTTGCCCGCGCCGCCGAGGCGCTGCACCTCACGCCGCCGGCCGTGACCATGCAGGTCAAGGAGCTGGAATCGCACGTGGGCCTGCCGCTGTTTCAGCGCGAGGGCCGGCGCGTGGCGCTCACCACCGTGGGCGAATACATGCTGGTGCACGCCCGCAAGATCCTGGCCACATTGAAGGACGCGGAAGACACCGCGCTGCGCCTGCAAAAGCTGGAGGTGGGCACGCTGACCATAGGCATGGTCAGCACCGCCAAGTATTTTTTGCCGCAGCTGCTGGCCGAGTTCAAACGCGAACACGGCGGTGTGGAGCTCAAGCTGGTGGTGGGCAACCGCGAGCAGCTGGTGGCCATGCTGCAGGCCAACGAGGTGGACATCGCCATCATGGGCCGCCCGCCCAAGGAGCTGGCCACCCGCGCCGAGCCTTTTGCCGCGCACCCGCATGTGTTCGTGTCGGCCGTGACGCACCCCCTGGCCCGTCAGCGCAACATCCCACCCGACGCGCTGCGCATGCTGGGTTTTGTGATGCGCGAACCCGGCTCGGGCACGCGCGCGGCGCTCGAGAGCTTTTTGCGCGAGGCGCGCGTGGAGCCGCGTGTGGTGATGGAGATGCGCAGCAACGCCAGCATCAAGCAGGTGGTGATGGCCGACCTGGGCGTGAGTTTTGTGTCGCTGCACACCCTGGGCCTGGAGCTGGACCAGGGCCTGATCGCCGTGCTGGATGTGGACGGCGCGCCGGTGGTGCGCGGCTGGAACGTGGTGCACACGCTGTCCAAGCTGCTGTCACCGGCGGCCGAGGCCTTTCGCTACTTTGTGCTGGAGCGCGGCGAGTCGTTTCTGGCCGAGCAGTTTGGCCGCCACCTGCCGCTGCAGGCGACGGACAAGATCGCCTGACGACCGCGCGTCAGAGGATGGCGTTGCCCGGGTGTTCGCCGCGTTCGTACACCACGTGGGCGCGGCCCACGATCAGGGTGTCGAGTGCGCCGATGTGCTGCGCGTCCTTGTTGTTGTAGGGCAGCTTTTGCAGCACGTAGCGCATGGCGTTGAGGCGTGCGCGTTTTTTGCAGTCGCTCTTGATCACCGTCCACGGCGCGTCGGCGGTGTCGGTCTCGAAGAACATGGCTTCCTTGGCCTGGGTGTAGTCCTCCCACTTGTCCAGCGACGCCATGTCGATGGGGCTGAGCTTCCACTGTTTGATCTGGTGGGTCTTGCGCTCCTTGAAGCGGCGGCGCTGCTCCTCGCGGCTGACCGAAAACCAGAACTTGATGAGGAACACGCCGCTGCGCACCAGCTGGCGCTCGAACTGCGGCGCCTGGCGCATGAACTCCTGGTATTCCTCGGGCTTGCAAAAACCCATCACCCGCTCCACGCCGGCGCGGTTGTACCAGCTGCGGTCGAACAGCACGATCTCGCCGGCCGTGGGCAGGTGCTGCACGTAGCGCTGAAAGTACCACTGGCCGCGTTCCACCTCGGTCGGTTTTTCCAGCGCCACCACCCGCGCGCCGCGTGGGTTGAGGTGCTCCATGAAACGTTTGATGGCGCCGCCCTTGCCGGCCGCATCGCGTCCTTCGAACAGGATGACCACACGCTGGCCGGTCTCCTTGACCCAGGCCTGCAGCTTGAGCAGCTCCACCTGCAACTGGTACTTTTGCGCCTCGTAGGTCTTGCGAGAGAGCAGGTGTTTGTAGGGGTAGCCGCCCTTGCGCCAGTCGGACGCGAGCATTTCGTCGGGGTCGGCTTCCTGATCGGGGCGCCGGGCCTTGAGCATGTCTTCGCGCAGCAGCTTGCGCAGGGCGCGTGCGTCGTCGGGCGAGGCGCCTTCGAGCAAGGTGCGCAGGTCGCGCGCCTGCTGCTTGGCGTCTGGGGCGCGGGCCATCACGTCGCGTGCGGCCGCCAGCTGGGCTTGCTGGCGGGCGTCCACCACGTCTTTCACGGTGGCGCGCGCAATGGTCTGGGGCGCGGCTCCCGGCACCACGTCGCCGGCGGTGGCGCGGCGCGGCCGGGCGGGGCGGCGGGTGGTTGTGGGCGCGCTTGCGGCGGCGGTGCTGCCGTTGCGGCTGGCGGCGGTGCGTTCGGTCATGTGCTTGTCATCCCTGTGGCATGTGAATGTCACAGTATCGAAGCAGCTCACCACCTGCCGCCTTGATGCACATCAAGCCGGCGGCAGGCGGGCTTCGGCCGTCAGAGCTTCTTCACCAGCACCTGGCTCTTGCGGTCCCAGTTGTACTTGCGCTTGCGGGCGTCGGGCAGCCAGTCGGGGTCCACCTGCGCGAAGCCGCGCTTGATGAACCAGTGCATGGTGCGGGTTGTCAGCACGAAGATGCTGTCCAGGCCCATGGCGCGGGCGCGTTGTTCGATGCGCTTCAAGATTTTTTCGCCGTCGCCCTGGCCCTGGCTTTGTGGCGACACGGTGAGCGCGGCCATCTCGGCGGTCTTGGCTTCGGGGTAGGGGTAGAGCGCGGCGCAGGCGAAGATCACGCCGTCGTGTTCGATGAGGGTGTAGTGGCCGATGTCGCGCTCGATCTCGGTGCGGTCGCGCTTGACCAGGGTGCCGTCCTTCTCGAAGGGCTCGATCAACTGCAGGATGCCGCCCACGTCGTCGGATGTGGCCTCGCGCAGGCTTTCCAGTTTTTCATCCACCACCATGGTGCCGATGCCGTCGTGCACGTACACCTCCAGCAGCAGCGAGCCATCGACCGCAAACGGGATGATGTGGCTGCGCTCGACACCGGCCTTGCAGGCGCGCACGCAGTGCTGCAGGTAGAAGTCGGTGTCGGTGGGCTTTTGGCCGGGCGGCGCGTTTTTCAGGATCAGCTCGGCCTGGGCCAGCGGCAGCTCGGTGTCGATGGGGTTGTCGTCGCTCTCGGGCTCGTCGGGGCGCACGCGTATGCCGGGCACCTCGGTGATGAAGATCAGCTTGTCGGCCTGCAGCGCGGTGGCCACGGAGGTCGCCACCTCTTCCATCGTGAGGTTGAAGGCCTCGCCTGTGGGCGAAAAACCGAAGGGCGAGAGCAGCACCATGGCGCCCATGTCCAGCGTGCGGCTGATGCCACCCACGTCCACCTTGCGCACCAGGCCCGAGTGCTGGAAGTCCACGCCGTCCACAATGCCCACCGGCCGCGCCGTGATGAAGTTGCCCGAGATGACGCGCACCGTGGCGCCGGCCATGGGCGTGTTGGGCAGGCCCTGGCTGAAGGCCGCCTCGATCTCGTAACGCAGCTGGCCGGCGGCCTCTTGCGCGCAATCGAGTGCGATGGGGTCGGTGATGCGGATGCCGTGCGAATACTTCGCCTCGTGGCCTTTGGCGCGCAACTGCTCGTTGACCTGCGGGCGGAAGCCGTGCACCAGCACGATCTTCACGCCCATGCTCTGGATCAGCGCCAGGTCTTGCGCCAGGTTGGGCAGCTTGCCGGCGGCAATCGCTTCGCCACACACACCGACCACAAAGGTCTGGTTGCGGAATTTGTGGATGTAGGGCGCCACCGAGCGGAACCAGGGCACGAAGGTGAAGTTGAAGACGGCGGACATCAGGTGGTGAGCAGTTCGAGGTGCGCGGGTGGCAGGAGGCGCAAAAAATCTTTGTCGAAAGTGGCAAGCCGTTCGCCATGCTGCAGGACGCTGGCGGCGATCCAGGCGTCCGGGATGGCATTGTCGGTGAGTTTCTGTGTGAGACAGAGCACACGCAAATAGGCCCATTCATCGCCCATCGCGAGCAGGCGTGCACGCGAGCTCAGCAGGTCGTCGATGAATCCCACCGCCAGATCGGTGGGGGTGGGCGTTGGAAACACGCGTGAATGCGTCACCAGCCTCAGAAAACCGGCGGTCACCGAACCCAGCAGCGTCAATGCGCCGCTGGCCCGTGTGTGCTCCAGCCAGGCCAGGGCGGGCGCGTGATGCGAATGGTCGCGGCGTGAGGCGGCCACCAAAACGTTGACGTCTGGTGTCATGTTTCAGCGACTTGAAAGCTCATCCGCCGCATCCAGCAGGGAACGGTTGCTGGTCGGGTCTATGCCTGCGGCCAAGCCGCTGTGACCATCAAATACGCGCAGCGGCGGCAGGGCGGAGGCTGCCAACGGCAGCAAGGTGTCGCTCCTTTCGCCATTGGCGTACCGCTGTAAAAAATCCCGCACCTGGGCACTGACCGAGGTGCCTTCCTGGATGGCGCGAATGCGGGCTTGGCGGACGACTTCATCGTCCAGGGACAGGGTCAGGTTGCTCATGGGCGGTTTTCCTGCAGGCAAAGGAGAAAAGTGTAGCACGTGATCACGAGTTTTCGTGTGAACTCCGTCCCATTGAAGCGAAGGGCTTGCCTCGATAATCACGCCGCCATGCTGCCCACCCACGCCTTGAACATCGAATTCCCCGAAAACCTGCCCGTCAGCGGCCGCCGCCACGAGATCGAAGCCGCGCTTCAGGCCAACCAGGTGGTCATCGTCTGTGGTGAAACCGGTTCGGGCAAAACCACGCAGTTGCCCAAGATCGCGCTCAGCATGGGACGCGGGCGGCTGAACGCCAAGCCGGGTGAAAAGCCGCGCCTGATTGGCCACACCCAGCCCCGGCGCATCGCCGCCAGCTCGGTGGCCAAACGCATTGCCGAAGAACTGCAGACGCCGCTGGGCGAGGTGGTGGGCTACAAGGTGCGCTTCACCGACCGCCTGGGCAAAAACGCATCGGTCAAGCTGATGACCGACGGCATTTTGCTGGCCGAGACGCAGACCGATCCGCTGCTGCAAGCCTACGACACGCTGATCATCGACGAGGCGCACGAGCGCTCGCTCAACATCGACTTTCTGCTGGGTTACCTGCGGCAAATCCTGCCGCGCCGGCCCGACCTGAAGATCGTCGTCACCTCGGCCACCATCGACGCCGACCGCTTCGCCCAGCACTTTGCTTCCAGACACGGGCCCGCGCCGGTCATCATGGTCAGCGGCCGCACCTTCCCGGTGGAATGCCGTTACCGGCCCTTTGAAGAGAGCCGCGAGCACGACCTCAACGACGCCATCGCAGACGGCGTGGACGAGCTTTGGAACGACCCGCGCCAGAGCGGCGACATCCTGGTTTTTCTGCCCGGCGAGCGCGAAATCCGCGAGGCCGCCGACCACCTGCGCAAACACCTCAGCCACCAGCCCGCGCTGCGCAACGCCGAGGTGCTGCCGCTGTTTGCGCGCCTGAGCCAGGCCGAGCAGGACCGCGTGTTCGACGGCCACACCGGCCGGCGCATCGTGCTGGCCACCAACGTGGCCGAAACCTCGCTCACCGTGCCCGGCATCCGCTACGTCATCGACGTCGGCACGGCGCGCGTCAAGCGCTACAGCCTGCGCAGCAAGGTCGAGCAGTTGCTGGTGGAGCCGGTCAGTCAGGCCGCAGCCAACCAGCGCCTGGGCCGCTGCGGGCGCGTGGCCAACGGCATTTGTATCCGCCTCTACGACGAGGTCGATTTCAATGGCCGCGACCGCTTCTCCGACCCGGAAATCCTGCGCTCCTCGCTGGCCGGTGTGATCCTGCGCATGAAGGCGCTGCATCTGGGCAACGTGGACGACTTCCCCTTCCTGGAAGCGCCGAGCCGCCGCGCCATCACCGACGGCTACCAGCTGCTGCAGGAACTGGGCGCGGTGGACGACAACAACGAACTCACGCCGCTGGGGCGCGAGCTGTCCAGGCTGCCGCTGGACCCGCGCGTGGGCCGCATGATTCTGGAGGCCCGCACGCGCGGCGCGCTGGACGAGGTGATGGTGATTGCCTCTGCCCTGAGCGTGCAGGACGTGCGCGACCGGCCGCTCGAAGCCCAGGCCCAGGCCGACCAGGCGCACGCCAAGTTCGACGACGACAAAAGCGAATTCACCGGCTACCTCAAGCTCTGGAAGTGGATCAATGAAGCCAAAGGCGGCCACGGAGAACACAAGCTCAGCAACCGCCAATACGAGCAGTTGCTGCGGCAGAACTTCGTCAACATCCGCCGCGTGCGCGAATGGCGCGACATCCACACCCAGCTGCACACGGTGGTGGCCGAACACAAGTGGGCCATCAACAGTGCCCCTGCCAGCTACGAGCAGTTGCACCTTTCGATGCTCTCGGGCCTGCTGGGCAACCTCGGCCTCAAACACGAAACCGAAGACGTCTACCTGGGCGCGCGCGGCATCAAGTTCCACCGCCACCCGGGTGCCCACCTGAGCAAGCGCCCGGGCCGCTGGATTGTGTGTGCCGAGCTGGTGGAAACCGCGCGCCTGTTTGGGCGGGGCATCGCTGCCATCGAGCCGCCCTGGCTGGAGCAGGTGGGCGGGCATTTGCTCAAGAAACAGCTGCTGGACCCGCATTGGGAAAAAAAGGCCGGCGAGGTGGTGGCGCTGGAGCGCGCCACGCTGTACGGCCTGGTGATCTACCAGGGCCGGCGCATCAACTACGGCAAGGTCGATCCGGTGGGCGCGCGCGAGCTGTTCATCCGCGAGGCGCTGGTGGGGCAGGAATGGTCGGACGAAATGTTCCGTCGCCTGCCTTTCCTGGGGGCCAACCGCAAGCTGATTGCGCAGGTGGAGTCGCTGGAGCACAAGTCGCGCCGGCAGGACGTGCTGGTGGACGACGAGTTGATCTTTGCGTTTTACGACGCGCAGATCCCGGCCGACGTGTGCAGCGGCCCGGAGCTGGAGCGCTGGTGGCGCGAGGCCTCGCGCCAGAACCCCAAACTGCTGCAGCTCAGCCGCGAGGAGCTGATGCGCCACGAGGCCGCCGGCATCACCACCAGCGCCTTCCCCAAGGTGCTCAAGCTGGGCGGTGTGGACTGCGCCGCGGAATACCTGCACGAACCCGGCGACGCGCGTGACGGCCTGACCGTCACCGTGCCGCTGTTCGTGCTCAACCAGGTGAGCGAGGAGCGCTGCGAGTGGCTGGTGCCCGGCATGCTCAAGGACAAGATTCAGGCCCTGCTCAAGAGCCTGCACCAGAAACCGCGCAGCCGTTTTGTGCCGCTGCCTGAAAACGCGGCGCGGCTGGCCGAGCTGTTCAGCACCACCGAGCGTTGGTGTGTCGGCGGCCTCACCGACGCACTGCTCAAGCAGGTGCGCGCCGAGACCAGCCTGGATGTGAAACGCGGCGACTTCAAGCTCGACATGTTGCCGCCTCACCTGTTCATGAACCTGCGGGTGGTGGACGAACACGGCCGCCAATTGGGGCAGGGCCGCAACCTGGGCGCGCTCAAGGCCGAGCTGGGGGCCAAGGCGCGGGGGGCGTTTCAGGCGCTGGCTTCGCTCAAGGTGGCTGCGCCCGCCGAGGCTTCACCCTCTCCCTCTGGGAGAGGGCAGGGTGAGGGCCCCGCCAGCAACGATGTACCCAGGCGCGCGAGCCCTCACCCCAGCCCTCTCCCAGAGGGAGAGGGAGCGAAAACCCACACCACCTGGACCTTCGGAGAATTGCCCGAGCTGATGGAAATCCGCAAGGGCGGGCAGACGCTGATCGGCTTCCCGGCGCTGATCGACCAGGGCGATGCCGTCAGCATCGAGGTCTTCGACGAGCCCGAGGTGGCGGCCAGCAAACACCGCGCCGGTCTGCGCCGGCTGTTTGCGCTGCAGATCCGCGACGCCCTCAAGTACCTGGAAAAAAACCTGCCAGATCTGCAGAAAATGGCCGTGGCCTACATGCCGCTTGGCACGCAGGAAGAGCTGCGCGACCAGCTGATCGCGGTGGCGCTGGAGCGCGCCTTCCTGCTCGATCCGCTGCCCACCGACGAGGCCGATTTCAAACGCCGCATCGACGAAGGCCGGGGGCGACTCACGCTGATTGCCAATGAGGTGTCGCGTCTGGCCGCCACGGTGCTGGCCGAGTTCGCCGTGGCCACGCGCAAGATCAAGGACACCAAAAACGCCACCGAGGCGGTGGCCGACGCCCAGCAGCAACTGCAGCGCCTGTGTGGCAAACGGTTTGTGATGGACACGCCCTGGGCGCAGTTGCAGCACCTGCCGCGTTACCTCAAGGCCATCACCCTGCGGCTGGACAAGTGGCGCGCCGACCCCGCGCGCGACGCCGCCAAGCTGACCGAGTTGCGCCCGCAGGAGCAGCGCTTCTGGCGCCTGGTGGCCGAGCGCAAGGGCGTGCTCGACCCCCGCATGGTGGAGCTGCGCTGGTTGCTGGAAGAGCTGCGGGTGAGTTTCTTCGCGCAGGAGCTGCGCACACCGCAGCCGGTCAGCGTCAAACGTTTAGACAAGGTCTGGGCGCAGCTGTCAAGCTGAGCCCACTCGGTCCGATCAGCGCGAAGCTTCGACGGCCGCCACGCCGGTGGCCGGGAAGTCGGTGAACATGCCGTCGATGCCCAGCTTCACGTAGGCCGCCATCTCGGCCTGGGGGTCCTTGAAGCCGTAACCGCTGGCGTCGTTGCGGAAGGTCCAGGTGTGCACCAGCAGGCCGCGCTGGTGGGCGGCCTCGATCACGCCGGTGCTGCCGTCCACGCGGCGGTCGTTGATGTTGACCGCACCATCGCCGTTGCGGTCCACGCCGTCGTTCACGGTCTTGAGCAGATAGGGCTTCCAGGGGCCCACGGCGTCGGCGTAGGTCTTGATGAAGTCCAGGCCGGCGGGCTTGAGCAGGTCGGCGAAGCTGCGGGCGTCGTTGTTGACCACGAAGTCGTAGGGCTTGTGGTAGGGCGCCACCAGCGACATGCTGCCGTCGTCCTTCACGTCGTCGGCGTCGATCAGCTGCACCAGCTTGATGCTGGTCTTGGTGTTGAGGTATTGCAGGTTGGACACTTCGAAGGACTGGATGAACACCGGTGCGCTGCCGGTGTTGCCGTAGGCCGCGTGCAGGGTGGTGAGCAGCTTGTCTTCGAACACGTTGGCGCCAAAGCCTGCTTCGGTGGCGTGGAACACCGAGTGTTTGATCTCGGGGTAGATGCCGACCGCACGGCCACGCTTGCTGCCTTCGGCCTGGGCCAGGGCGATCACTTCGTCCAGCGTGGGAATGCTGTAGAGGCCGTTGAGCGACTGGTCGCGGTTGGCGCGGGCCTGCACGGCGCGCAGGGTTTTGATCTCGGCCAGGGTGAAGTCGCTGGCGAAGTAGGCGGTGGTGGCGATGCCATCCACGTTGCGCGTGGTCTTGCGCGACTCGGGGAACTTGGTCGCCACGTCGGTGGTGCCGTCCAGCATGGGTTCGTGGCGGGCAATCATCACGCCGTCCTTCGTCAGCACCAGGTCGGGCTCGATGAAATCGGCGTTCTGCGCGATGGCCAGGCGGTAGGACTCCAGCGTGTGTTCTGGCAACAGGCCCGAGGCGCCGCGGTGGCCAATCACCAGCGGCGCGTCACCGGTGAGGGTATTGAAGGCGGGGTCGGAGCCGCCGCAGGCTTGGAGCAGGGCGAAGGTGGCAAGCGTGGAGAAGGCGAGCGCGAAGCGCGTCGGTCGGAACATGGGGTGTCTCCCGGAGATGAAGCCTGCCCGATCGGCAGGTCTTTCCATTCTGGTGAGACACGTGACGTGCTCATGACGCGCTCATGTCCGTTTTGCGACCGTGCGTCGGCGGCTCTCACGCGGCATGACGTGGCTCAGACCGTGTGGACCCGGTTGCGCCCGCCTGCCTTGGCACCGTACAAGGCTTCGTCCGCCTTTTTGAGCAAGGCGCTGGCGTACCAGGGGTGCTCGGGCGTGCGCCAGCACAGCCCGATGCTGGTGGTCACCGCCACGTCCACGCCGTCCACCACCACCCGCAGGTCGGCCACGGCGGCACGCAGTGTTTCCGCCAGGGCGACCGCGCCGGCCTCGGTCGTGTCGGGCGCCAGCACGCAGAACTCCTCGCCGCCGTAGCGCGCCACGGTGTCGCTGGGGCGGCGCACGTTGGCGCTCAGCGCGGCGGCCACGGCCTGCAAGCAGGCGTCGCCGGCCGGGTGGCCGTGGGTGTCGTTGAAGCGTTTGAAGTGGTCCACGTCGATCAACATCACCGCCATGCTGTTGCCGTCGCGGGCCAGGCGGCGCAGTTCGCGTTCCAGATGGGCGTCCAGGTAGCGGCGGTTGAAGATGCCGGTCAAGGCATCGGTCTGGCTCAGTTCGGTGAGTTTGGCGTTGGCCTCCTGCAGGGCTTCGGTGCGCTCGGCCACACGAACTTCCAGCTCCGTGGTCAGGCGCTGTTGCGCGTCGAGCAAGGCGGCCTGGGCGATTTCGCGTTGGCGGCGCTGGTGGTTCAGGCGCGCGATGATGGCCAGTGAGAGCACCACCATTTCCACCGCCGATCCCACTTCGGTGGCGTGTTCGGTGATGAAGGTGCGTGCAATCAGGCCCAATTTGTTGAGTGCAAGCACCACGCCGGCCGCGATGACAAAACTGAAAGCAATCAAAAAATACTGGGCGCCGAAGTTGCCACGCAGGGCGCGCTGTGCCGCCGACACGATGGCGACCAGCATGGTGGCCATCGCCATGGCGATGGCGCCCACGATGGCCACGCGGTAGGGCAGGGCCGGCGCGGCTGCGGCCAGCGCCAGGTTGCCCAGGCCCAGCAGCCAGAACAGGGCCTCGCCGGGCTGGGCTCGGCCGCCTTCACGCAGGAAATGCACAAAAAACCCCGCCGAACAGGCAATGGCCAGCGACAGGCTGGTGGGCAACACGGTCAGGTTCCAGGCAGGCGCATGGGGCCACAGCCACTGGAAACTGCTGCCGTTGAGCGTGAACACAAACGCCGCTATGCACACCATCCAGCCCAGGTACCACAGGTAGGCGCGCTCGCGTATGGCCAGGTAGAGCAGCAGGTTGAAAGCCAGCATGGCCGCCGTCACACCCAGGTAGCTGCCGTGGAACAGCGAGACTTGCTGCTGGTGGCGCGCCCACGCGGTTTCGTCCCACCAGTCCAGTGGCACCTGCACCGAAGTGCGGCTGTTCACCTGCAGCCACAAGGTGGCGCCGCTGTCGGCTGACGACAGGGGCACCACAAAGGACACGAAGGGCAAAGGGCGTTCGGCAAAGGGGCGCGCCATGCCCAGCCGCAGCAGCGTCGGCATGTTGCTCCCCTGGCGCAGGCGGTGCACGCTCAGATGCTCCAGCAGCGGATTGCCTATGCCCAGGTAACGAGCGCCCTCGTCCCACTGAGGCAAATCAATGCGCAACCAGAAGGTGCTGCGGCTGTAGCCCTGGTTGAAGGCCTGCTCGCCACGGTTGTGCCACGCTGATTCGGGTTGGGCGCGCACGTCCGACAGTGTCCACTGTCCACTGGGGTCTTCGAGCCAATGGGTGGGCAGGCCACGCCGCTGCGGAAAGATGGATGAGAGCAGGGTCAGCACAAGCAGCACCAAGCAAGCCCACAATGCAAGCTTGGCCGGCCGCTCTATCCCCCTGTGCTCTGCCTCTCCCATGCACCAAGCTTAACGATTGCTTGGTTTCGGTCAAGGGCCTGGGTGCCCGCTCCCACTTGCCGGGGTCAGAGCCGTGCCAACCGCTCCAGCGCTTCGACCAGCGTCTCGTCTTTTTTTGCAAAACAAAAGCGCACCACGTGCTGGTCGAAGCCGTTGCCGTAGAAGGCCGACAGCGGGATGGCGGCCACGCCGATTTCGCGCGTGAGCCACTGGCAGAAGTCGGCCTCGGGCAGGCTGCGTTCGGGCACCGCCAGGTCGGAGATGTCCACGCACTGGAAGTAGCTGCCTTCGCTGGGCAGCAGCTTGAAGCGTGTCTTGGTCAGGCCGGCGCGGAAGAGGTCGCGCTTGTGCTGGTAGAAGGCCGGCAGGTCCAGGTAAGGCGCAGGGTTGGCCATGTAGGCGGCCAGGGCGTGTTGCACCGGCGTGTTGACGGTGAACACGTTGAACTGGTGCACCTTGCGGAATTCGGCCGTCAGCGATGCGGGCGCGGCCACAAAACCGACCTTCCAGCCGGTGACGTGGTAGGTCTTGCCGAAGCTGCTGACGATGAAGGCGCGCGCCGCCAGGCCGGGGTAGCGCGCGGCGCTTTCGTGTGGCTGGCCGTCGAACACCATGTGTTCATACACCTCGTCGCTGATCAGCAGCACCTGGGTGGGCGCCAGCAGGTCTTGCAGCCGGAGCATGTCCTCGCGCTTCCACACCGTGGCGCTGGGGTTGTGCGGCGTGTTGACGATGATGGCGCGCGTCTTGGGTGTGATGGCGGCGGCGATCTTGTCGAAGTCGGGCCGGAAGGTACCGGGTGTGAGGGGGACGCGCACCACCACGCCGCCCGCCAGTTCGATGTTGGGCACGTAGCTGTCGTAGCAGGGTTCCAGCACGATGACCTCGTCACCCGGGTGCACCACGGACAGGATGCAGGTGATGATGGCCTGGGTCGCGCCGGCGGTCACGGTGATCTCGCTGCCGGCGTCGTAACGGCGGCCATAAAGCGTTTCGATTTTTGCCGCGATGGCTTCGCGCAGCACCGGCACGCCGGGCATGGGCGGGTACTGGTTCAGTCCGCGCTGCATCGC
>JAUYSB010000213.1 GCA_030696525.1 Hydrogenophaga sp. | reverse complement strand
AGCGGAGCGCTCTTCCTGCAATTGGCTGCGCCTCGCATCCGTCTCGCGGCTCTGATCGCGCTGCGCCACCAAGCGAGCACAGGACTGGCGCAGTTCCTCCAGCTTCGCCGTTGCCATGGCGGCATCCGCCAGGGCCCGCTGTACACGTGCAGGCGCGTCGACTGCCTTCGCCAGCTCACGTACAACCTCTGCCTCGTCCTCATCGATGACCGAGAGTTCCTGGCGGATCGCCACCAGCCCCGCCTTCAACAATTTTGCCGTCTGCGTCGCCTTGGCCCCAAGCTCACGGATCTGGTCCTGCGCCAGCAGATCAGCGAGCAAGCTCTTGATCTCGCCGTTGCGGTAGTCCGAGAGCTGTCGTTTGCCCTGAGCACCAAACACCGATGTAAAAAACGTGTCGGCGCTGCCGCACAGATGCTCGACACAACGGGTGTAGGTCTCAACCTTGCCGTCGGACACGGTGCCGTCGTCCAGCACCACCGGTCGCCACACGCCGTCGTCGGCCAGCGCACTCAGGTAGGCCTCCGTCCTTCGCCGGCCATTGAGACGGATGACCACCTGGGTTCGGTAGCAGCGCCCCTCCAAGGCCCAGGTCAGGTCCTTCTCGCTCTCTGGAAGGAAAACGTGGTCGTAGTAGCTGAAGCCGCCTGCGCCCGCCATCGCCACCCTCGAGGGCATGGTCAGGAACGGGTGCATGTTGTCGAGCACGGTGCTCTTACCACGCCCGTTCGCGCCGGTGATGGCCACCAGTTGCGCACCATCGCACAAAGCCTCGAAGTCCAGCGTCAGGCTATCGAGGCGCAGTCCATCGCGGATGCCGCGAAAGCCTTTGAGGGTGAGAGACAGGAGTTGCATGGTGGCAGGTCCGTGTTGGGGGTGGAGATTGCATCGGTCAATGGCATCCCAGTCTCTCGCTCCCATTGAGACCTTCAAGGTCGCTGCATTCGAGTCCGCTATGCTTTGCATAGTCAATGATCATGAAAGAACAACGACTTGAGCCGAACATTCTTTGCGTACCACCTCACCCACCACTTCGGTCCGTTCAGCCTGCACAGCTACCACACCAACAACACGACGGTTCGGGAGGGAGACCAGGTGTATGTCGTCTCCGGCGATGACACCATCGGTGGTGGTAAGGACTACTCGCTCGAAGGCCTGTTCCGCATTCACCGCCGCATCGACGGCCCCTTCGAGTTGATGAACCTCAAAGGACAACCAGCGACATTCCAGTACCGGCTCTCGATGTCCGCGATCCGCGTGCCCGATGCCCCGATTCCGCTGCAACAAGCACCGTGGTACGACCGCCAGGAAGTCCACCGCTTCTTCTCAAGCGGGCAGAACTTCAACCCGCTGCCCATCGAGCCGGACTACAAGGAGCGATTCGACGCCCTGCTGGCAGGCTTTGGCCAATCGGCCGCCAACGAGCTAGCCGATGACCTGGCGGAGATCGAGCGGACCGTCCCCGACGCCACCCAACGCGAAGCGTTCATCCAGGCACGCATCGGGCAGGGACGCTTCCGAGCCGATGTGACACGCCTCTGGGGACGCGGCGAGGTCTGCGCGCTCACCGGCATTGCACTGCCCGAACTGCTGATTGCGTCCCACATCAAGCCTTGGCGCGACTCATCCAATGAAGAGCGTCTCGACCCCGCCAATGGGTTGCTACTGGCCACGCATGCCGACAAGCTGTTCGACCGGCACCTGCTGAGCTTCGATCTGCAGCGTGGAGAGCTGCGCAGCGTGATCGCACCCATCGCCCGTTCCGATGCGGCCCGACTCGGGCTGACGCCGGGCATGCAGTTGCGTGCTGCGCAACTCTCCCCCAGCGCGGCGCGTCGGCTTGAGGCCTATCTGGCGGGGCATTTCGGGCGCTTCCTGCTCCGAAAAGCCCGCCTGGCCACGAGTGGTTGAACAGACTTTGCGCCATGCCAGGCCCATGACCGCCCCATGACCGGCCGACTACAGCGTGCCTGAATCCCCTAGATGATGGAGGGTTTGGCGATTTCTCTGCGGCAAAACTCTGAGGCCAGCAAGTACAGGAACTGCTGCGGCTGCCCCGTAATGAAGTCCTGCACGCGCGGGCCAAACGCGCCGTCCGTGATGGACGGAAAGTGATGGGGCCTGTAGCGCGTGATCGACCCCAGGTAGTAGGCCAGGGCGTAAATTGACAAGAGCTGTGGCAAGGTGTGCGCCGCCTCGGCGGCTGGCCGCAGATACACGTAGTGCCTGCGATACGGCGGAATTGTCGACACGGTCGCCCACAGTTTCGACCGCACCACGGAGAAAAGCGCCTCCAACGAGTTGGCGTACTTGGTGTTAGGGCAAACGATGGGCGCCACCTGCTGGAAGCAAATCAACGCCCGACCGGCACCGTCCAGCTCCTGGCAGGTCACTGGCGCGAAGGCAGGAGCCAATCCGGACTCCGTCAGGAAATTGGCCGCGCTGACACCGATGCGCGACAGATCATCCGACACGAAGTAGAAGCACAACCAGAGTTCGCGCGTCGGCTTGTTCACGAAGGTATGGATGTCGTGCACCGCGACGAAACGCTCCTTCTTGTTCGTGGCGAACGACCAGAGGCGGTGTCCGGGCAAGATCTGTGGCAGCAGCACCGTCACGTCGTAATCGTGCTGCGCGGGCAATCCAGCGCCGCCCAACGCATTCATGAACTCCGAAAAATTCTGGAGATTCCCATGTGCATTCGGACTGGGAAAAGCACGCAGGAATGCGTCAACGAGTTCGCGATTCCCAGGAGCGCGCAGCATCTCCGACATGCCGTGCTGCGCCTTGTCGAACGTTGTTCGCGTGCCCCTTGTCAGGCAGAACGCCTTGACCAAGTTCATGAAGCAGTAGTAGAGCGCCAATGGGCGTGCCGAGACGCGCTGCGTGTCGGTGGCGCCTTCGTAGAAGTCGCGCGCCTGGCGAATGCAGGCAAGAGCCTCGGAGCGCGCGCTTGCCGGGCAGTTCGCCTTGACCGCTTGGTCGATCAGTGCCCATGGGTCCAGCGTGAACAGCAGCGACTGGAGGCTGGCATTGCCTTTGGGTCCGACCTTGGTCGGCCAGAAGCTGAATGGGATCAGCTTGCTGTTCACCCGCAACCGCTCGCCGGCCCGAGCCGCAGGTAGCTTCATTGGGAGCGGGGTTCCTGTACCCCCATGCGGAATAGAGCGAACGCGGTCATGATTTTCAAGTATAAGCCCCGGTCGCGCGCCCCTCTGAACGGCACTGGAAAGCGCAGCACCTCTTTGAGGTTCGACACGAAAAAAACCTCAACGCTCGGCATAGCATTGCTCGGACCAACCGCTGCGCGGTGGGAGTCTGTCGGCCTGGATCCTTTCGACTGCCGGATCGAGTGAAAGGCACCGACCAGCGACCGGATGGATACACGCGTGCACTCCCTCACATCATCGAAGCCTCGGCCTCCTCCAGAGGATCGGCCGCCGAATGCGGCCCCGGTTGCAAGCGCTCGCGAACTGCCGATTCGGCATCTGCAGTGCGGCTACCTTCGCCGCGCAGCAAACGCTCCGAAATGTCATCCGGTGACTCTTCGCTCAGTTCAGCCAAGCATGCCAGCAGGGGTTCGGCATTCACATCCGAGATCCGTGCCCACGCACGCAGTTTGTCGGCGAGATTCGATAGCCGGGAGATGCCTGCTGCGCGGGTTCGCACCACAGGGACGATCCGCCCTTCGAGCTTCGTCTCAGCGGCACCTGCCAACATGCGTTGGATGGCATCGCGGTCCACGGCGCTGCGATCCTCTTCCCCGACCGTCCACCGCACGCGAACGCTCGCACCGGACACGTCCTTCTGCTCCAACGCCTCGCGCAGCGCTGCAAGATCGGGCCGACCTTCGAAGACGATGTCGACGGTCCGCCGCGCAGGCGTCGGGACCAAGGCGGCGCTCGCGGAAGCCGCATCCACGTCCCATAGCAGGAAGCCCTTATCGCCGTCCTCGCCGTAGTGGAAGCGACCAATGGACCCGGCATAGGCGACAAGCTGTCTTCCCACCTTGCCGACCTGGTCCCAGAATTGGTGACGGTGAATGTGGCCGAGCATGAAGGCTTGCGCTTCAGCGGCGAACAGGGCGCCCGTCGTGAACTCGTGGTCGAAGCCGGCCATCGGAACGCCGTGCTCGCTGACCGAGCCGAACACCGTCCCGTGGGACACACCGATGGTCGGCAGGCCCGCCGATCGCGCGAGCCGATTCGCCGGGCCAAAACCCAGCAGCAGGCGCGCGAGATGTTCGC
>JAUYSB010000165.1 GCA_030696525.1 Hydrogenophaga sp. | reverse complement strand
AACATTTCTGGCTGCTGGACTACCAGCTCAAAGCAGCGGCGTCCCACAGCGCCGGCTGACGCTGCGCACGGCGTCCTGACCGCCGTTCGGACCATCCCCCCAAGATTGCAAATTTGTTTTAAATTAGCACCGTCGCGACAGGTCGTTGAAGGTCTGCGCGACCACAAAGGGCTTTTGGAGGACACCACAACGGTGAAAAGCCCCGTGTGCTGGCTGTGTGTCAGCGCATGTCATAACAACATCGAGGGGGAGGGCGCCATGAGCGTTTTGTCGAATGTCCGCGTTGCCACGCGGCTGACCGCTGGTTTTCTGATCGGCATCGTGCTGATGCTGTTGTTGGGGGCGGGCAGCCTCGCGGCGCTGAGCCAAACCAACGCCGACCTGGATTCCATCTACAACGACCGCGTCGTGCCCTTGCAGACGCTCAAGCGACTGGCCGATGCCTACGCGGTCAATGTCATCGATGCCGTCAACAAGGCCAATGCCGGGATGGTGCCCGCGCAGGAGGCGCTCAAGCTGGTGCAGGACGCCCGGCGCGACATCGACAAGGATTGGCGCGCCTACACATCGACCGCATTGACCAACGAGGAAGGCCGTATCGTGCGGGAAGCCGAGGCGCTGTTCCGGCCTGCCAACGACGCCATCGACCGCCTGGAGGCCGCCTTGCGCAGCATGAGCGGCAACGCGCGCGGTCAGCTCGATCTGTTCGACGGTCCGCTGTACCTGCCCGTCGATCCCATCGGCGGCAAGGTGTCGGAACTGATCGAACTGCAGCTGCGCGTGGCGGCCGAAATCAACCAGAGCGCGGCGGTCCAGTACCAGTGGGTGCGCGGGCTCACCGTGGGGCTTGTGGGCGTGGCGCTGCTGGTGTCGGCGCTGGCGGGCTGGCTGATCACCCGCTCGATCACACAGCCCATTGCCCAGGCGGTGCAACTGGCCGAGGCGGTGGCCAGCGGCGACCTGACCCGGCGCATGGATGCGCGCGGCAGAGACGAACTGGCCGCGCTGCTGCGTGCCCTGGGCGCCATGAACGACAGCCTGGTGCGGGTGGTCAGCGAGGTGCGTCACAGCAGCGATTCGATCGCCACCGGTTCGACGGAAATCGCGGCCGGCAACGCCGACCTGTCCTCGCGCACCGAAAACCAGGCCGCCAATCTGGAGGAAACCGCCGCCTCCATGGAGCAGATCACCGCGACCGTGAGCCAGAACGCCGAGACCGCGCGCCACGCCAGCGAGCTGGCCGCGGGCGCCAGCGAGGCTGCCGCGCGCGGCGGCCAGGTGGTGGGGCAGGTGGTGTCCACCATGCAGGAGATCACCGCCAGCAGCCAGAAAATCGCCGACATCATCAGCGTCATCGACGGCATCGCGTTTCAGACCAACATCCTGGCGCTCAACGCGGCCGTGGAGGCCGCGCGCGCCGGCGAGCAAGGGCGCGGCTTTGCCGTGGTGGCGGGCGAGGTGCGCACCCTGGCGCAGCGCAGCGCGGCGGCGGCCCGGGAAATCAAGGTCCTGATCGCCACCAGCGTCGACCGCGTGCAACTGGGCTCGCGCCTGGTGGGGCAGGCTGGCGAGAGCGTGGGTGACATCGTGGTGCAGGTGCGGCGCGTGACCGACCTGATCAACGCGATTTCGGCCGCTGGCAACGAACAGTCCGCCGGCATCACCCAGGTCGGTGAGGCGCTGCAGCAGCTCGATCAGGTCACACAGCAGAACGCCGCACTGGTGGAGCAGAGTGCCGCCGCCGCCGACAGCCTCAGGCAGCAGGCCGGCCGGTTGGCCGAACTGGTGGGGGTGTTCCGGCTGTCGGGCGCGGCCGCTGCGGTCCATGCACCGGCGCATTGGCCTGCAAATGTGCCTTCACCTGCATCCTCTGCGCCGGTACAGCATTCGGGTGGGCGGTCTGCCCTGGCCTTGGCCCGCGCCTGAGGGTTGCCTCAGCCGCGCTCGCTGTCGCGGATCAGCCCCACCATCACCCCCTCGATCTCGAAGGCGTCGTCCGGGCCCACCACCATGGGTTCGAAATCGGGGTTGGCCGGATGCAGCTCCACGTGGCCGCGCTGGCGCACCAGGCGTTTGACCGTGACCTCATCGCCCAGACGCGCCACCACGATCTGCTGGTGCAGGGCCTCGCGGGTGCTGTGCACGGCCAGCAGGTCGCCGTCGAGGATGCCGGCGTCGCGCATGGACAGGCCCCGCACGCGCAGCAGGTAGTCGGGGCGGCGGCTGAACAGGCGCTGCTCCACCGTGAAGCGGCTCTCCACATGGGCCTGGGCCAGGATGGGAGCGCCGGCGGCCACGCGGCCGATCAGGGGCAGGGTGAGTTGCTGCAGCTCGGGCAGGGCCAGCGGCATCTGCCGAGGGGTGGGGTGGTTGCCGGTGCGCAGGCGTATGCCGCGCGAGGTGTTGCCCACCAGCTCGATCACGCCCTTGCGCGCCAGCGCCCGCAGGTGTTCCTCGGCCGCGTTGGCGGATTTGAAACCGAAGGCGGTGGCGATTTCGGCCCGCGTGGGCGGCGCGCCGGTGTCGGCCATGGTGGTTTCGATCAGCGTCAGGATGTCCTGCTGGCGGGCGGTGAGCTTGACCGGTTCGTTCATGGGGGGCTGACTCCAATGTGTCGCAACTGTATTCCCATACAGCGCTTTCCCATGATAACTTGCGCGTTTCGATTTCAGCCACACCAAGAGACACCCATGAGCGACATCCTCGTCCACACCGAAGACGGCATCTGCACCATCACCTTCAACCGCGCCGACAAGAAGAACTCCATCACCGCCGCCATGTACGCGGCGCTGGCCGACGCCTTGGCTGCGGCGCAAGCCGACGCTGCGGTGCGCGTGGTGGTGTTCCAGGGCCACGAGGCGGTGTTCAGTGCCGGCAACGACATTGCCGATTTCCTCAACACACCGCCCACCACCGATGACGCGCCGGTGTTCCGTTTCCTGCGCGGCCTCGCGCAGTTCCCCAAGCCGGTCATCGCCGCCGTGTGCGGCCCGGCCGTGGGCATTGGCACCACCATGCTGTTCCATTGCGACCTGGTCTACGCGGGCGACAACGCCGCCTTTGCCATGCCCTTCGTCAACCTGGGCCTGTGCCCCGAAGCCGCTTCCAGCCTGCTGGTGCCGCAGATGATGGGCTACCACCGCGCCGCCGAAGCGCTGTTGTTGGGCGAACCCTTCATGGCTGAGGCCGCACTTGAAGTGGGCCTGGTCAACAAGGTGCTGCCACCGACAGAGGCCAACCACTACGCGCAGGCCGTGGCGCGCAAGCTGGCCGCCAAACCCATGAGCGCGCTGCTGCAGACCAAACAGCTCATGAAAAAGGGCCAGACCGCCCTGGTGCTGGCGCAGATGAACGAGGAAGCCACGCACTTCGGCCGCATGTTGCGCGAGCCCGCAGCGCGCGAGGCCTTTGGCGCCTTCATGGAAAAGCGCAAACCCGACTTTTCCAAACTCTGAGCCCCGGGCATGAGCGATGCCATGGCGCGTGCGCGCGCGTTTTTTCTGCAAGGCATAGACCACTTCGAGCGAGGCCGCCTGGATGAGGCCGCGCAGCAGTTCGAGGCCGCGCTGGCGTTGGCTCCCGGCCGCGCTTCGGTGCTGAGCAACCTGGGGCTCACGCGTTTTCACCAGGGCCGTTTCGATGATGCGGTGGCCCACCTGCAGGCCGCTGCCAACGCCGACCCCGAACAGCCCAGCACCTGGGTTGCGCTGGCGCGCTGCCTGGGCCAGCTGGGCCGCCCTGATGAAGCCTTGACCGCGCTGGACCGCGCCCTGGCGCTGGACGACGGCATCGCCGAGGCCTGGTCGCTGCGCGGCAACCTGTTGCGCGAGGCCCGCCAGCTGCCCGAGGCCGCGCACTGCTTTGAGCGGGCCCTGGCCCTGGGCGCCGACCCCGAGCTGCACCGCTACTTCCTGGCCGCCGTCACCGGCGGCGAGGCGCCCGAACACCCGCCACGCGCCTACGTCGAAACCCTGTTCGACGACTACGCCGACAGCTTCCAGCAGCACCTGCTGAGCTCGCTGCGCTACCAGGGGCCGGAGCGGCTGGTGCAGCTGCTGCGCGAGCAGGGCGCCACGCGTTTTGACGCCGCGCTGGACCTGGGCTGTGGCACGGGCCTGTGTGGCGCGTTGCTGCGCCCGCTGACCGGCCGCCTGGAAGGCGTGGACCTGTCCGAGCGCATGGTCGCGCAGGCCCGCGCCAGCGGCCACTACGATGCGTTGCTCCATGCCGATGCGGTCGAGGCCTTGGCCGGCTCGCCCCGGCGGCTGGACCTGGTGATCGCCGCCGACGTGTTCATCTACGTGGGCCGGCTGGAGGTGGTGTTTGCCGGTGTGGCGCATGCCCTGCGCCCGGGCGGCTGGCTGGCCTTCACGGTGGAACGCGCGCCCGATGAAGCCGACGTGCAATTGCTGCCCAGCCTGCGCCATGCGCATTCCGAGCCCTACCTGCGGCGCGTGGCCGCCGCGCACGGCCTGCAGGTGCGCGGGCTGCAGGAGGCGCCCATCCGCGAAGACCAGGGGCGTCCCGTGCCCGGCTGGTACGTGTTGATGCGGTCGGGCTGAACTTTCCCAGGGGCCATGCCATGGGCTACATGCTGTTGACCGTTTTGAAAGGCTGAACCATGCTCAAGCAGATCTTCGTCAACCTGCCCGTGGCCGACCTGCCCCGGTCCATGGCTTTCTTCCGAGCCCTGGGCCTGAACTTCAACCCGCGCTTCACCAACGAGCAGGGCGCCTGCCTGGAAATCGCCGAGAACATCTGCGCCATGCTGCTGGTCGAGCCCTTTTTTCAGGGCTTCACCAAGCTGCCGATCTCAGACGCCAAAAAGGCCACCGAGGTGCTGATCGCGCTCTCGTGTGAGAGCCGCGCCGAGGTGGACGAACTGGTGGCCAAGGCGTTGGCTGCGGGCGGCACCACGCCCAACGCAGCACAAGACCACGGTTTCATGTACCAGCATGGTTTTGCCGACCTCGACGGCCACCAATGGGAGGTGTTCTGGATGGACGAGGCCGCCGCGCCCGCGCAGATGTAAGCGTCCCGCCGTGCCGGTGGGCCATCCGCGCGAACGCGCTTTGCTGATACTCCGTGCCCAGCAAGCCGCGCGAGAACCCTGAAAAAATACGGCGATCGGCTGTAACCTGGGGCCGAATGTGAGCGAACTGGAAAGGGTGTTGCCCATGGTCGCGTCATTCCGCGCGAAATGGCTGTGCAACCGCCATGGAGTTCGCTGTCATGAAAACGTCCCCTCAACTGGCTTCGGCCTTTTCGTCCGCCTTGCTGCTGGGTCTGCTGGGCACTGTCTCGTCGGGCGCACAAGCCCAGACATCCCAGCCCGTGGCGCAGGTGGATGCGCTGGAGGGCCTGTTCGGCGTGCAAGCCGGTTTTCGCCGCTCCGGCGCCAAAGGCGTGTGCGCCAGCGGTCATTTTGTGGGCCTGCCGGCCGGGCGCGATGTGAGCAGTGCCGCTGTTTTTTCGGGTGAACAGGTGCCGGTGGTGTTGCGCTTCTCGGTCGGTGGTGGCAGCCCCAAGGCCAGCGACAAAGGGCGCTCGGTTCGCGGTCTGGCCGTGGCCATGACCCACCCGGGCGGCCAGCAGTGGCAGATGGCCAACGTGTCGGCGCCGGTGTTTTTTGTCGCCCGCCCCGATCAGTTTGCGCCCTTCCTGCAGGTGCGCACGCCCGATCCCGCCACCGGCAAACCCAACCCCGAGAAACTCAAGGCCTTCAACGACGCCAACCCCGAAACCCTGCGCCAGGCCGCCTACCTGGCCAAGGCGCCGGTGCCGGCCAGCTATGGCAGCGCGCAGTACTGGAGCACCAACGCGTTTGAGCTGACCAATGCCAGCAACATCTCGCGGTTTGCACGCTGGCAGTTTGTGCCCGAAGCCGGCGTGGTGGGCCTGAGCGACGACGAACTCAAGAGCAAACCGGACGATTTTCTGGCCGATGAGTTGCGCCAGCGCGTGATGAAGGGGCCGGTGTCCTTTGCCTTCCAGTTCCAGTTGGCCGCCGCGGGTGACCCCACCAGCGACCCGACCCAGGCCTGGCCGGATGACCGCCCCGTGGTCACGGCCGGCCGGCTGGTGGTGACGGCGGTGGACACCATGGCCGGTGGCGCCTGCGACAAGCTGACCTTCAACCCGCTGGTGCTGCCGACGGGCATCAAACCCTCGGCCGATCCGGTGTTGCTGGTCCGCGCGGCACCCTACGCGCTGTCGCTGGGTCGGCGGCTCAGCGAAGCCAAGCCCTGAGCACCGGCCTGACCCGGCAGGCGTTCAGCCAATCAGCAACTGGCCCCTGCGTTGAGGGGTGACGCTGGCGCCGGTGCGGAACACCTCGACCGCGTCGGCCATGCGGTCGGCCTGGTCGCGCATGCTGGTGGCGGCAGCGGCACTCTCCTCCACCAGCGCGGCGTTCTGCTGGGTCATCTGGTCGAGCTGGTTGACGGCGATGTTGACCTGGGCAATGCCTTCGCTCTGTTCGGTGGCGGCGCTGCTGATCTCGCCAATGATGTCGCTCACCCGCTGCACGCTTTGCACGATGTCTTCCATCGTCGCGCCAGCCTGTCGCACCAGCTCGCTGCCGCCCTGCACCTTGTCCACGCTGGTGCTGATGAGTGCCTTGATTTCCTTGGCCGCCTGCGCACTGCGCTGGGCGAGGTTGCGCACCTCGCCGGCCACCACCGCAAAGCCACGGCCCTGCTCGCCTGCACGGGCGGCTTCCACGGCGGCGTTGAGCGCCAGGATGTTGGTCTGGAAGGCGATGCCGTCGATGACGCCGATGATGTCGGCGATCTTCTTGCTGCTTTCAGAGATGTCGTCCATGGTGCTGACGACCTGGTGCACCACGCTGCCGCCACGTTGCGCCACCTCGGCCGCGCTGCCGGCCAGCTGGTTGGCCTGGCGCGCGGCGTCGGCGCTCTGGCGCACGGTGGCGGTGAGCTGCTCCAGGCTGCTGGCGGCCTGCTGCAGGTTGCTGGCGGTCTGTTCGGTGCGCTGGCTCAGGTCCTGGTTGCCGCTGGCGATTTCGCTGCTGGCGGTCTGAATGCTTTGCGCCGCTTCGCGCACGGTCTGCACGGCCGCCGCGGTGCGGCCCAGCACGGCCTTGAGCTCGCGCGCCAGCGGGGCTTGCGCCTCCAGACCGGTCATGTCGAGCACGATGTGGGTGGGGTCCTGCATGCGCTGGGCCAGCGAGGCCACTTCGGCGTTGCCGCGCACGCCGCCGGCCAGGCGCACCACAAAAAACAGCTCGAAGGTGGTTTGCACCACCACGTAGGCGGCGTGGACCACGATGGTGGCGAAGTCGGGTTCGCTCAGGCAGTACACGCCCCAGCCAGCGGCCTGCAGCCGGTCAAAGCCCACGTGGTGCAGTGCAAACAGCACCGCCGAAAACAGGATGGGGCGCCAGTCGAGGTAGACCAGCAGCAGCGCCAGCGTGACGAAGACGCCGAAGTGCATCTCGCGCAAACCGGCCGCGGCCTGGATTTGCAGCGCCACCAGCGCGGTGAGTGAAAACGCCATCAGCAGGCGCGAGGCCAGGGTCCCGCGGCCGAGCAGAAAACCCAGCAGCCCCGGCAGCGCCAGGCCCACGGCCCAGAGGGTGTCGCGCGCCAGGCTGATGCCGGGGTGGTCCATCGTCATCACCACGCCCACGGCCACCAGCGCGTAGATCAAAAGGGCGACCAGCATCAGGCGGTCGCCCCGCTGGTATTGCTCGGCCAGCCCGTTGGTGGGCACGTTGCTTGTGGTCATGAATGAAGTCTCC
>JAUYSB010000129.1 GCA_030696525.1 Hydrogenophaga sp. | reverse complement strand
ATACTTCAATAAATGATATTTAAATTAAATATGATTAATTATTTGTAAAATGTATCAACAAAAATAAAAAAATTTACTGGTATATCAATCAAATTTATGCAAAATTGAATGCAATTAATATCATTTTTAAATGACATTTTCGAGAGGCGATTCGCAGTCATGTCATGTCATTTCTATGCATCCGCAGCCGAGCCGCATGGAACTGGGTTGAGAATGTGGCGAGTTCAACATGGTTGACGTTTTGCGCACGCGGTCGGCCCTGACGCGTCAGCCCCTCCAGGCGGTGCGCCTGCGCGGCCCACAACCCCACCGAGGTGCCATGAGGTTTTCGACCCGTTTGTTTGCACGTTGCTGGCTGAGCGTGGTGGCTGTCATCGGTCTGTGGCTGGGCCTGGCGCCGGCCGCGTCGGCGGCCACGTTCGAGATCACCGAGCCGACCTGCATGGCCTCGCCGGGCGGGTACTGGTGGGCCATTGAGCAAGCCAACGCCACACCAGGGCGCGACACCATCGAGGTGCGCACCACGTTTTCGGTGGACGATTGCACACACTTTCCGGCCGAGCAGTACCCCGATCAGCACATCACCGAGTCGGTGGACATCGTGGGCAACGGCCACACCGTGGCCGGTGAGGTCGGCTGGGTGACCGCCTCGGGTTACTTCAACCCGCACGGCCAGTGCCCCCGTGAAGCGAACGGCGATCTCCTGGTGGGCTTTGGCGGCGGTTTTCTCGACATCGGCCAACGCAACGCCGACAACCAGGGCATCGAGGTGACGGTGACCGGGCTGAACATGCAGCGGCTGACCGGTGTGGCCATGGTGCGCAAGAACGCCAAGTTGCGCATCGAAAACAGCACCATCGACGACACCTACAGCGTGTTCCACGGCAACTGCAACGAGCCCGTCATCCACGCGCTGGACGGGTCGGATGTGACCCTGGTCAACACCCGCTTCAACCGCGTGAGCGTGCCCACAACGGCGTATCCCTCGACCAGCTTTCCCGTCATCACCTCGGTGATCAAGGGTTACGGTGGCGATCTGGTCATGGACCGCGTCACGGTGGACGGTGTGTTTGGCGACCACACCACCGCCGTGGGCTGGTTTGGCGGCACGGCCAAAATCGTCAGCAGCCAGTTCGTCAACAGCAAGGGCTTCTGGTTGGCCCAGGGCACGGTGCTCGACTTCGTCAATTCGGTCTATGCCACCACCGTCGCGGGCCTCAACTACAACGACAACTTCCTGCTCCTCAATGCCAGCGCGCGGTTCCAGGCCAGCACCTTCTGGTGGGGGGCCTGGGGCGGCGCGTGTGATCCCACCACCAGCGCGTGTGCGCCGCGCATCCTGGGCTTTGACGCGCTGGACAGCACGGTGCGGTTCGAAACCTCGGCCATCGGCGGCTGGGCTTTGGACAGCTACCCGGTGTTGTCGGGCGATCCGGGCCAGTTCAGCGCCGACGCTTACACCTGGGTGCAGCCGCGCCAAAGGCAGGACGCTACCGCCATCCAGGCCATCCTGCCGCTGGCACAAACCGCGGCGCCGGGCCTGCGCGACACCCCCTCCTTCGACCCCAACGAGTATTTCTGGGACATCACCCCGGTGCTGCCGGGCCTGCTGATCGAAGCCGTGCCCAGTGCCGGTGCCGGCGGCGCGCAGCAGCTCGTCAGCCCCATCGACGGCGCTCCTCTCCTGCTTGACGCGCTGGGCAGCCCCAGGGTGTACGCCAACAACACCCGCAACATCGGCGCGGTGCAGAGTGCCGACGCGCCGGTGTTGCGGGCCGCTGGCGGCGATGGCCAGGCGGACCTGCGTTGGACCTTGCCCAGCGGCGCCCGCACCGGCTTTGAGATCTGCACCAGCACCACTGCGCTGGTGGACCCCGTGGTGGGCAACTGCGCCACAGCCACCACCGCCGTGGCGGACCCGGCGGCGAGTTCACGTACCCTGGGTGGTCTGGTCAACGGCAGCACCTACTGGTGGGTGGTGCGAGCGGTCAATGGCGGCACGCCCGGCATCTGGAGCAATGTGGCCAGCGCCACACCTTCTGCGGTGCCTGGCACGCCGGTGGTCACCGCCACCGCCGGCGATGGGCAGGTGGACCTGGCGTGGACAAGCCCGGCCGCCAACGGCTCGCCCATCGTGGCCTATGTCGTCAGGTACCGCGCCTTCGGCAGCCTGGGCTGGACCCCGTGGGTGTTTGCCGGCACCGGCAACGCCACCACCATCAGCAGCCTGGTCAATGGGGTGCTGTACGAATTCGAGGTGTCGGCCTTGAACGGCAGCCCCGACGACGTGGGGCTGGGCGCCGGACAAGGTTTTTTTGGCACCACAGCGACCGTGCCTTTCAAACCCCTGGGCCTGGGCTACCCCGTGGCGGTGGAGGCCTTCGTCGGCACGGCCCAGGCCATCAACCCGTCGGTCGTCAACCTCAACGGTGCGCCGACCTATGCCATCGCGCTGGGCGCTTTGCCGCCCGGCATGGCCCTGGACGCGGCCACCGGTGTGATCGCCGGCACGCCCACCGCTGCGGGCGTCTTCGCTGTGAGCGTGCGGCTGGACCAGGCCGGGCCGCTGGCTTCATCGGCCACAGCCAGCACCACCATCACCGTGCTCAACACGCCGCCCAGCCTGCGCCTGATCTACCCCGACCTGCTCAACGTGAGCGTGGGCAGTGGCCCCTACCAGCTGGCGCCCAGCGTGAGCGGCTTCACTGGCCCCATCACCTACAGCGTGGCCGCCGATGTGCTGCCGGCGGGCCTGTCCATCAACGCCAGCACAGGCGTCATCAGCGGCACGCCCAGCACCGCCACCTCGGGCGTGTTCACGCCCACCATCCGCGCCGAGGCGCAGGGCGGGCTGGAGGTGTGGCAAAACGTGCTGGCCCTGGCGATCCTGCCCACCTTGTCCTACCCCGCCACCGCGCCGGTGCTGGGCACGCCCTTCACGCTGGCGCCCGTGGTGCCCCCGGTCACCATCGCGGGCAGCTACGCCATCACGGCCGGCGCCTTGCCGGCCGGCTTGACGCTGGACGCCGCCACCGGCGTGATCGCTGGCACCCCCAGCGCGGCGACGTCGTCGCAAGTCACGGTGCGCTTCACCACCGGGTCTCAGCAGGTGTTTGCCAACGTTTGGCTGGCTGTGCGCAGCTACACCATCGCGCTGAGTTATCCGGCCCTGAGCTTCACCCGGCTGGCGCCCGGCCAGGTGCTGCCCAGCGCCATTGGCGGCGCCAAAGGGCCGCTCACATTCAGTGTGCCGGTGGGCCACCTGCCTGCCGGTCTGTCGATCGACCCCGGCACCGGCGCCATTGTGGGTGTGCCCACCGGGCCGGTGGGCGTGTCGCAGGTGCTGGTGACGGTGAGCGACGGTTTCGCCTCGACCTCGGTGGGCGTGTCGATTGCGGTGCAGGCCGTGCCGGCTTCGGCCATCGGCATACCGACGCTGGGCGAGTGGGGACTGGTCGCTTTGGCTGCGTTGATGGGCTTGGTGGCAGCCGCTTCGCTGCGCCGCCGATCGGCGCCGGCCGCCTGAGGCGGGCCGCGACAAAACCCCGGTGCCTGAGGCAGGTGTCAGACCTTGACAGCCACCGGCTCCAGCGAGAACTCGATGCGGTTGCGCCCGCCGTGTTTGGCCGCGTACAAGGCCTCGTCGGCGCGGCTGACCAGTTGGCCGGGCGCCTGCCCGTCTTGCAACTGCGCTGCGCCCATGCTGATGGTGATCTGGGTCTGCCGGCCATCGGGCAGGTCGATCACCATGCGTTCCACGGCCACACGCAGGCGCTCCAGCAAACCGGGGGCCGCCATGCGGTCGATGTGCGAGAGGATCAGCGCGAACTCTTCGCCGCCGTAGCGGCTCAGGGTGTCGGATGAGCGCAGCATGCCGCCGAGCAAGGCACCCAGCCGCCGCAGCACCTCGTCGCCTCCGGGGTGGCCGAAGCTGTCGTTGATGCGCTTGAAGTGGTCCACGTCGATCATGGCCACGACCATGGGCCAGTTGTAGCGGCGGGCGTTGAGGATTTCGCGCGTGATCTGCTCGTCGAAAAAGCGCCGGTTGTAAACGCCGGTGAGCGCATCGCGGTGGCTGGACTCTTCCAGGCTCAGCGCCTGCTCCATCGTGTTGTCGAGCATGACCTTGGCCTCGGCCAGATCGGACACGTCCTGGATGGCAATACACGCACCCTGGACCGCGCCGCTGCTGTCGTAAACCGGGTAGATGGACGCGTTCTGGTGCATGAAGTCCGCTTCGCCCATTTCTGCGTTGGCGGGCTTGAAGCGGAACAGGTAGGGGCGCTGCTGCCAGGAGCTGAAGGACGTGGTCTTGAGCACCAGGCTGCTCTTGATCTTCTTTTCCAGCCAGTTGCGGTTGAGTTCGGGAAACGCATCGAACAGGTTTTTGCCCACCAGGTGTTCGGCCCGCACGCCACTGTTGAGCTCCATGAAGCGGCTCCAGATGACGATGCTGAAGCGGCGGTCCACCACCACCATGCCCACCGTCATGAGGTCGCACACCACGCGGGAAAAGTCGAATTCCGACGGCAGTTCTGACGCGACATTCATGGTGTTCAAAGGCGCTTGGCCAGGGCCTGTTTGACGACCGGAAGGCGGTCGGGCAGGACAGTGATCATCAGCTCGAAGGGCACCTCGTTGGCTTCGAGGAAAAACACGATGTCGATCTGCAGGGTCTGGCCTTCCCAGGGCTGGTTGAGTCCCATCGGGTTCCAGCTGGCTTCGGGCGTGGGGCAGTCGAAGGTCACCATCTGCGGCGCCCGCAGGCCGGTGCGCAGTTCGAGCAGTTCGGCGATTTCCAGCACGCAGGTGCTGGCCAGCGCATTGCCCAGTTCCAGCAGCAGCTCTTCGCGTTGTTGGCGGCTGTCGCCGTCCCGGTCGTCAAAGCCCAGCACGTCGCGCAGCGCGGCGTAGCTGGCAGGGCCATAAATCACCGCGATGCTGCCGGCCAGTTCACCAAAAAACTCCTGCTGGATCACGCTGATGCGTTCGTAGGTTTCGGCCAGGCGGGCACGCACCTGAAAAAAATCAGCGGCGCTCAGCGAGCGCAGTTCGGGCACCCGCAGCTGCACGAAACCGGAGAAGGCATCGGCCAGCTTGGCGCCGGCCTTGCCCATCGCCACGTTGACGGTTTCACCCAGAACGTCGCGCTCGTCTTCGTTGAACAGATCGTCAGCCATGCAGCACCTCCAGCTTGACCAGCTCGGCGCGCAGGGCGTCGATTTGTATGGGCTTGGCAATGAAGCCGGCAGCGCCCAGGCTTTCCACGCGCTGGCGGGCCAGTCGCTGGATGTCGGCGCTGACCACAATCACCTGCGCCTCACTGTGCCGTTCCTGCAAGGCTGCGAGCACATCGAAGCCGCTGATGCCGGGCATGGTGAGGTCCAGCAACACCACGTCGACCGGCTGCGCCGCCAGCTGCTCCAGCGCGCTTTCGCCACTGGCAGCTTCAAGGTACAACACCGTGTCGCCCAGCAGGGTGTGCAACAGCGCGGTGTTCACCTTGCGCGAACTTTTGGAGTCGTCCACCACCATCACGGTCGATATCTTCTTTTCGGTCATCACAGGTACTTGTCAACGGGTTGAGATGGGCCGACCCAACGGTGGCGGCCGGCTGTTGGGGCAGGGGGCAACGCGGCATTGGCCAGGGTCAGCCCAGCAGGGGCAGACCGGTGGCCCGGCAACGTGCAGGGGGGTGTGGGGCTGGGGATTGCAGGGCAGGGCGCATCGGTGCCAATTCAAATGTGCTTCGTCCACCCCCTGCCATTTCGTCTTAATGTAACAAGAGCACGCCGTTCACCCAAGGCGTTTTCATGCACGGCGAGCGGTCAGAGGGGTTGTTTCTGAACCAGCGCGTAGGTGTCGCCATTGACCACCACCGGCACCACCACCGCGCCAGCGGTTTCGATGCCGCGTTCAAAGGCGTAGTCCAGTTTGCCGGGCACACTTTGGGTGGCCAGGTCCCAAAAGCCGCCGTCATCCAGCGCCTCGCAGAACGCGATCAGGTGTGGGCGTTCGTCGTCCGGTGTCTGGTCCACCACCGAGCGTCCTCGCAGAAAGCCGCTGGTGGCCGATGCGGCGATGACCACGCGGTGGCGGTCCACCAGGATCATCGGGAAAGGGCTGACGTGGACGATCAGTTCGACGCCCGCCAAAGACTGCACGCCCGCGTCAAGCGCCAGCTTTTCGAGGGTGCGACGGGCGCTCGGGCTGGGCAGGAACACGCCACGCTCCCAGCGCGAAACGGTCGCCTGGTCGGTCCTCATGCGAGCAGCCAGGTCCGCCTGGCTCCAGTGCAACGAGGCGCGGAGCTGGCGGATCAGCACAGACCACGGGTTGCCGACGTTCATGCCCGGAATCTAACACTGGCGTGCACGCCGCTGTGGCCAAACCCCTTGGCGCGGACCTCCCCACTGCACCGCGCTGCTTCGCCGTATGATCAATTGCCACAAGAACGAGGAGACACGTCTCGGGGAGGACGCTGGTGCGGCGGGGTTGGAGCCAACACCGCCCGCATCACATCGCCGTCCACACAACAACACCATGCACCCAACGCCCCGTAACGCCACGCCCGCCGGTGCGCACGCACCCCCGTCGCGGCTGAAGGCTGCGGTCTTTGCCGGCTTCACGGCCCTGGCACTGGTGGTGCTGCCGGTGGCCTATTGGTTCAACCGGACGGAGCGGGCCGACCGCGACCTGTCTCACCAGGTGGAACACACGGTCGAAGAGGTGTCGTCGCACCTGCAGCTCAAGCTCAAGGCCATCGAGCTGGTGTTGCGCGGCGTGCGCGGTTTTGTGGAGGGCTCGGACGTCGTCACCGCCGGCGAATTCCACGCTTTTGTGAGCTCGCTGCAAATCGACCAGACCGCCTCCGGCCTGCTCAGCGTGAGTTTTGTGCCAGCGGTGCCCGACGCCGGTTTGGAGCGTTTTCTGGCCGACCTGGTGCCCACCCTGGGTGTGGCGGCCTTCCAGTTGCGCCCGGCTGGCCAGCGCGATGCCTACGCCCCTATCCTGTTTGTGGAACCCGCTCTGCCCCAGAACACCGCCATTCTCGGGCTGGACGTGCTGACCATTCCCGAAGCGCGCGAGGCCGCTTTGCGCGCGCGCGACAGCGTCGAGGTCAGCCTGTCCACGCGTTTTCCGCTCTCGGCCTACGAGGGCAGCGCAGGCGATGGTGCGTCGGCCTTTGCGATGTACCTGCCCATCTTCAAAGGCGCACCGGGGCAAAGCCCGTTCCTGGGTTGGGCGGGGGCACGCTTTCGCTTTCAGGACATCGTTCAGCAGCAGGAGCAGCTGCTGCACCCTGGCCTGCACCTGCAGGTGTTCGAGGGCGACCAGCACAGCCCGCAGAACCTGCTCTTCGGCATGCTGGACGCCGCGCCGGCGGCGTTTGCGCCGCGCGCCGCCCCGCCTTACGTGGCCGAGGGGCAGCTGGCGTTTGGCGGGCAGCGCTGGACGTTCACCGTGACGCCCACGGCTCACTACCTGGCCACGCACAAGGACAGGCTGCACCACTGGCTGGCCACGCTGGGCGTGTTGCTGAGCCTGGCGGCCGGCCTGATCGTGTGGCTGCTGATGACCGCGCGCGACCGCGCCCAGCAAGCCGCGCTGGCCATGACCGCCGAACTGCGGGCCTTGTCGTCGGACCTGGAAGGCACGCTCAGCGCGGTGCCCGACCTGCTGTTCGAGCTCGACGCGCAGGGGCGCTACCTGTCCTTGCGCACCAGCACCGAACAAGGCCTGGTCATGCCGCGCGAGGCCCTGATTGGCAAGACGGTGCATGAGGTGCTGACAACGCCAGCCGCCGACGCCTGCATGAGCGCCATCGAAGAGGCCGGCGGCACCGGCCTGTCCGTGGGGCAACAAATCGAAATTCAGATCGCGGGCGAAAGCCGCTGGTTTGAACTGTCGATTGCGCGCAAGCCGGTGGATGCCGGCACGGCGCCGCGTTTCGTCATGCTCTCGCGCGACATCACCGACCGCAAGAACGCCTCGCAGCGGCTCGTGGAAAGCGAGCGCGCCCTCAACGAGGCGCAGCGGGTGGCGGCCATCGGCCATTTCTGGGTCGATCTGCCCGCACAGCGCTGGCGCGGCTCGCCCTCGGTCTGCGAGCTGCTGGGCTTGCCGCCCGACCAGACCCTGGCCTTGAGCGATGTGGCGGCGTGGGTCGAGCCGCGTTTTCGCGATCAATTCGTCGAGGCGTGCACGGCGCCAGGCAGCGCCCATGGCACGCGGCTGGAGTTTGCCGTGCACCGCGCCAACGATGGCAGCAGCCGGTGGATGCTGATGAGTGGCCAGCCCGAATCGGCAGACGACCCGGCCAGGGCCACGCTGTTTTTCACGCTGCAGGACGTGACCGAGCGGCGCCGCTCCGAAGACCAACTCAGGCTGCTGGAGAAGGCCGTGGCCAGCCTCAACGACGCGGTGCTGATCACCGAAGCCGAGCCGGTCAGCGAGCCAGGCCCGCGCATCGTTTTTGTCAACGAGGCCTTCGAGCGCATGACCGGCTACGGGCGCGACGAAGTGCTGGGCCAGTCGCCCCGCATCCTGCAGGGCGCCGACACCTCGCGCGCCGAACGCGAGCGCATACGCCAGGCGCTGGACACCTGGCAGCCGGTGCGCGCCGAGCTGGTCAACTACACCAAAGCCGGCCAGGCCTTCTGGGTCGAACTGGTGATTCAGCCCATGGCCGACGAGCGTGGCTGGTTCACGCACTGGGTGGCGGTGGAGCGCGACATCACCGAGCGGCGCGCGGCGGAGCAAAAGGTGCACGAACTCGCCTTCTTTGACCACCTGACCCGGCTGCCCAACCGCAGCCAGTTCATGCTGCTGGCCAGCGAGCGACTGGGTGGCCAAGCCAGCGGCCAACTGGGTGCCGCCATCCTGATCGATCTCGACAACTTCAAGGTCGTCAACGACCACTGGGGCCACCACCGGGGCGACCAGATGCTGATCGAGATCGCGCGCCGCGTGGGTGCTGAACTGGCGCCCCACGACACGCTGGCGCGCCTGGGTGGCGACGAGTTCATCGTGCTGCTGCAAGACCTGGGCTCGGACGAAACCCTCGCCACACAACGCGCCGAGGCGGTTTGCGGGCGTTTGCTGGCCAGCGTCTCGCGGCCCATGGTGATCGACGGGCGCGAGTATTTTTCGTCGGCCAGTCTGGGCGTGGTGCTGCTGGGCCAGCGCCCGATGTCGGTGGAGGAACTGCTCAGCCAGACCGACTCGGCCATGTACTTTGCTAAGGATAGCGGCCGCAACACCTACCGCTTTTTCGACAGCCGCCTGCAGACGCGGATTGCCGAGCGCATCGACCTCGAAGCCGATCTGCGCCAGAGCATCGAGCGCAAGGAGCTGTTCCTGCTCTACCAGCCGCAGGTGGACCAGCAGGGCCGCGTGATCGGTGCCGAGGCCTTGTGCCGCTGGCGCAACGCCACGCGCGGCCTGGTGTCGCCCGCCGAATTTGTGCCCCTGGCCGAGGGCAGCGGCTTCATCCGCGAGCTTGGACCCTGGGTGCTGGAAACCGCCTGCAAGTGCCTGGCAACCTGGCGCACGCTGCCCGGCATGGCCGCGCTGACCCTCTCGGTCAACGTCAGCGCGCGCCAGTTCCACCACCCGGACTTCGTGCGCCAGGTGCAGGACGCGCTGTGCCGCACCGGCGCCAACCCCGCCTTGCTCAAGCTGGAGCTGACCGAAAGCATTTTTGCCGAGGACCTGGACGAGATCGTGACCAAGATGGACGCGCTCAGGGCCCAGGGCATCCGCTTCTCGCTCGACGACTTCGGCACCGGCTACTCGTCCTTGAGCTACCTGAAAAAACTGCCGCTCGACCAGCTCAAGATCGACCAGTCCTTTGTGCGCGACGTGCTCAGCGACAGCAACGACGAGGCCATCATCCGCACCGTGATTGCGCTCGGGCAGAGCCTAGGCCTGAACGTGATTGCCGAAGGGGTGGAGAACGAACAGCAGCGCGCGTCGCTGCTCCGCAGCGGCTGTGTGCTGTACCAGGGCTACCTGTTCGGGCGGCCGATGGACGAAGCGGCGCTGGCGGGTTTTGTGGCGGCGTCGCCAGCGTAGGCCAACGCAGCAGCGCACAAAAAGAAAAAGGCCCGGACGGTGATGAACCGTTGCGGACCTTGATTTGGTGCCAGGGTCGCACTCACAGTCAGGCCGGCAGGCCGCATAAATGCTGGGTCCGTGGTGGCGTGGTGCAAAATGTGCCCCCAAATGTGCCCCCAAACTGTTGGTGATACCCCATGAAACTGACCGACGCCAAGCTGCGCACCCTGACCGAACCCGGCAAACACTTCGACGGTGGCGGCCTGTACCTGGAAGTGACGGCGGCCGGTGGCCGGTACTGGCGCTTGAAGTACCGCCACGGCGGCAAGGAAAAGCGCCTGGCGCTGGGCGTACACCCGGCCGTGGGCTTGAAGGTCGCCCGAGAGCTGGCCACCGAGGCCCGCCAGGCGCTGCAGGCCGGCGACGATCCGGGCGAGCTGCGCAAGAACGCCAAGGCCAAGGCGGCCCACGAGAACGCCAACACCCTGAAGGCCGTGGCCGGCGACTGGATCAAGCACCAAGCCCCCAGGTGGGAAGCCAACACCATGGAACGCATCCGCGCCACCCTGGAGGCCGACATTTTCCCCACGCTGGGCGCCCGGCCCATGGCCAGCATCAAGGCCGGGGAGGTCATGAAGGCCGTCAAGGCCATCGAGGCCCGAGGCGCTGGCGAACAAGCCGGCCGCGTGTTGCAGCGGGTCAAGGCGATCTACCGCTGGGCCGTCACACATGAGCGCATCGAGTCCAACCCCATGTTGGACCTGGTGCCGTCCGAAATCCTCAAGCCCCGCGAAGTGACCCACCGCGCAGCCCTGGCCGACAAGGATTTGCCGCAGTTCCTGGCGCAGTTGGACGTGTACGAGGGCGAACCCACCACCGTGCAGGCCCTGCGCCTGCTGATGCTGACCGCCGCCCGGCCTGGCGAGGTGCGCGGCGCCCGCTGGGCCGAATTCGACCTGGCCGCCGCCCTGTGGGTGATCCCGGCCGAACGCATGAAGATGCGCCATGAACACCGGGTGCCCCTGTCCCGCCAGGCGGTGGAGGTGCTGAAAGCCGTGGAGCCCCTGACCCGCAGCGAGCCCACCGGCCTGGTGTTCCCCAGCCCCACCTACCGCAGCAAGCCCCTGAGCGAAAACACCTTCAATTCGGCCATGGCCCGCATGGGCTTCAAGGGCAGCGCCACCGCCCATGGCTTCCGCGCCCTGTTTTCCACCGTCACCAACGAAGTGGGCTTCGACCCTGACGTGATCGAACGTCAACTGGCCCACCGCGAAACCAACAAGGTCCGCGCCGCCTACCACCGCTCCACCTACCTGGACGACCGCGCCAAGCTGATGCAGTGGTGGGCCGACTACCTGGACGGCCGCAAGGCCGGCAACGTGGTCAAGCTGCCCCAGCGGGCCGCCTGACAAGCCCCAGGCCCACCCCAAAGCCCCAGGCCAGCCGCCCACCGAGGCGGCTTTTTTGCGCCTGCTGTGGGGTGCTGGGTGATTTGCCCCGGCACCTTTCCAGCCAAAACACCGGGGACACCGGGGACAAAACCGAAGAAGTGTGGATTCATGCGGCTTTGGCTGGGGCAGGGTACCGGGGACAAAGCGGGGACAAACCGGGGACAAAGCGGGGACAGTATCAGTATGTGAAAGAAATTCACTCATTCACTCATATAAAGCCCCGGTTTTTCCCATCCCACAAGCCACCGGCCTGGCCGCCTTCACTTGTGCGGACGTTCTCGGAAATGAGCGCGGGAGGGCCTTCCCCTGGCGCCATCCTTCGGGCGTGCTGGCGGTGCCTTGTGGATAACTTTTCAGGCGAACACCACGCGCATGCACACGATGGTTTGCCCAAAAAACAGGCAGTGTGGATAAGGTGCGCAAGCCCTTGATTTGCTTGAATAAATCACCAAAAGGTGCAAAAGTTGTTCACTTTGCACATATTCCACGACGGGCGTTATGTTCAATTGTGTGCGGAAAACCACAAGGAAACGCACACATTCGGGAAAACCCACTATCATCACACCAAGCAAACGAAGCCGCAACCCATGACCATCGAAGAGTTCGACACAGCACTGACCGCCCTAGGGTGGCGAATGGCCGACTTTTGCCGTCACACCGGCCTACACCGCAACACGCCGAGCCGCTGGCGAAATGACGGGGTGGAGATTCCGGAGTGGGTGCCCAAACACCTGGCGCTGCTGCTGGAGGTGCGCCGCTTGCATGAGACCTACATAAACCCACCGCGAGGCTCTGGCGCGGACTGACCAGAGCAAACAAGCGAGGCCGCACAGTGCTTGGACCCACTGCGCGACCTCTGACCATCATCAAAACGGAGCTTTGACCATGGCTGAAGTGGAATTTACACCTGTAGGGGCAGTGAAGACGAAGCGGACAGGCCCCCCGCGTGACTTGTCTCGCCGCTTTGCCAGCACAGCGCAACCGGCGTTCACCTTGCTGGCAACCGCTGGCGATGTGGAGCTTTGGAAAACCGAGGCTGGTGGCGTGACGCGGTTTCATGTTGTCGAGCAACGCAGCGCGGCCAGCGCGAACATTCAATGCCACGACAAGGCATGGCAAGAGTTTCGGCGTCTTGTCGAGCGTGAGCCATTGCCTGGGCTGCACTTCCATGGAACAGAGCAGGAGCGGCAACGGGCGCTTAACAGGAAGCGCCATGCTATGCAGGCCCCCATTGCCGCGCCCAGGTATCGCGTGATGTACATGCGGGAAGGCAAAGAGCGCCGGTCAGCATGGCTATATCGAGAGGATCACGCCCGCCAAGGGCTGGAAATGATGCAGGCCAAGTACGGCCAGCGTAACGCCATCATCTACGTCGACTGAGGGGCGGCGATGCAAACGACACTCATAGAAGCCGCTTACCCTACCAACGCAAGCCGGTCGCCGATTGCAAACAAAGTCTTGATGCCTGCGCATGACTGTTGGTGCCCGCCTGCTGTGGACATGCACGATGTGTTGCGGGTTGACTTTTCCCGAACGGCTATCGGGCCAAATGGTCACTACCTCATTCAGATCAAAGACGCCAATGGTGAATGGCGCGGCTGTCGCCCTTTCCGGAGGCAGGAGTTAACCCAGCGCATCGAAATGGATGTTAGTGGGTCGGGCGAATGGCGGGCAGTCGCCAGCCTGGAAGACCTGAACATCGATGTAATGGGTTTTGTTGAGCAGGTTTACAAACCGGCGTCCGCATCGGCAGCCGTTGAAATGAAGGGGGCAGCATGAGCAAGTCTTACGATGCCGCGAAGATGGCGACCGACTTTCAGGCGAGGTTGACCCGCGATGAAGTGGAACGACTAAACGCGCTTGCTGAAAACAAGGCGTTAGCCGTGGGCAGAGCTTATGCGCTGGTCGCTTGCGGCGCTAGTCGAGATGGGTTGTCCAGCCTCTACCTAGACAACCCCGCGCTGTACAACGCCAATGCAGCGGCGGCGGACACTTACATAAAGGTTATGACGCAGGTATTGAGTGACGTTCAAGAGGGCCGACAGCGATTGGCGGTCGCAAAGTCCTACATCGACACGCTTCAAAGCAAGCTGAACAAGCCAGCGGACGGCGCAGCCTGACACCGAATCGCCACCAGCTAGGACGGGCCGCAATCCGTCTGAAAAGCCAGTCCCCCCGCTGGCCTGCTGGTGGCACCTAACCGGGGAGCATCGGGGGATGCTGTGAGTAATTCCAAACAGTTTCGAGGCAGTGGTTTTGCATCGCACAACGCCGAGCCAAAACCGGTTGACTCATGGACGCCGCCACCAGAGAAGACACAATGGTCGAATGACGGGCTTGGTCCGGTGCGGTGGTATCGATGGAGCAAAGAGCCGAGGTTTACGCTTTATCAGCTTGCATGCTTGATAAATGGCGTCGACCCCTCACTGGTAGAACGTCGACTTTCGGAGCGCGCTCGCGACGGCTCAGGCCCAGGTGAACCACTCGCCACTGACCCTGACGCTTTCGCGCAAGCGATGTTCTATGCCCCCCACATGTTTTTGGGTGACATATTGGGCGAAACCTTCTATCAACTGAGGGAGGGGAAAGCCGGCGCAACGTTCAGAGGCGGTATAGAGGCCAGCGAAGCGAAAGAACTGGTTGAGGCCACTGGCTACAAATGGCCTGACGAATTGGAAACCGCCGCGCAATCACAGGATGGAGATAACAGAATTTCTGCAACCAATCCCGCGCCTCCCGTAACTGCAGAAAGCGTCAGCAGTCCACCCGGGCAGGGCAAGGTTTGGACTCCGGAAAGGCTATCCGAGATGAAGGCTTACCGGGAGCGGCACGGCACCAAAAAGACCGCTGAGTTTTATAAAGTTTCAGCACAGCGTGTCCGCGAACTGCTACCCAGCGATAAGCCCAAAGCAAAGGGTTACAGCGCCTTTAATCGGCCTCTGAAGTAGGCGCAAGGGGTTGCGCCTATCCACATGAAACCCGCATGAAATAAGGCTTTGCGCCACGCAATGGGGTTGCGCCTTTGACCGCAATGGGGGTTGCGCCCAAATAGTCCGGAGCCATGTTCAACAAGCCCAAGGGGTTTACACATGGCAACCAAGCCCGTTCACCTGGTACCACTCGATAGGGAGGTCCGTGCAAACCTCCCGACTTCCGAGGCTGCCGCGCATCTGAACCGCGCCCAACAGACGCTCCGCCTCTGGTCAATGCGAGATGGCGTTGGCCCACTCCGCCCACTCCGCATCAATGGCCGCCTTGCGTGGCCTGTGGCGGAACTCCGCCGTGTGCTGGGGGTTGCGTGATGAAAAAAACGCCCGCAGCAGCAAAAGCCACCACGAGCGCAGTACACAGCCTCGATTTTAAACCCGGCAACCTCCCAACGCGACAAAACACGGTCCTTGCTGAAGTGCTGGCCCGCCTTCTGGATGGCGCCCACCTGACGGGCATGGACGCTGTTTTTGACGCCCACACCACACGCCTTAGCCACCACATCCACGCCTTGCGCAAGGACCACGGTTGGGATGCGATTGAAGCCCGAGACTTGGTCGTCGGAACCAAAGACGGGAGGGTCGAAACGATATCCGTCTACAGCCTTCCCCTGGAGGTGATTGCGAAAGCCATGTCCGAGGGCGCAATGTCTTGGGCGGCAGAGGTCCGCGCAGCCCGCCGCGCACTTCGCGCAAAGGCGGCGCTCGCCAAACGCCGAGCCGGAGACATGAACGCGGCCCGACTTGCTCGCCGCCAACACCCTGGGCAAGTCGACCTGTTCGCGATGGGGGGTGCAGCATGAGTGCAACAGTGCACCCCACCGTGCAGCAGATTGCCGATACCTACGGCATATCTCGCCGCCTGATGTTTCAAGCCATCGCTGTTCGCCGCTATGGATGCGAGGAATTGAACCAGGCGGCACAGCTTGGCGTGCTGGCGCTGAAACATTGCGAGACCGTCGCAAAGACACTGAGCCACGACGATCAACGCGAGTTCTTGAAGCAGTTGCCAACTTGGACGCCTCGCAAGCGTCACGACCTGTTGGCGGTCCTGAAGGAGCATTTGAAGGCGCAAAGCGGGGGAGGGCGGCCCCATGGCTAACGGGCGCAACAAAGCCCGCAAGGGCAACTCCGGCCGCGATGAAGGCGGGTTCATCGCTCTGCCTTGGGCGGTCGTTGATAGCCCCGCCTATCAGCGGTTAAGCGCTCATGCCAAGGCTCTGTTGCTTGAAGTGGCGCGCCAGTATGTCCGTGACAACAATGGCCGTCTGCTGTTGTCGCGTGCCTACATGGGGCCGCGTGGTTGGAAGTCGGCAGACATGCTGACAAAGGCCAAAGGCGAGTTGCTGGCCGGTGGTTTCATTCACCAGACAGTGCAGGGGCATCGCCCCAACAAGGCCAGTTGGTACGCCGTGACCTGGCAGACGCTGGACCGCTTGCCCGGCTATGACGCAGGCGCGGCGGAAACCTTTGTGCGCAGCGCGTACCGGAAAGCCGAGCCACTAAAAAACGTAGTGCTTAGACCGCCCCACGGTACAGAGGGTGGCCGCATAGGACCGCCCCACGGTACAGAGACCCCATCGCCTGTACCGCCCCACGGTCCTATCAGGGGTGTTTTCGGGGGTCTCTCTGTACCGCCACACGGACACCATCTAGAGAAGCCATCTGCAGGCAGCAAAGGGACTGCGTCAACCTCTCCGCAGACAGCACACGAAACCGTGGCCGATTTGTGGAAGGCCATCGGCGGCAACAAGGCGAAGCGGTGGCGGACCTGGGGGCGAGGCGCTGCCCGTGGTGTGAGTGCACCGGTGCACCCCACCCCTGCAAATTCTGCACCCCTGCAACCGTTGCACCCCACCGCCGAATTCAAACAGGACCGCCGCCACTACTTGAGCGAAGCAGCCATTCATTGAAAGTCCCCATGACAACCATCTTGACCCACCACCACCTGACCGCCGAGGCCATACACGACAAGCACGGTGACGCCATCATGCTGACGCAGAGCGAGGACGGCTTTAACGAGCCGAACACTGTTGTGCTTCACCCCTGGCAACTGCGCGCAGTCTGTGAGCAGTTCGGGATCATCGCCAGCGATCCCCAGGCGGCAAAGACCATCGCCACATTGCAGCGCCGCATGTTGGGCCTGCACGAGCGCATCCGTGCGCTTTTCGATTGGATGGCAGAACACAGCGACCACAAGCACGCCGACCTGACGTACGAAACAACGCAGCTACTTGCGTTGTTGGACCTCGCCAATGAGTGGGTCGCTGATTTTGAGGATGAAGACACAGAGGGTGCACCGTTGCACTGTTCATCTGTGCGCAACAGCCTGCAGCCGTCGACAGGCTTCGCTGACATGCCCACCAGCACTGACCAACCCTCGCTGATTTGACCAGCCCCACACCGAACACAAGGAACACGAAATGGCAGACCTCACCAAAACCGTATCGATCATTTTCCTAGGCGACTCAGCAGAAGCGCAGAAGGAAATTGCAGCAGTGTCGCAAGGGCTGGACAACCTGGGCACATCGGCAGACCCTGGCAAGCTGACGCCGGTCAGCGAAGCAATCAAAGAGGTTGGCGATTCGTCCAAGGTCGGAGCAGAGCAGGCCGCAACCTTGGGCGCTGGCCTCAAGAAACTTGCTGAAGACGCAGGCGCACCAAAGGAGGCGCTGGAAGGGATCGACTCGCTCATGCTGCGGCTGGGGAAGTCAGGGACGGGATCAATCGTGGTCGCCGCTGCCGCCATCGCCGCGTTTGGCATCGTGGCCGGGGATGCTGGCTCTGAGGCATTCCAGTTCAAGACCAAGTTGGACAACCTCACGGGCGGGACCACCAACGCCGCCGAGGCTTTCAAGGATGTGCAGCAGGCCGCCCGAGAGCTTGAAATTGACCTGGGGCAACTGGCCGACCTGTACTCAGGCTACCTCGCCAAGATCGAGAACACGGCCATCAGCGGGCAGATTGCGGAAAGCGCCTTCATCGGAATCAGCGCGGCCATCAAGGGGCAGGGTGGCGACCTTCAGGATACCGAGAAGGCGCTTGATAAGTTCATTGATGCGACCAAGGATGGCACGGTCGACCTGAAGGAGTTGGAGAGCAAGATTACCGAGATACCCGGTGGGCTTCGCATCTTCGCCGAGGCGCTGGGTGTTCCGGTCGAAGACCTCAAGTTGCTTGCAGAGAATGGCAAGCTGGGCCGGGAAGAAATCGCCTTGTTCGCAGAGGCGATGCGTAATCAGGAATACGGCTCGCTGACTCCCGTCAAAGACGCGTTTGTTGACCTCTACAACACCCTCAAGACGATTGCACTTGATGTGGGCGCGGAGGGCTTCGTAACTGGCGCGTTCTTCGTGCTGGAAAAGGCCATACGGGGTATCACCCTGGCGGCGGTCGGAACACAGGCTTTTGTGGTGGCCCTTGGCGAAACCCTGGCGAACATCGCCTTCACTATTTCCTCGCTGGATTTTTCGGGTTTCGCTGGTCGTCAGCAGGAGGTGTTTGACAACTTCGGCACGCGAGTCGACGCCGCCAAGAGCAAACTTCTTGGGCTTGAGGCCGCCGTCAAATCAGACAGCGCCAAGGCTGCAGGGACCGATTACAAGGCGATGGCCGATGGCATCCGAGAGGCGGGCGACAAGGCAGAACCCACCGCCGAAAAAATCAAACGCGTGAAGGACGAAACAGAAAAGGGAGGGGAGGCCAGCAAGCAATATGCGTTATCCGCGAAGTTGGCAGCGCAGGCCGATGAGAGCCGGGCGAAGGCACTTGCTAAAACGGAGGAGGCCGCGCTCAAATCCCGCGTGGAGCTTGAGAAAATCGCCAGCAACGAGCGCATCAAGTTCATTGAGGCAACGGTAAAGCTGGACATTGCCAAGCTAGAGGCCGATGTCAAGAAGTTTGAGGCGGTATTCGCATCCATCGACAACACGATCAACAGCACGGGCGACCTGCTGAGCAGCTTGTTTGGCAACCTGAAGGATTCCGACAGCATGAGTTGGGATTCCCTGCGCAAGATCGATGACCAGATCGAGAAGGAAAACAAGATTCGTGAAGCTGCTTTTACGCTCCAAAAAGCCATGACCGAAACACAGATCGAGTACATGCGGGCGCAAATTCAGGCGATGCGCAACGGTGACGGCTTCATCAAGATCGATGGCGCTGGCCTTGCGCCTCACCTTGAGGCGTTCATGTGGGAGATTTTGAAGACCATACAGGTGAGGGTGAATAAAGATGGCCTCAAGATGCTGCTGGGCACCTGAAACAGCAGGGTGAAAACAGACATGACCAAGCCCAAATCAACCCCACCAAGCCGCTGGAAGCCCGGCCAGTCCGGAAACCCCAAAGGCCGAACGCCCGGCACTGGCGATGTGGCGAAGATTCGCGCAGCCATCGCCGAATGTATGCCCGAACTGCTGGACAAACTGAAGGCGCAAGCACTGGAGGGCGATGTATCCGCCGCCCGCCTGCTGCTGGAGCGAACCATTGCCCCACTGAAGGCCGTAGAGCCTGCGCAGCCCCTCACCCTACCCGATGGCACCCTGACCGCGCAGGGACGCGCTGTGCTGGCTTCTGTGGCCGCTGGTGAGCTTGCGCCGGGGCAGGGTGCCCAACTGCTGGCCGCGATTGGTTCACTGGCCCGAGTAGCAGAGATTGACGAACTTGCCGCCCGCGTGGCCGCCCTGGAGGTGAAGCATGCCGACACTTGATCGACGGGTGAAGGGCCTTGAGGACCGGCTAGGCAACGTGTCGAAGGCTGAGGCCGCAGCCGAGGCAGAGCGTAGCGAGAAGTTTTTGGCCGCTTTGCGCGCCTTGTTTGATGCATGTGAACCCAAAATTGAGGAGGGTGTTCATGCGCTGGCAAGTCGAATGGATGCGGGCGAGATGACGCAGGCTGACACTGACTTGCTCGCTAGCCTGCCGCCGTTTTATGAGTCGCCAGAATGGCTGGTCCGGGCAATTGATCACGCTTTCGCGACTAATTTTGGACGGGGGGTAAACAATGGCAACGCTTGAAAAACGAATCGAGGCCCTGGAAGTCGGGCGCGGTGCGTCTGAGGTCGACGGTTCGCCGCGTACCATTTTCATCGTCGGTGCATCCAAGCCTGACGCCGCAGACGGGTCGCTGGTGCGGATCACGGGTGGTGGCGGTGAGTGGCTGCGTGAGCCGGGCGAGTCGGAGCAGGCATTCAAGCGCCGGGTATCCCGAGAGGCTAGCCGCAGCAAGCCGGGGCAAGTGGTCATTCTGGCTGGGCACCGCGTAGATGCTTGACGATCCGGTGACGGTCGACCAGGCCGAACCCGAGGCCGATGTGGTGGCCTGGACCGTCGCCCGCTTGCTGGCCTTGGCTGGTGAGCGTGGCGAGGCCGACAAGGTGACCGCCACCGTCCTGACGCCTTCGGGCAAGTGGTCGCCGCCCTGGCTGATGTGTGGGCACAAGGCGCGGCAGGAACACAAGCTAGACCACGACCCTATCCGGTCAAAAGCGCGGACGTTGGCGGGCAGGCTTTGACGATATGAGCCGGGCGGTTTACGCTTGTGCCGCATGAACGTCCGTCAATTCAACGCGCTGGGGCTGGTGGCTTTTGGTGCTTTGTCCGCTGCAACTGCATCCGCTCAGGTCAGATGCACCATGCCGAATGGTCGCGTCATTGAACAGCAGCTAGCGAATGTGTGCCCGCAAGGCACCGTCAAAGCGGAGACGCTTGATGGACGGCCCGCCCGCATTGTCACGACACCGCCCCCGCCCCCAGCACCGCCCGCGCCAGCGCCGCAAGTTACTCGCCCACAAGTGGCGCGGCAAAGCGTCAACACTGCGAATCCGGGGCAAAGTGCAGGCGGTGGCGAGAGTGCAGTTATCTCCGCCAAATGCGCGATGGAATGGCCTGATGATTTTCGGATGCGGGCGTACTGCGAAAAGAAGCAAGATGAAGGGCTGTCAACAGTGCGCCGCCCCGTTGATGCGCCGCCGAGGGAGGCTGAAATCATCAGGCGCAAGTGTGCGGGCGAATGGCCGACCGACTTCAGAATGCGTGCGTACTGTGAGCGCAAACAGGTAGAAGGCTTGCGGCAACTGCAGAGGTAGTGGGGCTAGCACCCAGCCAAGGCGTCGACAGATTACGACCGAGTATGAAAACCAAAGCCGTTACATGGTTCGCTTTTGTGCTGTGCATCCTCGCTGGCTTCGTTTGGCTCGGAACAAGAGACGTTGGAAGGCCTTTGGTAAAGCCAACATGCCCAGCGATTGACCCGGTGCTTTTGCGACTCCCGGCAGACCACCAGGCGCAAGCCCAAGCGTTTGCAGGCAAAGCCCAGCGGCTTTCAGCTAGTGGCCGGTGCGTCATTGAGGGGTCGTGGGGCGTGAACCACCAGCGCTACTACTTTGCCGTCTACGACCTTGACGCAGGACCGAAGCGCCCCTACTTTGTCCGGCTGACAGCCGAAGAACTGAGCAAATAGACCGGGACAGAAGCGAAACAGTTGGCAAGCCAAAATCCGGCAACGTTGCCGGATTTGCTGGTCGCATCGTGCGACTTGCTACCCCCGGCACCTGGTGCCTGGCACCTGGCACCTGGCACCAGCGTCCGCATCCCGCTCTGGCGGAAGGAAGACCTAGAGGACTACCTGAACGGAAAAAACCATCTATGGGGAACGCAATGAACGCAGCACAAGCCGCCGAGGTTCTTGGCGTCAGCGCCCGTCAGGTGTACGCTTTGGCCGCTCCGGCTGGGCCGATCCCCTGCACCCGCATCGGCAAGCGCATCATTTTTGACATGCCCGATTTGCTGGCATTCAAGGAGTCATGCCGATGTGTGCCTGCACCGAAGCTGCCTCGGCTATCGATTAGCAGCAGCCCCATCAGGGTGTCTAACCCGGCTGGACCGTCTCCGCTGCTAAAGTTATTTGAGGAGATGGGAATCAGGCCCAAGCTAACGCATTCGGCCGCCAAGAATCGACGGCGCGGCTAACAGTTCCGCTCAGGCTCAGAGCGCACCAGCCACCCTCACGGCGTTGTTTCGACTCCACAAAAGACAAAGGGCACCGAAGTGCCCTTGATTTCAGAGTTGAGCGCTTGTCATCGCATCCCAGTCTGGCTGGTTCGACGCCGAAGCGGAACCAGACTTGAAGCCCCTTGCGGGAACGGTTGTATTTTATGTCAGCCGAAGCGCCTTGGCAACACATGCCCTAATTGCCATCAGCTCCGGAGTGGACACGTTGATGTTGATGGGTGACGCTGCGGCCCGGCGAGAAGCGCGGTTTACTGGCAGTGAAAGCCGGTCTGTAGACAGGGTGTAAACCATGTCGCACTTCACCCAAATGGGTGTTGTCGGGTCTTGCCCGGCCCTTGGGATGGGCAGCTTGGGCAACTGCACGGCCAACGCGGCATCTAAGGGCGGCGTGGTGGACAACGGCACGATGTACACCAACTTGGCGTTGCTTTTGTGCTTCCACAGCACCACCACCTGGCGAGGCTTGACCATCTCAGGCGCCACAAACCCTGTGAAGTCGCAGTTGAGGATTGTGCCGGGCGCTGGCTGAAATCGAATCAAGCGGGTCTCCTTGTCGCTGCACCGATTCTATGCAACCGCTCACTGAGGCGTTTTTTGTTGCAGTGATTGAGGCAGTTTGGCGCAATAACCCTGTACCAGCGGCTACATGGTGGCTACACGGAGCAGGCAACAAAAAAGCCAGCGTTGCTGCTGGCTCTTGAATTCAACGTAAGTTGTTGATTTTATTCATGGTGCCCAGGGTCGGACTCGAACCGACACTCCTTGCGGAACCGGATTTTGAATCCGGCGCGTCTACCAATTTCACCACCCGGGCGGGTATCTGGAAAACGAAATTATGGCACAGTGGCGGGTGTGATTTTCGCCCGCTCGGGCATCCCAACACTTGAGAACCATGACCGCAGCCCAAGCCCCTGTCTATCCGACCATTGAAGACGCCGTTGGCCACACGCCGCTGGTGGCCTTGCAGCGCATCGGAGCCGACGTCTGTGCGGCGCGCGGCAACGTTGTGCTGGGCAAGCTCGAAGGCAACAACCCGGCCGGTTCGGTGAAGGACAGGCCGGCGCTGTCCATGATCCGCCGGGCCGAGGAGCGTGGCGAGATCAAGCCGGGCGACACCTTGATCGAGGCGACGTCGGGCAACACCGGCATTGCGCTGGCCATGGCGGCGGCCATCAAGGGCTACCGCATGGTGCTGATCATGCCGGAAGACCTGTCCATCGAGCGCGCCCAGACCATGAAGGCCTTTGGCGCCGAGTTGATCCTCACGCCCAAGAGCGGCGGCATGGAGTACGCGCGCGATCTGGCCGACAAGATGGTCAAGGACGGCAAGGGCCGGGTGCTGGACCAGTTTGCCAATGCCGACAACCCGCGCATCCACTTCGAGACCACCGGCCCCGAGCTGTGGGCCCAGACCAGCGGGCGCATCACCCACTTCGTGAGTGCCATGGGCACCACCGGCACCATCACCGGCGTGTCGCGTTTCCTCAAGTCGCAAAACCCTGCCGTGCGCATCATTGGCGCCCAGCCCAGCGAGGGTTCGCGCATTCCCGGCATCCGCAAATGGCCGCAGGAATACCTGCCCAAAATTTACGACCCCAGCGCGGTGGATGAGCTGGTGTACGTGAGCCAGAACGACGCCGAGGACATGTGCCGCCGGCTGGCGCGCGAGGAGGGCATCTTCGCCGGCATTTCGGCCGCAGGTGCCTGCTGGGTGGCGCAACAGATTTCGCAACAGGTGGAGAACGCGACCATCGCTTTCATCGTCTGCGACCGTGGCGACCGCTACCTGTCCACCGGGGTGTTTCCGGCATGAGCGGCACACATTTTCGCTATTGCCCGCAGTGCGCCACGCCGCTGGCCGAGCGCGTGGAGCAGGAGGACGGCGGCCTCAAGTCGCGCCTGCGCTGCCCCGCGTGCGACTGGACCCACTGGAACAACCCCACGCCGGTGCTGGCCGCGATTGTGGAGGTGGACGGGAAGGTGCTGCTGGCGCGCAACGCGGCCTGGACACACCGCATGTTCGCGCTCATCACCGGCTTCATGGAGGCCGGTGAAAGCCCCGAAGAAGGCATCGCCCGCGAGATTGCCGAGGAGACCAACCTGGTGGCCGATGAACTGACGTTGGTGGGCGTGCACGAGTTCCTGCGCATGAACCAGGTCATCATCACCTACCACGCGCGTTGTCATGGCGAGGTGAGGCTCTCGCCCGAGCTGGCGGAGTACAAGATGTACGCGCCCGAAGACATCAAGTGCTGGCGTGCCGGCACCGGGCTGGCGCTGGCCGACTGGCTGCGTGGCCGGGGCATTGAGCCCGAGTTTGTCGAAATCCCCCGTCAGCCGCCGGATAGCTCGGCCGCGTAAAATCGGCGCCGAACCAGGAACACCAACGCCATGACCGCTGACAAAGAACTCGACGCCCGTGGGCTCAACTGCCCACTGCCCATCCTCAAGGCCAAAAAAGCCCTGGCCGACATGAGCAGCGGCCAGACCCTCAAGGTGATTGCCACCGACGCCGGTTCGGTGCGCGACTTCCAGGCCTTTGCCAAGCAGACCGGCAACGAGCTGGTGGCGCAGGACACCGTGGGCACGGACTACGTGTCGGTGCTCAAGCGGCGCTAAAGCGGTGCTACAGCGGCGCTGAAGCCGCGCAGGCTGGCAGCGGCTGACACCGCTTCCAGCCAGAGCCATCACCCCAGGCGCGCCAGCTGCGCGCGCACTTTCTCCAGCGTCGCGCTGAACTCGGCCACGCGCTTGTTCTCCTGTTCGATCACGGCCGGCGGCGCCTTGGCCACAAAGGCTTCGTTGGACAGCTTGCCCTTGGCCTTGGTGATTTCACCTTCCAGGCGGGTGGCTTCCTTGCCCAGTCGGGCCTTTTCGGCGTCCACGTCCACTTCCACAAACAGGCACAGGCGGGCCTCACCCACCATGGCCACCGGCGCGGCCTGGGCGGCGGCGCTCCAGGCGGCCTCGTCGGCAAACACCTTCACCTCGCTGAGCTTGGCCAGGGCCTTGAGCACCGGGGCCGCGCCTTCCATGAAGCTGGTGTCGCCCAGCACGTACAGCGGCAGGCGGGTGGCGGGCGAGACGTTCATTTCGCCGCGCAGGTTGCGGCAGGCGTCCACCAAGCCCTTGAGTTTGGCCACATGGGCTATTGAGCCCGCGTCGATGCGCTCGGGCTGGCTCACCGGGTAGGCGGCCACGCTGACCGACTCGCCGCCGCGGCCGGCCACGGGCGCCACCTTCTGCCACAGCTCTTCGGTGATGAAGGGGATGACGGGGTGGGCCAGGCGCAGGATGGCTTCCAGCGTGCGGATCAGCGTGCGGCGGGTGGCACGTTGCTGCGCGTCGTTGCCGGTCTGGATCTGCACCTTGGCGATTTCCAGGTACCAGTCGCAGAACTCGTTCCACACAAAGTCGTAGATGGTGTTGGCCACGTTGTCGAGGCGGTACTCGGCAAAGCCCTTGGCCACCTCGGCCTCCACCTGCTGCAGCTTGGAGACGATCCAGCGGTCGGCTTGGCTGAAGTTCAGGTAGCCGTGGGCCGGGCCGCCCACTGCGCACTCGGCTTTAGTGTGTTCCTTCAGGCCGCAGTCGAAGCCCTCGCAGTTCATCAGCGTGAAGCGGGTGGCGTTCCAGAGCTTGTTGCAGAAGTTGCGGTAGCCCTCGCAGCGTTTGCTGTCGAAGTTGATGGAGCGGCCCAGCGACGCGAGCGCGGCGAAGGTGAAACGCAAGGCATCGGCGCCATAGGCCGGAATGCCCTCGGGGAATTCCTTTTGTGTGTTCTTGCGCACCTGCGGCGCCGTCTCGGGCTTGCGCAG